>NZ_JBICKW010000023.1:0-35771 GCF_043104645.1 Delftia sp. WSY_12
CCTGGCCTTCGAATACGACAGCGCCGGCCGCCTCACGCGCCTCGTCAACGAAAACGGTGCGCAAAGCCGCTTTGCCTGGGACGCGCTGGACCGGCTCGTGCAGGAAGAAGGGTTTGACCAGCGGCTGCAGCGCTACCGCTGGGATGCGGCAGGCCAGCTCATGGAAGCCACGGACGGCAACGCTGCACGGCAAAGCAGCAGCCACTACCGCTGGGACGAAGGCGGCAGATTGGTCGAACGTCAGCTGCCCGCCACGGCCCATGCGCCGGCCCAGACCCACCGCTACGAATGGGATGCGGCCGGACGCCTCATGACCGCCAGCGTCTGGCAGCACACCGTCGAGAACACCGCAGAGAACACCATCCAACTGCAAAGCCGCATAGCACTGGAACGCGATGCCCTGGGCCGCATCACCGCAGAAGTGCAGCAGCTGTACCGGCCCGGCAAGCACAGCAACGGGGGCGGCGGCGCAGACCAGATCGAATACGAACACCGCATCGCCCACAGCCTGGACGCGCTGGGCGCACGCCAGCACAGCCAGCTGCAAGGCCTGGGAAAGATCGCCTGGCTCACCTACGGCTCAGGCCATGTGCACGGACTGCAGCTCAACGGCGCCGGCCTCATCGACTTCGAACGCGACGCCCTGCACCGCGAAGTCCGCCGCAGCCTGCACCCACCCACCCCCGCAGCAGAAGCAGATGCAGACGCAGACGCACACCACCCCCTGCAGGTGCAACGCCAATGGGACAGCATGGGCCGCCTCACGGCCCTGGGCACCACAGGCCTGCAAAGCATGGAAGGCAGGGAACACCTCGTCCAGCCCCTCATCGGCCAGATCCTTGGCCGCCGCTACCACTACGACAGCCTGGGCCAGCTCGTTGCCATCGAACAGGCCGGCGCCCCGGGCCAGGCCGCACAACTGCTGCGCTACGGCTACGACAGCGCCGGGCGCCTCAGAGCGGCCACCGACAGCCAGGACCCCCAGACCACCGCCCGCTGGCAGATCGACCCTGCCGGCAACCGCCTGCCCGCACCGGGCGCACCGGGTCAAGCCAGCCCTCAGGACAGCTGGGCCGCCCAGGTCCACGCCCACTGGCGGCACACCGACTTCAACCTCATGGGCCTGGGCCACCTTGCAGGCCAGCGGCAAGGCCCCGTGCAGCGCTGGGAAGACAACCGCATCGGCTTCAGCGAAGACCGCGTCTGGCGCTACGACCCCTGCGGCAACCGCATCGCGCAAATGCATGCAGACCACAGCCAGCAGCAACTGCACTACGACGGAGCACACCAGCTCATCGCCGTGCGCAGCAGCCAGATCCAGGGCAACGCCGAGCAGTTGCGCCACCACAGCCGCTACACCTACGACGCCCTGGGCAGGCGCCTGAAGCAGCAGGTCGAAAGCGCGGACTCCACAGAATCCACCCGCACCCACTACTACGGCTGGGACGGCGACCGCCTCATCCACACCGAGCGCCTGCAGGGCGGCGATGACACGCGCCACATAGAACACACCATCTACGAACCCGGCAGCTTCACGCCCCTGGTGCGCCTGAGCACCACGGCCAGCGGCGACCCCCAAGACGAGCCCCACCTGCTGGTGCAAGCCATCGCCGCAGGCCTGCCTGACCCGGAAGACCCCAACCACGCGCCGGCCCTGGCCCTGATGCAAACCATGCTCGACGCCATGCCGCGCGACATGCAGCAAGACGCGGCCCACCACCTGCGCCACACACTGGAGCACGGCCTGCCGCCCAGCGCCCAGGCCATGCTGGGCGAACAGGCCGAAAGCACCACCCGCCTGCTCAGCGGCATGCAGGCCAAACTGCAGGACCAGGAAAAAGAACAGCACGCCCGCATCGCCATCCACCACTACCACTGCGACCATCTGGGCACGCCCATGGCCCTGACCGACCAACGGGGGCTAGTCACCTGGGCGGCCAAGCTGGACCCTTGGGGCAATGTGCTGCAGGAGTACAACCCGCAAGGCATCCACCAAGCGATCCGGCTGCCAGGGCAGCACCATGACAGGGAAACGGGGCTGTATTACAACCGGCATCGGTATTACGATCCGGTGGTGGGGAGTTATGTGAATCAGGATCCGATTGGGTTGGCCGGAGGGGTTAACAAAAGTATATATGCGATAAATCCCATGATTTCCATGGATCCTTTGGGCTTGGCCCCCGTAAAAACGTGTGCAGAGAGAATTTTGAAAGCAGCGGAGAAATTAAATAATCAAGAAAGATACTCATACGCCTCGAATTATGGCTTTGGGTCAAAGAGAAATAAATGTAATCTCTTTGTTCATGAAGTGCTAGAAAATGCAGATGTCGAATCTCCCTCGCGCTACAGATTTGGAATTATCCCAAGAGGACCAGCAACTGCTGGAGATTGGGCAAATCCACAAAAAGCGATTCCCGGATTCGAAATTGTTACGTCTCCAAAGCCTGGTGATATTGTTGCGGTGGCATATCCATATGGGGACGCTACTGGGCATGTGGCAGTCGTGACAGGGAGTAGTACAACCATTGGCGCAGGCTCAGAAGACGGATCACATTCAACAGGTTGGCCATGGAATGGGGCATCGCCTAAAGGCAATCCAATATATAGAAGATGCAAAGATTGAGAAAGATGATGAAGACAGTAATTTACATAATAGCCGCAACGCTTGGTTTTCAAATAATATCTTTGCTAACTTTCTTGATGGCGCCAATGAAAATTGATTTATCGGATATAGAGGGATTTAATTTATCTTATATTTTTAATAAACTGGGAAATCCAGACTATGATTTGAGTGTCAAAGATATACTGGGATGGCAAAGCCATCGTTATCTAATTCGTCAAAATGTCGAACTTAGGATAAAAGAATCGAACATTAAACCAACTGCTTTCCCTGCATCAATAAGTATTTCAAATACATTGGGGGAAGAAACTCATTATTTCAAGTTATCAAAACACTCAAGATCTGACGGAAATAACAATTTTATTAGAACGACCACCATAACCGTATGGCCATACGGTGATTTTCTAATAAGTAAAGAGATTGTTGAAAATAAAGATCACCAGTCACAGTGAGTCTCGATATGCGTGGATTGTTCAGCCCCATGGGTTATAACAAGATGGGGCCAAAACGCGTGCAGATCGCTTGGTCATGTTGGGTATCCACGACGAGCACACCATAAAAATGCTGCAGGAGATGCGCAAGTAACTGCAAAAGCAGGAGCGAGCGCGACAGGGCTCCGTAGCCATCCATCATTACAACTGCGACCATCTGGGCACGCCCATGGCCCTGACGGACCAGACCGGCCAAGTGGCCTGGGCCGCAAAGCTGGACCCCTGGGGCAATGTGCTGCAGGAGTACAACCCGCAAGGCATCCATCAGGCAATCCGGCTGCCGGGGCAGCACCATGAGGGGCTGTATTACAACCGGCATCGGTATTACGATCCGGTGGTGGGGAGTTATGTGAATCAGGATCCGATTGGGTTGGCAGGTGGGGTCAATAAGAATATTTATGTCAAAAATCCAAACAAAGGCATAGATCCACTAGGTTTGATGGAAGAGCTGAGTCATATATGGAATATCGGGCCATGGGATGCTCTTAGTACAAGATCTGATAATAAAGATGCCCTGTCTACAGCTCAGAGAAAATTTCCAAGAAATGAGTTGCACAATGGAAAGGGCGATGCATTCCGTCATTGTTATTGGTCTTGCATTATGAGCTTAAGGATGGGGGTAGACCAGGCGAAATCTGTTGGCGATACTCACGAGGAGTATGGAACAAAAGCAGGTCAAGCAAAAAAGGAGGAAATAATGGATTTGCACAACAATCAAAAAGGCAGAAATTGCTCGCTATCTTCAAAAACAAAAAATGACTGTGAAAATAAATGCCAAGATAGTCTTGATGATGGCAGTCTATGGTTTATAGATAAAGATTCTGGCGCGCTCACCACAAGCCAAGATTGGCAAATTCCATGAAAATTAAATTAACAGCAATTATTATTATTTCAATAATATTGAGTTGGTATTTCTTTAAAAAAGATGATTTTAGTTATTATATAAATAGAGATTACGATTTTGTTTGCATATTTCCGCCATATACGCCCAAATTATTTATTATTGAGGATTTGAAGAAATATTCAAATAATATAAAAGATAATATGAAATATAAAGAATCAATGGATGACGGAATTTTTACTTATTTCTTTATAAAAAATAAAGAAATAATTTCTTCTGGTGAAGAAATGGTGATAAATAATTCGATGGGTAAATATGGGTGTTTTGGTAAATAAAATATTACCATGATTTAATATTCCGTGGGATAAAGACTAGTGCCAAGTGGCATAGATTTTTCTTGGCTAATGCACTCATGCAGTTAAGCGAGACTTTTGATATTGCATCTATGCAAAGGTGGGTGTGCACGTCGATCTATAACATTTCAGCAGGCCGGTAACAGCGCTATCCACCACTACCACTGCCATTGCGGCCACTCGGGCACACCAATAGCCCTGACGGACCGGCGAGGGCCAGCCAAGCTGTATCCCTGGAGCAATGCGCTGCAGTAATACAACCCGCAGGGCATCCACAAGGCGATGCGGCTGCTTTGGGCACGCTTAAGACGCCGCCGTTGCTCGTTCAAATAGAACAAGGTATTGATTGTGGTAGATTATTCCCTTATCAAAAATATTGCTTTTGGCATAAAAAAATATGTAGAAAAACAGGAGATTCTACATCTTTCTTTCATGAGAACCCATAGTGATCTTGTGAAGCTATCAAATATAGAATTTCTTCCTCGCAGCGGATTTGTTTTTGATGAGGAGATGAATAAGTGGGAATTTAAAAAGCATGGATGTGGTTATGAGTTCTCTCATGAAGGTGCGGTTATTGATATAAATGATTATTTCCTGTCGAATGGAGATTTTTTTAGCGCAAATAGATTATTCTTCTATTTTGAATCGATTGGATTTAATTTCAAAAACCAATATGCTGATGATGCAATTAAATCAGCCTTGATTTATTTGGAATCTACAGGAGAGATCGTGAAGGTGCTGCCGACGGGGTATTATAAGTTACTTTCATCTTAATGCTGTCATTAATTTAATTGTTAATCTAGTTAATAAAGGGGATAAAATCTTATTGATTTTATAAAATGCATAACAAGCTCCAGGGCTACTCACAATCGGCGGGTAACAGGATAGGAAGATATTGAGATGCCTCGCTTGAAATATCCTGAAATGAGAATGGAATTGCTCGGATATTTGAGGAAACTCAAGGATTTGAAGTATCAGATGAAAGCCTGGGTGAATCAGGAATTTCCTGCAGACGTTCAATACGACCATCTTGATTTGGCCATACATTTCATTTTTGACGATACGGATCTTGGCAGTGATGCTCGTATGGCGATCGGTGAAATTCTTCTCGATGAGCAGGAGGCATCGCTGATGGGGCAGTTGGTGGATGCCATCAATGCCGTCTTTGAGGCGTACGGCACGGACATGCCGGAAAGCTTCAACATGCAAGTTGGCGAATGGACGAGAGTGGAGGCCTGTGCCGAAAGGGCGTTCGATTGTCTGGAGGGGAGCAACGCCGCTGGCTGCCCCGAGCCGCTGGATTGACACGGGCATGCCTGCCAGCCGACTAGCCGGGGCAAGGCCATGGCTGATCGTGATGTCCAGTCGGTGGTGAAGAGTACCGTAGCGTTTCCAGGTTCGTGGAACAGCAAGATGTTTTCCACTGGTAGCCCGTCCCCCAAACCTGCCGGACAATCCATGGAAACCGAGGCCCCGTTTCATGACAACTTCAACCCCCCTTCCCGAACCCGAATTGAGAGCCTTCGCCGCAGCGGCGGCCGAGCAGCAGCGATGCGCGGACTGCGCTGTGCTGTGGAGGCCGGGCTGGGAGTCCTTGTCGGGGGCGGACAAGACTTCGCATCTGCAGCAGGTTGGTGCGCTGGGCACGCCGGAGACGCGGGAACTGCTCGATGAATATCACCCACAGGGCACGAACCAGTGGTCACCGGATGCCCCCATCGCCCTGGGCTGGCACCCGTACAACCGCTGCACGCTCTGGCGCTGCCACCATTGCAATGCCGCCTTTCTGCGCTACACGGAATACGGCGGCTACTACCAGGACGATCGCATCCGGCCGCTGCTGGCGCATCTGATCGTCACGCCCGAGCAGGGCCGCGTCTGAGCGGCGCTGCTCGGCCGGCTCAGGTCCAGTCGAAGGTGAACAGCGCCGTGCGGCTTTCCGGCTCGTAGAACAGCAGGATGCTGTCCGCGCCCGTGGCGCACCAGTTGTAGCCGGCCACGTTGGCCACGTGGAAGAAGGGCTTGCCGTCGCGGGTGATGCGGATGCCGTCGTCTTCCAGTTCATCGCCCATGCCGGCGTTTTCCGCTTCGTCCAGCTGGAAGGCCGGGGGAATGGGCGGGTGGCTGGTCCAGTTGCCGTACCAGATGCCGCCGCCCAGGCTGTCCAGGTAGTCCTGCTCCACGGGCTCGCCCTTGCCGTAGCGCGAGTAGCTGGCCAAGCGGCCGTGCTCGGCGTAGTAGGCACTGGCCTTGGCGTGGCTGGCCAGCATTTCGTCGGTGTGCTCGCAGGCGTAGGCGTCCTTGGTGAACTGGCCGCCGTGCTGCGGCGCGCGCTGGAAGAAGCCTTCGTTGCCCAGGAAGCGGTAGCGGTTGTCGGGCGTCAGTTCCAGCGCAAACCAGTTGGGGGCGGTGAAGGCGTTGTGGTGGGCTTCGGTCTCATCGCCTATGCAGCCCTCGAAGGGCTCGACGGGGCACAGCATGTGGACCACGGTGCCGGCCAGTTCGGGCCGCATCAGGCCCAGGTCGATGGAGATCAGCGGCAGCAGGTGCTCTGCCAGCCAGGGCTGGTCGGCCACGAAGATGTCGGCGGCGGCGGGGAAGGGGGTGAGGCCCGGCTTCAGTTCGCGGACTTCGGTTGGCTGGGACAAGAGGGGCTCCTTGGCGGATAGAGGGGGTTGGGAATGCGGGGGGCGCTGCGGGCCGGGTGTCAGGTGATCTCGAAGATGTCCTGGTCCGATGCGGCTGCGCTCTCGTGATAGATGTCGTACAGGTACTGGGCCAGTTCGGCGTGGGTCACGTCGGCGGGGATGGCCAGCAGGGCAGGGGCACGCTTGCCGTCCGCGCCCACGTTGAAGCAGCGCCAGTGGGCGTCTGCCCGTTCGATGGCGATGATGCGGCCAAAGACATTGAAGCGGTATTTCTCCAAGCGGGTGTCTCCTGGTGAGCGGGCATCGTAACGGGAGCCGGTGGCATATCCGTGTTCTCCCCATGTCCGTGGTGGCGGTTTGTCCATATATTTCAAACCTAAACTATTCAGGCCTAAAGTGATTGGGCACTGTTGCTGAACCTGGGGCGCCTGCCGCCCGTCGAGAAAAGGGTTTGCGGTATGAAGATCGTCTGTATCGGTGGAGGTCCCGCCGGCCTGTACTTCGGCCTGCTGATGAAGCTGCAGGACCCCGCCAACGAGGTCACGGTGGTGGAGCGCAACCGGCCCTACGACACCTTTGGCTGGGGCGTGGTGTTCTCGGACGCCACCATGGACAACCTGCGCGAGGCCGATCCGGTGTCGGCCCGCACGATTGGTGACGCCTTCAACCACTGGGACGATATCGACATCCACTTCAAGGGACGGAGCCTGCGCAGCAGCGGCCATGGTTTCATCGGCATAGGCCGCAAGAAGCTGCTCAACATCCTGCAGGCGCGCTGCGAGGACGTGGGCGTGAAGCTGGTGTTCGAGAACTTCGTGCAGGACGACCAGGCGATGGCGCGCGAGTACGACGCCGACCTGGTCATCGCCTCGGACGGCATCAACAGCCAGGTGCGCACGCGCTATGCCGATACCTTTCGGCCCGATATCGACCAGCGCCGCTGCCGCTTCGTGTGGCTGGGCACGACCAAGGTGTTCGATGCCTTCACCTTCGCCTTCGTGCAGACCGAGCACGGCTGGTTCCAGGCCCATGCCTACCGCTATGAAGACGGCATGTCCACCTTCATCGTGGAGACGCCCGAGGAGACCTGGCAGGCCGCCCGCATAGAGCAGATGAGCCAGCAAGAGGGCATTGCCTATTGCGAGAAGCTGTTCGCCCCCTGGCTGGACGGCCATGCCCTGGTCAGCAATGCCACGCACCTGCGCGGCTCGGCCATCTGGATCCGCTTTCCGCGCGTGATCTGCAATACCTGGGTGCACTGGAATGCGCTGGACACGCTGCGCGGCCCGCGCAGCGTGCCCGTGGTGCTGATGGGCGATGCGGCGCACACGGCGCATTTCTCGATTGGCTCGGGCACCAAGCTGGCGCTGGAGGATGCGATCGAGCTGGCGCGCAGCCTGCGGTCTGCGGGGGGCATCGAGGCCGGCCTGCGCCACTACGAGGAGGTGCGTAGCGTGGAGGTGCTCAAGATCCAGAACGCGGCGCGCAATTCCACGGAATGGTTCGAGAACGTGGAGCGCTATGCGGGCCTGGAGCCGGAGCAGTTCGCCTATTCGCTGCTGACGCGCTCGCAGCGCATCTCGCACGAGAACCTGCGCCTGCGCGATGCCGCCTGGCTGCAGGGCTTCGAGCGCTGGATTGCCGAGCATGCGGGCGAGACCGTGCCCGAAGGCCGCCGCCCGCCCATGCCCATGCTCACGCCCTACCAGGCGCGCGGCCTGCGGCTGAAGAACCGCATCGTGGTCTCGCCCATGGCCATGTATTCCTGCACCGACGGCGTGCCTGGCGACTTCCACCTGGTGCACCTGGGCGCGCGCGCCATGGGCGGCGCGGGCCTGGTGATGGTGGAGATGACCTGCACCTCGCCCGACGCGCGCATCACGCCCGGCTGCCCCGGGCTGTGGAACGACGAGCAGGCGCAGGCCTTTGGGCGCATCGTTGATTTTGTGCACGCGCAGGGCGGGGCGCACATTGGTATGCAGCTGGGGCATGCGGGCCGCAAGGGTTCCACCCAACTGGGCTGGCAGCAGATCGACCATCCGCTGGAGCAGGGCAACTGGCCGCTGCTGTCGGCGTCGGCACTACCGTACTTGGAGGGGCTCTCGCAAGTGCCCCGCGCCATGACCCGCGCCGACATGGACCGCGTGCGCGAGGACTTCGTGGCCGCCACGCGGCGCGCCGCGGCAGCGGGATTTGACTGGCTGGAGCTGCACTGCGCGCACGGCTATCTGCTGTCCAGCTTCATCTCGCCGCTGACCAACCGGCGCGACGACGAATACGGCGGCAGCCTGGACAACCGCCTGCGCTTTCCGCTGGAGGTGTTCGAGGCGGTGCGTGCAGCCTGGCCGCAGGACCGGCCCATGTCGGTGCGCATCTCGGCCCATGACTGGGTGGAGGGCGGCATCACGCCCGACGATGCGGTGGAGATCGCACGCCGCTTCAAGGCGGCGGGCGCCGACATGATCGACTGCTCCTCGGGCCAGGTCAGCCCCGACCAGAAGCCGGTGTACGGCCGCATGTACCAGACGCCGTTTGCCGACCGCGTGCGCAACGAGGCCGGCATACCGACCATTGCCGTGGGCGCCATCTTCGAGGCCGACCATGCCAACGCCATCATCGCCTCGGGCCGGGCCGACCTGTGCGCGCTGGCGCGTCCGCACCTGGCCGATGCCGCCTGGACGCTGCGCGAGGCCGCACGCCTGGGCGCCCACGATGTGGACTGGCCGCCGCAGTACCAGCCCGGCAAGCGCCAGTTGGAAACCAACTTCGAACGCGCCGCCGCCATGGCGCAGTTGGACGCGAAATGAAACTACACCCCCTGAGTCGCTTCGCGCCTTCCCCCTCTCTCGCTTCGCGGGAGGGGGACGACACCGTCGGTGCGGGGCGGCCCTTCCTCGGCGTCCCTCGCTGTGTGGCGCGCCGGTTTCATAGGTTGCGGGTGGCTCGCATCGCCACGGGTGATTGAAATGACCATATCTTTGAATCTTCTTGAAGGGCGCCATGCCCTGGTGACGGGCGGGGCGCGCGGCATAGGCCTGGCCTGCGCGCGGGCGCTGCTGGCGCGCGGCGCGCGGGTCACGCTGCTGGGACGCGATGGTGCAGCGCTGGAGGCTGCCGTGCGCGAGCTGGGCGGCACGGCACCGGCAGCACAGATGGTGCAGTCCGTGCAGGCGGATATTGCCGACGAGGACTCGGTGCGCCAGGCCTTCGCGCAGGCCGAGGCGGCCTTCGGCCCCGTGCAGGTGCTGGTCAACAACGCAGGCCAGGCCAGCAGCCAGAAGTTCGAGCGCACCGATGCCGCACTGTGGCAGGCGATGCTGGCCGTCAACCTCACAGGCACCTTCCACTGCATGCAGGCCGCGCTGCCGGGCATGCTGTCTGCGCGCTGGGGCCGCATCATCAATGTGGCCAGCACGGCAGGGCTGATCGGCTATGCCTATGTCAGCGCCTATTGCGCGGCCAAGCATGGCGTGATCGGCCTCACGCGCTCGCTGGCGCTGGAGACCGCAGGCAAGGGCGTGACGGTGAACGCCGTCTGCCCCGGCTACACCGAGACCGACATCGTGCGCGGCGCCGTGGCCAACATCATGGACAAGACCGGCATGACTGCGGATGAGGCCCGCTCCAGGCTGGCCGAACGCAACCCGCAGGGCCGCCTGGTCCAGCCCGAGGAAGTGGCCGAGACCGTGGCCTGGCTGGCCCTGCCGGCGTCCGCCTCGGTCAACGGCCAGTCCATTGCCGTCGATGGCGGCGAGGTGATGACCGGCTGAACCCGGTCCACCCCCGTTTTCTGAATTCTTGATGGAGACACCATGAGCACCCAGCCCGAAGAACACAGCATGAAGCACCACAAGCGCCCCCTGGCCGGCTACGAGGCCAGGACCTTTGTGTGGCAGGTATCGGCCGACGGCAAGATCGGCACCATCACCCTGAACCGGCCCGAGCGCAAGAACCCGCTGACCTTCGGCTCCTATGCCGAGCTGCGAGACCTGTTCCGCGCCCTGGTCTATGCCACCGACATCAAGGCCGTGGTGGTCACGGGCGCGGGCGGCAATTTCTGCTCGGGCGGCGATGTGCACGAGATCATCGGCCCGCTCACCAAGATGAGCATGCCCGAGCTGCTGGACTTCACGCGCATGACGGGCGACCTGATCAAGGCCATGCGCGCCTGCCCGCAGCCCATCGTGGCGGCCGTGGACGGCATCTGCGCGGGCGCGGGCGCCATGGTCGCGCTGGCGGCCGACATGCGCCTGGGCACGCCCGCGGCGCGCACGGCGTTTCTCTTCACCCGCGTAGGCCTGGCCGGTGCCGACATGGGCGCCTGCACGCTGCTGCCGCGCATGATCGGCCAGGGCCGCGCCTCCGAGCTGCTGTACACGGGCCGCGCCATGACGGCCGAGGAGGGCGCTGCCTGGGGCTTCTTCAATGCCCTGCATGGCGCCGAACAGATCGGCGAAGCCGCCCACGCGCTGGCCGCCCAGCTGGCCGCAGGCCCCACCTTTGCCCATGGCGTGACCAAGAAGCTGCTGCACCAGGAATGGAACATGGGCGTGGACGAGGCCATCGAGGCCGAAGCCGAGGCCCAGGCCATCTGCATGCAGACGCGCGACTTCCACCGCGCCTACGAGGCCTTCGTGGCCAAGCAAAAGCCTGTCTTCGAAGGAAACTGAAAATGCGTGATTCCTCCTGGCTGGACTGGCCTTTCTTCGACGACGCCCATCGCACGCTGGCGCATGAGGCCGATGCCTGGTGCGCCCAATCCCTGGGCGATGTGGACCACCACGATGCCGATGCAGCCTGCCGCCAACTGGTGAAGGCCCTGGGCCAGGCCGGCTGGCTGCGCTATGCCGTGCCGTCCGGCCCCGGCGGCGCCTGGGGCGGGGCCTTGCCCGAGGTGGACTCGCGTGCGGTCTGCATCCTGCGCGAGACCCTGGCCCGCCATGAAGGCCTGGCCGACTTCGCCTTTGCCATGCAGGGCCTGGGCAGCGGTGCGATATCGCTCATGGGGTCGGAAGCGCTGCGCCAGCGCTACCTGCCGCGCGTGGCGCGTGGCGAGGCCATTGCGGCCTTTGCGCTGTCCGAGCCCGATGCCGGCTCCGACGTGGCCGCCATGGCCTGCGAGGCGCGGCTCGAAGACGACCACTATGTGCTCAACGGTGCCAAGACCTGGATCTCCAACGGCGGCATTGCCGACTTCTACTGCGTGTTCGCCCGCACGGGCGAGGCGCCGGGGGCGCGCGGCATCAGCGCCTTCGTGGTCGATGCGGACACGCCGGGTTTCTCCATTGGCGAGCGCATCGAGCTGATCGCGCCGCACCCGCTGGCCACCATCCGTTTCGACAACTGCCGCATACCCGTGTCGCAGCGCCTGGGCGAGCCGGGGCAGGGCTTCAAGCTGGCCATGATGACGCTGGACATCTTCCGCGCCTCGGTGGCCGCCGCCGCACTGGGCTTTGCGCGCCGCGCGCTGGACGAAGGCCTGGCACGCGCCAAGTCACGCCGCATGTTCGGGCAGACCCTGGGCGACCTGCAACTGACCCAGGCCGCGCTGGGCGACATGGACACGGCCATCGACGCATCGGCCCTGCTGACCTACCGGGCCGCCTGGATGCGCGATGTGAAGAAGACGCGCACCACGCGCGAGGCGGCCATGGCCAAGATGACGGCCACTGAATCGGCCCAGGCCGTGATCGACCGCGCGCTGCAGATGTTCGGCGGGGCGGGCGTGGTCTCGGGCATGCCGGTGGAGACGCTGTACCGCGAAATCCGCGCGCTGCGCATCTACGAGGGCGCGACCGAGGTGCAGAAACTCATCATCGCGCGCGAGCTGCTCAAGGCCTGAGCGGCAGGCTGCCCATTCAACGCAAAGCCAGGGAACATCGCATGCAAGCCTCCGCCCACATCGATACTTTCGCCCGGGACAACCTGCCGCCGCCCGACCAATGGCCCGAGTTCCTGCTCGACGGGCCGGACGTGGCCTATCCCGAACGCCTGAACTGCGCGGCCGAACTGGTCGATGCCATGGTGGCGCGCGGCCAGGGCGGCCGAGTGGCCCTGCGCTGGAGGCAGGGCGCGGACCAGGCCGCCATGACCTATGCCGAACTGCAGGCGCTGACCAACCGCATCGCCCATGTGCTGGTGGAAGACCTGCAGCTGGTGCCCGGCAACCGGCTGCTGCTGCGCGGCCCCAACAACGCCATGATGGCGGCTTCCTGGCTGGCCGCCATCAAGGCCGGGCTGGTGACGGTGCCCACCATGCCGCTGCTGCGTGCCAAGGAGCTGCAGCAGATCATCGCCAAGGCCCGGGTGCAGGCCGTGCTGTGCGATGTGCGCCTCAAGGACGAGGTGCAGCTGTGCCTGCAGCCCGGCCATGAACACCATTGCCCGGACCTCTCGCGCGTGCTGTATTTCAACGACGGCGCAGCCGATGCGCTGGACGCCCTGGCCGCAGCCAAGCCCGACACCTTCGACTGCTGCGACACGGCGGCAGACGATGTCTGCCTGATCGCCTTCACCAGCGGCACCACGGGCGCGCCCAAGGGCTGCATGCATTTCCACCGCGACGTGCTGGCCATGTGCGACCTGTTCCCGCGCCATGTGATCCGGCCGGGCCCGGACGACATCTTCTGCGGCACGCCGCCGCTGGCCTTCACCTTTGGCCTCGGCGGGCTGCTGTGCTTTCCGCTGCGCGTGGGCGCCAGCACCGTGCTGGCCGAAAAGCTCACGCCCGAAGGGCTGCTGCAGCTGGTGCAGGATTTCCGCGCCACCATCGTCTTCACCGCACCCACCTTCTACCGGCAGATGGCGGCGCAGGCAGCGCGCTTCGACCTGTCGTCACTCAGGAAAAGCGTCTCGGCCGGCGAGGCCCTGCCGGACGCCACGCGCCAGCTGTGGAAGCAGGCCACGGGCATCGAGATGATCGACGGCATCGGCGGCACCGAACTGATCCACGTCTTTGTCTCCAGCCCGCCCGAGGAGGTGCGCGCGGGCGCCATCGGCAAGGTCGTGCCCGGCTATGTGGCCCAGGTGGTGGATGACGACATGCAGCCCGTGCCCGACGGCACGCCCGGCCGCCTGGCCATCAAGGGGCCGACCGGCTGCCGGTATCTTGCCGACGAGCGCCAGAAGCGCTTTGTGCAAAACGGCTGGAACCTGCCCGGCGACACCTTTGTGCGTGATGCCGACGGCTATCTGTTCTACCAGGCGCGCAATGACGACATGATCATCTCGGCCGGCTACAACATCGCCGGCCCCGAGGTGGAGGACGCACTGCTGCGCCACGAGGCCGTGGCCGAATGCGGCGTGATCGGCGCACCCGACGACGAGCGCGGCCAGGTGGTCAAGGCCTTTGTGGTGCTCAAGCCCGGCTTTGCGGCCGGCGACGATATGGCCGCCACGCTGCAGGCCTTCGTCAAGGCCAGCATTGCGCCCTACAAGTACCCGCGCGCCATTGTCTTCGTGCCGGCCCTGCCGCGCACCGAGACCGGCAAGCTGCAGCGCTTCGTGCTGCGCAAGATGCCGTGAGCGCGCGCCATGGCCTCCGCCTTCGTCAGCCAGGTGCAGGTGCTGTTTCGCCATTGCGATCCGGCCGGCATCGTCTTTTACCCGCGCTATTTCGAAATGGTCAACGACCTGGTCGAGGAATGGTTCGACAGGGGAATGGGCCTGCCATTCCAAACCCTGCATGTACAGCGCCAGGTGGGCACGCCCACGGTGTCGGTGCAATGCGATTTCACGGCGCCCAGCCGCTGGCACGACACGCTGCGCCAGGTATTGGAGGTGCGCCGCATCGGCGGGGCATCGTTCCAGTTCGATGTGCGTTTCGAGGGGCCGGACGGCCAGCGACGGCTGTCTGCGCGCATGACCATCGTCACCATGGATTTGCGCAGCATGAAGGCCACGCCACTGCCGGCCGATCTGCGCGAGCGCCTGCAGGCCTATCTGGTGCCGCAGGACGGTTTTACGGATTCAACGAGAACAGGATGAAGCAATGAAGACTCTGCAACCCCCGGACTGGCTGGCGCCACGAGGCTATGCCAATGGCATCCTCACCGAAATGACGGTCGGCTCCCGGCTGGTGTTTGTCGGCGGGCAGATTGGCTGGAACGGCCAGCAGCAATTCGAGACGGACGACTTTGCCGGACAGGTGCGGCAGGCGCTGGCCAATATCGTCGCCATCCTCGCCGAAGGCGGCGCCAGGCCCGAGCACATCGTGCGCATGACCTGGTATGTGACCGACAAGCAGGAATACGTGGCGGCCTATCCCGCCATTGGAAAGCACTACCGCGAGCTGATCGGGCGGCATTTCCCCGCCATGACGGCGGTGGAGGTGGCGGATCTGGTGGAAGACCGGGCCAAGGTGGAGATCGAGGTCACGGCGGTGGTGCCTGCATGACGCACCTCTGAGCATGTGCCCGCGCATGTGCGCCGCCGTGCGGGCGGGCCCATGCGCGGCAGGGACTCACTTGATTTCGAACAGGGTGCGGTCCTTGCCCAGGATCCAGTTCGGCGGCTTGCCGCGGCCGGTCCAGGTCTTGCCGGACTCGGGGTCCTGGTACTTGGCGGGGGCGCTCTTCTTGCCATCGGGCTTCCAGGGGAAGACCTGCTGTGCCGTGAAGCCAAACTCCCGGACCAGTTCCTGCACCGATGCCAGAGCCGCTTTGGACTCCAGCTTGCGGGCCTCGTCGATTTGCTGGTCGAGCAGTTTTTTCTGGGCAATCAGCTCTTGGTATGTAGTCATCTTGATAGAAGAATTTCTAAGTGCGGCTATTTGTCGAAAACTGCGCAGCAAGAACAACGACCCGGAACTCTTTACGCAATGGTCAAGGTTGGTGCATGTGCAGTGGGGGATGAAGATATCACCGTAAGTATAAATACTGATGATGTGAGCGTTCTATGGGGTGTAGACAGCTTCTTCTCATGCCTGGGCATATTCCGAGGCGATCCGCATTATATCCAGCAGCATCTTGATAACCTCCACTTTACAAAAGCTGTTGCGTCTTTGTTACATTTGCAGAGCATTGTGGTTGGCGCTTCCTCCTCTGGAGAGGGCGTGCTGGCATGCTTTTCCTGGGCAGCCGCGACGAGGTGATCGTACAAGTTCCCATTTCAGAACCGGTTGCGGGTGTTGATTTTGTTTCATCAATCGATTTTATTTATCGATTTATAAAATAAATTACATGTGATTCGATTCTGCTATTTAATCTTGCGATTAACACGCGTTGTTTCATTTGTCTTGTCGATTGGCTGGATAGATTTTTTGTATTGCGAGGATTGAATTCCTGGCCGTGGTTTGAAATATCTTCCGCCGATATCGCGTAAATTCATGAGCCGTTGATTGCCAGGCCATTGCAGTCCCGGGAATGCCTTTGGGGCTGATTCTTCAGGCGCAGTTTCGCGGCCCGGCCATGCCCGCCAGGCAGCGGGCGCGTACCGAACGCTTGATTGGCGTGCCACCAACAGCCTGTTAGCATCGCCGCACTACAACGATCCACACCCTGGCAGACATGGCAAGAAGGCAGACCAGCGCCCACGACGGCAACGAGACCCGCGAGACCCTTCTCAAGCTGGCCGCCCGCACCTTCGGTGAGCAGGGCTACTCTGCCACCACCATGCGCAACATTGCCGAGCAGTCCGGGATCGAGGCCGCCAGCATCTACTACCACTTCGCCTCCAAGGAGGAGCTGGTGGACGAGGTCATGGAGCAGGGCGGCAACCGCATCATCAGCCAGCAGCAGGAGCGCCTTGCCGCGCTGGGCGCCGACGCCACGGCCGAGCAGCGTTTCCGCGCAGCCGTGCTGGGCCAGATGGCGGGCCTGATCAAGCATGGGGACTTCGCCCTGGCCCACGGCCGCCTGCTGGGCCAACTGCCCGACAAGGTGCGCGAACGCCAGATCAAGCGCCGCGAGCGCCACCAGAAATTCTGGAGCGGCCTGCTCGAAGACCTGCGCGCCGAAGGCCGCCTGCGGGCCGATGCCGACATCCACCTGGCGCGCATCATGATCCTGGGCAGCATCAACTCCATACAGTCCTGGTTCAACCCCCGCAAGGGCTCGCTGGAGAAGGTGGCGGACCAGATCTGCGACATGTTCTTCCGGGGCGTGGGGCCCGCAGATCAATAGGCACAATGCGGGAAATCGCCAGTCGGCTGTCACATGCCTGTGCCATATTGCCGCGCTGTCTCCGGGGCCCGTGCTGAAAATGCCGGCGGATAGTTAACGATATTGAATTGTCAATAGTAAGATCGCCGTCTTATGCGTCTGCTTGTTTTGCGCCTGCTATTGCTGGCCGTGTTCTTCAACACGGCCATTGGCATGCCCCTGCACGGCGCAACGCATATCCGGCAGGCGGCGGCAGCGCCCGGCCAGGCGTTTGCCGGCCTGAACGGCTGCGAGGACAAGGCGCCGGCCGGTGAAAAGGCGGAAGCCGCGGAAGCCGTCTGCGTCTGGTGCATGGGCCATGCACCGCATGCGGCGGCCTGGCTGCCGCACTTCGGCCTGCCGCTGGCCGTGGCCGCGCCGCCTGAGAGGGTGCCGCCGCGCACCGTGGGCGGCGCCATCCCCTCGCAGAACCGCTGGGCCTTTGCATCGCGCGACCCGCCGCGCTGAATCCGCAAGCACTTTTCTCCTTCTCTGCCGCCGGCACCGTTGGTGCTGGCGGCATGTCCGTGTTTGCGCGCGCCGGCTTCTGATGCCGGCGGCATGCGCCCGTGCCCGTTTTCATCATGACTGCCTTCTCCATCCTCGCGAAGCCGCTCCCCGGCCTTCGCCCGCTGCCGCTTGCCCTGAGCGCTGCCGCTTTCTTCTCCACGCCCGTGCTGGCCCAGGGCCAGGAACAAACTGCGGCATCCGTGCCGTCAGCGCCGTCGCCCCAGGAGCAGACCCTGCTGCCTGCCGTGGAAGTCGTGGGCCGCACGGCCTCGGGCGCCTATCACACCGATGAGGCGGCAGGCGCCAAGACCGACCTGCCGCTGCGCGAGCTGCCGCAGTCGGTGCGCGTGATCACGCGCCAGGCCATGGACGACCTGGGAGCCACCAAGCTCGACGATGTGCTGGACTATGTGGGCGGCGTCTCGCGCCAGAACAACTTTGGCGGCCTGTGGGACAACATCGTCATTCGCGGCCTGCCCGGCGATCAGAACGTGGGCATGGCCACCTTGTTCAACGGCTTTTCCTCGGGGCGCGGCTTCAACGCGCCGCGTGATCTGGCCGGCGTGGAGCGCATCGAGTTCCTCAAGGGCACGGCCGCTGCGCTCTACGGCAGCAGCGAGCCGGGCGGCACGCTGAACGTCGTCTCCAAGCGTCCGCTGTGGACACCTTCGCATTCCGTGGAAGCCTATGCGGGCAGCTACGGGCTGCGGCGCGGCGCGCTCGACAGCACGGGGCCGATTGGCGAGAACTTTGCCTACCGGCTCAACATCGCCGTGGAGGACCGCGACAGCTTCCGCGACTTCGTGGGCGCCAGCCGCCAGGTGATTGCGCCGGCCTTCACCTGGAAGCTGGGGCGCGATACGGTGCTGGAGTACTCGGGCGAGCTGCTGCGCCACAAGACGCCGCTGGACCGTGGCGTGGTGGCCGTGGGCGACCGCCTGGGCGCCATCTCGCGCAGCCGCTTCCTGGGCGACCCGCGCGACGGCGATGTGACGGTGGAAAACCGCACGCACCAGTTCATCCTCTCGCATGAGTGGAGCGCGCAGTGGCGCAGCCGCCTGGGCCTGTCCTACCGCGAGACCTCGATCAACGGCTTTTCCACCGAACCCCATGCGCTGCTGGCCAATGGCGACCTGACGCGCCAGCGGCGTTTCCGCGACTACCAGTCCGACGATATCGCCGTGCAGGCCGAGCTGCAGGGCACGGTGAAAACGGGCACCGTCGAACACGAGCTGCTGCTGGGCCTGGAGAGCTTTCGCTTCGACATGGATACGGTGATGCTGCGCGCCAACCCCACGGCGGCCAATCCCTATGCCATCAATATCTACAACCCCGTCTACGGAGGCACGCAGCCCGTGCCCACGGCCAATACCGATACCTTCGAGCGCCAGCGCAACACGGCCTTCTACCTGCAGGACGCCATCAAGCTCTCGCCCCAGTGGCGCGTGGTGGCCGGCCTGCGCATGGACCGCTATGACCAGTCGCTGCACAACCGCCGCACGGGCGCGACCACGCAGCAGGACCCGACCTCGACCTCTCCGCGCCTGGGCCTGAGCTGGCTGCCGCTGCCGCAATGGACCTTCTATGCCAACGTGGGCCGCTCGTTCCGGCCCAACGTGGGCGTCGATGTGGCCGGCGCGGGCTTCAGTCCCGAATCCGGCCGCTCCATGGAGCTGGGCGCCAAGTGGGAAAGCGCCGACCGGCGCATGGGCGCCACGGCCGCGCTGTTCGACATCCGCAAGCGCAACGTGCTGACGGCCGACCCGGGCAACGCCGGCTACTCGGTCTCGGCCGGCGAGATCCGCAGCCGGGGGCTGGAGTTCGACTTTGCCGGCCAGGTCACGCAGCGTTGGCGCCTGAATGCGAGCCTGGTGCTCAACGACGTGGAGATCTCGCGCGACAACACGCTGGAAGTGGGCGGGCGCCTGCTCAACGTGCCCAAGGTCAACGGCAGCGTGCTGGCGGTCTACGAAAACGCCTTCTCCAACGGCCAGCGCTACGGCATTGGCGGCGGCGTCACCCGCGTGGGCAAGCGCCTGGGCCAGGCCCGCACGCAGGCCGAGGCCGACGCTGGCAAGGCGGCCTTCGATCTGCCCGGCTACACCACCGCCAAGCTGGTGGCCTACTGGCGCATCAGCCCCACGCTGCGCCTGACGCTGGACGTGGACAACCTCTTTGACAAGACCTACTACACCAGCTCGTACAGCCGGCTGTGGGTGACGCCGGGCACCGCCCGCACCGTCACCGTAGGCCTTCAAGCCAAGTTCTGAGCCCCGCCATGCATCCATCCCTTCCTGTTTCTTCCAACCCCACTTCTGCCTCCTCGCCCGTGCTCCAAGCGCTGGGCGCCGTGGTGGACTATGGCGAGCGCACCATCCTCCAGGGCCTGGACCTGGCCGTGCATGCCGGCGAGATCTATGCGCTGCTGGGCGCCAACGGCGCGGGCAAGACCACCACGCTGAGCCTGTTCCTGGGCTTTGTGCGGCCGCGCAGCGGCCAGGTGCGCGTGCAGGGCGTGGACCCGGTGACGGCTGCCGCGCAGGCGCGCGGCCTGATCGCCTATATCCCCGAGAACGTGGCGCTGTACGAGCACCTGAGCGCGCGCGAGAACGTGGCCTATCTGCTGGACCTGGCGGGCCAGCCCGCCAGCAGGGATGCCATCGGCCAGGCCTTGTCCGCTGCAGGGCTGGATGCGGCCGCGCATGACCGGCGCGTCTCGGGCTTTTCCAAGGGAATGCGGCAGAAGGTGGCCATTGCGCTGGCGCTGGCACGCAAGGTGCCGGCGCTGCTGCTGGACGAACCCACTTCGGGCCTGGACCCGCAGGCCACGGCCGAATTCAGCCGGCTGATCACGCAGCTGCGCGGCCAGGGCGTGGCCATTCTCATGGTCACGCACGACCTGCTGGGGGCGGCCGATGTGGCCGACCGCATGGGCTTCATCGCGGGCGGCAGGCTGGTGGAGGAGGTGGCGGCCCGTGGGGAAGAGCGCTTTGACGTGCGGGCACTGCACCGCCACTACGCGGGTACAGGTTCGGGTGCGAGTGCGAGTGCGAGTGCAAACGCAGACGCAGACGCAGGCGCAGGCGCAGACGCAGACGCAGGCGTGCAGGGGGCCGCGGCATGAGCACGGCCTGGACCATTGCACGCGAGGAATGGCGCCTGCTGCTGCGCGACCGCGTGGCCGTGCTGGGCATGGTGCTGTGGCTGCTGCTCGGTGCTACTGCCGCCTTCACCGCCTGGGACCAGCGCAGCGCGGCCCAGGCCCAGCGCGAACGCCACCAGTCGCAGGTGGACCACGAGTTCGAGGCCCAGCCCGACCGCCATCCGCACCGCATGGTGCACTACGGCCATTTCGTGTTCCGCCCGCTCAATCCGCTGGCGGCCTTCGATGCGGGCATAGACGCCTACACCGGCCACACGCTGTTTCTCGAAGGCCACCGCCAGAACAGCGCCAACTTCGGCGATGTGCGCCAGTCGTCGCTGCTGCTGCGCTTCGGCCAGCTCACGCCGGCCTTTGTGCTGCAGGTGCTGGCACCGCTGCTGCTGATCTTCGTGGGCCATGCCTGCATCGCGCGAGAGCGCGAGGCCGGCACCTTGCGCGTGCTGCTGGCCCAGGGCGTGGGCATGCGGCAGTTCGTGGCCGGCAAGCTGCTGGCGCTCACGGGCGTGGCGGCCCTGGTGCTGCTGCCCGCCTTGCTGGCCCTGGCCTGGATGGCGGTGGCCACGCCCGTGCCCATCAGCCTGGTGGCCGCGCTGGCGGCTGGCCATGTGCTGTGGCTGCTGCTGTGGGCCGTGGGCATCACCGCGGTCTCGGCCCTCATGCGGCGCGGGCGCGATGCCTTGCTGGCCCTGCTGGCCGCCTGGGCCATTGGCGTGGTGCTGGTGCCCCGGCTGGCGCCGGAGCTGGTGGGCGCGGCCCTGGCATTGCCCACGCGCTTCGAGACCGATATCGCCACGGCGCGCGAGCTGGCGGCGCTGGGCGACAGCCACAATCCCGACGATCCCTACTTCGCCGCCTTTCGCGCCAAAGTGCTTGCGCAGTACGGCGTGTCGCGTGTGGAGGATCTGCCCGTCAACTACAAGGGCCTGGTCGGCATGGAGGGCGAGCGGCTGACCAGCGAGCTCTTCAGGCGCCATGCCGAGGCCAGCTTCGATCTGCAGGCCCGGCAACTGCGCAGCGCCGACGGCTTTGCCCTGGTCAGCCCCTTGATTGCGCTGCGCCGCCTGTCCATGGCCGTGGCCGGCACCGACCTGCAAGGCTATCGGCGCTTTCTGGAGCAGGCCGAGCAGCATCGCTACCGCATGGTGCAGGCGCTCAACCAGCTGCAGGTGGACAAGCTCAGCTACGCGGGTGACCGTTCCAGCCGAGACAACCGCATCAGCCACGAGCACTGGCGCGGAGTCTCCGACTTCCATCACGAGCCCGATCCGCCGCTGGCGGCCTTGCGCCGCGCGGCACCCGCAGCCTGCGTGCTGCTGGGATGGCTGGCGGCGCTGGCGGCCGCCTTGCTGGTGGCCACGCAACGTCTGGGGAGGGTGGTGCGATGAGCTGGCTACGACATGAATGGCGTCTTCTGACGCGCTCGCGCCTGGCGCTGTGCGCCCTGGCCCTGCTGCTGTTGCTGTCCACGCTGGCCGTACTGTCGGGCCTGCGCGAGATCTCGTCGCAGCGCCAGACCCTGGACCGTCTGGCCCAAATGCAGCAGCAGGAAATGGCGGCCCAGGCAGGTCGGCATGCACAGTCCGGCGATGCGGGCTCGGTGGCCTACTACGGCTTTCACAGTACCTGGGATGCACCGTCGTCCACGGCCTTCCTCGCCCTGGGCCTGCGCGATGCCGCGCCCTATGTGCTGCGCGTGCGTGCCCTGGCGCTGCAGGCGCAGCTGCATGAAGGCGAGAGCTTCAACCCCGAACTGGCGCTGGCGGGCCGCTTCGACTTCGCCTTTGTGCTGGTCTACCTGGCGCCGCTGTTCCTGATTGCACTGCTCTACGACCTGGTCTCGGGCGAGCGCGAATCGGGACGCCTGGGCACGCTTCAGGCCATGCCCGGCAGCGGGCGCCGGCTGTGGCTGCGCCGTGCGGGCCTGCGTTCGGTGCTGTTGCTGGCATGCCTGGCGCTGCCGGCCCTGGCAGGGGCATTGGCCAGCGGGGCGCAGGCGGGCGCCATCGCCTCCGTGCTGCTGAGCGCCATGGCCTATGTGGCCTTCTGGAGCGGGCTGTGCCTGGTGGTCGCCACGCTGGGCGGCAGTTCGGTGGCCAACGCCATGGCCCTCATGGGCTGCTGGGCCGTGCTGACCCTGGTGCTGCCCACGCTGGCCAATGCCGCGCTGTCGCGCGCCGTGCCCGTGAGCCAGGGCGTGGAGCTGATGCTGGCCCAGCGCCAGACCGTGCATGGTGCCTGGGACCTGCCGCGCGAGCAGACCATGGAGCGCTTCTTCCGCAACCACCCCGAATGGCGCAACACCGCGCCGCTGCCTGCGGGCTTTCACTGGAAGTGGTACTACGCCTTCCAGCAGCTCGGTGATGAAAGCGTCGCCCCCCAGTTCGCCGCCTATCGGGAAGGCCTGCAGGCGCGCCAGGCCTGGACCGGGCGCCTGGGCTGGCTGCTGCCCGGCGTGGGCGTGCAGGCCGCATTGCACCGCCAGGCCGGCACCGACCTGCTGGCGCAGCTGGCCTACCAGGACGACATTGCCGCCTTCCATGCGCGGCTGCGGACTTTCTTCTATCCCTATCTGTTCGAGGACCGTCCATTCGGCGCGAAGGACTTTGCAGCGCAGCCGGTCTTCACGGCCAGTCCGCGCCATGCGCCGCAGACCTGGGGCCAGGTGGCGATGCTCTGGGCGGTGGCTGCGCTGGCCTTGCTGGCCGGGGGCGTTGCCGCAGGCCGCGTGCGGCCGGGCAGGCGCTGAGGCAGCGGACCGGGGAAAAAGAAACAGCCATGGCGCAGGGAAGGCCTGCGCCATGGCTGTCGGCTTGCCGATGCCTGGGCCTGAGGCCCGGGGCCCGCCGCTACTGCACGTTCTGGTGGCAGTCGCTGCAGATGCCGTACATCGTCATCTCATGGCGCTCCACCACAAAGCCTTCGGGCACGATGCGCTGCATGTCGCCAAGGCAACCGGGCACGTTGAACACGCGGTTGCAGCTCATGCAGCGGAAATGGTGGTGATGGGCGCGGCCGCTGAGTTCGTAGCGCGTGGCCTCGCCGGGCAGGTCCACGGCCTGCACCTCACCGGCTTCCATCAATTGCTTGATGTTGCGGTACACCGTGGCCAGACCGATGGCCGGCACCTCGCGCTGCGCTGCGCCCAGGATTTCAGCGGGGAGCAGGGGGCGCCCAGCCTCTTCCATGACCGTGCGTATCGAACTGCGCTGGCGGGTCGAGCGTTCCATTGGCCTGAACAAGCGCTCCACGATGGGCTGAGTGTGTCTAGTCATGGTAGTTCCGTTATTTACTATAACAATCTCGAAGCGATTAATCAGTGTTCACGAACGCTCACAGCCGAAATGGAACTGTGCCTGCCTGTAGCTCCTGCGAGCATGGGTATGCAATCCCTGCAACGGTTCTTTTCTTCAAAGAGAAAAAATCACATCGGACGGACAACAGGTATTCCATTCTTGCGGTTTTGCGCGAGTATATGTCGTGAGCATTCGATGGACCTTGTGCGAAGGTTAAATACCATAGCCGTCCACAATGCTGTAATGGGATGTAATTGATCTATTGTCTGAAGAATGCTTGAAACAAGGGTTGTGCGGCATTTTGCCCAGGTCCTGCATCCGACGGTAAATGCTGGAGACGCGATGCAATGGATTGCATGGGCAGTGTATTACCGATTCAAGCAGATTGCCTCAATGCACCTCGTTTGTCCATCATCCATTCCCTGGAAGAAAGGTGCGGCCATCCCGTAATGGTTCATGTCACCACATGTCGATTCAGCATCCGGGCACCATTTGCCGAGCAGTTGCTTCGTCGTGAATTGCGTGGTCAGAAAACATCAGCCTGCTCCTTGGCCACGATGCGCGAATGAACAGCGAAAGCGCAAGCATCGTTTCCAGGGGAATTATTGGGGCAGGAATGCCACTTTCAAAACTCCCCTGATAAAGCCGCCGCAGGCGACCGGAAGATCCGAGCGGGCCGCCATTGCCGCGACGGCTTTGGCGGGGCTCTGCTTCAAGTCCGTTGGATGGACACACCGCCATCGACCACCATGGCCGTTCCCGTGACGAAGCTGGATGCATCCGACGCCAGGAACAGCGCTGCCGCTGCAATCTCCGCCGGTGTGGCCAGGCGCTTGAGGGCGTGCAGGTTTTCGACAAAGGCGCGTGCCTCGGGCGTGGGGGTGCTGGCGCGGCCCATGGGCGTGTCGGTGCCGCCGGGCAGCAGGGCGTTGGCCCGCAGGCCGCGGGGGCCGTATTCAGCCGCGATGACCTGGGTGAGGCCGACGAGGCCGGCCTTGCTGGCGGCATAGGCGCCCATGCCGGGCAGGCCCGCCGAGTAGCCCACGAAGGTGGAGGTGAAGATCAGCGAGCCGCCGCCGCGTGCCAGCAGGGCCGGTATCTGGTGCTTGGCGCCCAGAAAGGCGCTGGTGAGATTGGTGGCGATGGCCTCCTGCCAGGCCTGCAGCGACAGGTCGGGCAGGGCGCAGGGATCGCCCGTCATGCCGGCATTGTTGAAGGCGATGTCCAGGCCGCCAAAGCGCGCCGTGGCGGTTTCGACCAGGGCCCGGGCCAGCGGCTCGTCCCGCACGTCGCCGGCCAGCGCGATGGCCTGGCCGCCGTCCTGCTCTATCTCCGCCACCAGGGCCTGCAGTTCCGGCTGGCGGCGGGCCGTGAGCACCAGCCTGGCGCCGTGGCGTGCGAACAGCCTGGCGGCTTCGCGGCCTATGCCTGAGCTGGCGCCCGTGATGAGGGCGACTTTTCCGTGGAGTTGCTGTGACGATGGCTGCATCTGGCACCTTTTCTTTCCGTGAATGAGGGAAAGCGGTTTGTAGTGCGGCGCAGGCGCGGGCGCATCCCGTTTCTTGCACCGGTGCGGCGCCAATGCGGGCCGCACTCAGTCTTTGCCCAGGTCCAGGTGTGCGAACAGGTCGGCCAGCGTGGGCGTGGAGCGTGCGGGCCAGATGGCGCTGAGGTCCAGGCTGGGCAGGGACCGGCCATCGCGCACTTCGCAAAATCGCACGCCGCGAAAGTCCATGGAGCGTATCCAGCTGGGCAGCAGTGCCACGCCGCAGCCGCCGGCCACGCAGGCCAGCACGGTGAGGGTGCGGTTGGCTTCCTGCGCCACATGGGCCTCGTGCCCGGCCTTGCGCAGCGCGTCGAGGATGCCGGCATGCAGCACGGGCAATTGCGCCTGCGGGTACATCACCAGCCCGGCCTCGGCGATCTGGGCCAGGCTGACCTGGCCGTCCTCGCCGATCTGGAATTCATCGGGCACGGCGGCCACCAGACGCTCGCGCAGCAGCTGGCGCTCGCGCATGCGGCCGCCCACGGCCACGGGCGTGTGCATGAGGCCGATATCGATGGCGCCGGTCTGCAAGGCCTCGGCCTGCTCGGCATTGCTCATCTCGCGCAGGATGACGCGCACGCCGGGCGCCTGCTGCCGCAGCGCGCGCAGGGCGCGGGGCAGGGTGCCGAACAGCGCCGAAGACACCAGGCCCACGGTGAGCTGGCCTGCACTGCCCCTGGCGATCTCGCGCGCGCGGCTGGCGGCGGCATCTATGCGGGCCACGCTGGTGCGCACGTCATCCAGCATTGCCAGGGCGGCCGGCGTGGGCAGGGCGCCCTGGCGCGAGCGCTGGAACAGCTGCACGCCCAGGTCTTTCTCCATGCGGGCCAGGGTCTGGCTCAGCGCGGGCTGGGCAATGCCCAGCCAGTCGGCTGCGCGGCTGACGCTGCCCTGGTCCACCACCGCCAGAAAGTAGCGCAGATGCCGGGTTTCCATATCGATCCAGTATGAATAAATCCATTTTGAAGAATGGAAATATATATCCCCCGTTCCTAGAATCCGGCCGCATACCCCCTGCGCCGCATCCTGTGCCGCGCCACCCGCAAGGAGTTTTTCCCCGTGTCTGCCCTGCCCAGGTTCGCCATTGCGTCCAGCGTCGATACCCATGCCCATGTCTTCGAGCGCGGCCTGCCCATGCCCGATGTGCGCCGCTACGCGCCCGACGCAGATGCGTCCCTGGCCACGTATCTGCAGCACCTGGACACGCACGGCCTGGCCTATGGCGTGCTCGTGCAGCCCAGCTTCCTGGGCACGGACAACCGCTACATGCTCCAGGCCCTGCGCGCCCGGCCGCAGCGCCTGCGCGGCGTGGCCGTGGTCGATGACAACACGGGCGAGGACCACCTGCAGGCCCTGGCCGATGCCGGCGTGGTGGGCATGCGCCTGAACCTGATCGGCCTGCCTTTGCCTGATCTGAATGCGCCCGGTTGGCGCCGCGTGCTGGAGCAGGCCAACACCCTGGGCTGGCATGTGGAGCTGCACCTGCAGTCCGGGCGCTTGCCTGACCTGCTGCCCACCCTGCTGGCGGCCGGCTGCCGCGTGGTGGTCGACCACTTCGGGCGTCCTGACCCGGCCCTGGGCGTGCGCGACCCTGGCTTTGGCTATCTGCTGCAACAGGCCGGCAGCGGCCGTGTGTGGGTCAAGCTGTCCGCGCCCTACCGCATCTGGCCCGCCGCCGACTGCGCCGCCTCGGGGCGGCAGGCCACCGCGCAGTTGCTGCAGGCCTTTGCGGCCGAGCGATTGCTCTGGGGCAGCGACTGGCCGCACACCCAGCACGCGGGCCAGGCCAGCTATCCGGCGGCCGTGCGCTGGATGCACGACTGGCTGGACCCGCTGGACGATGCCGCCTCGCTGCAGGCCGTGCTGGGCCGCAGCGCCGTCGAGCTGTTCCGATTTCCGAGCCCGATTCAAACCCAAGGAGACACACCATGAAATCCCTGTCCAGACGCACCGCCGGCCTGTGGGCGGCCACAGGCCTGATATCGGCCGTTGCCGGCATGGCCGCGCCAGCCGCTGCGGCTGCAGCGGCCAACTACCCCGATCGCCCCGTCACCCTGGTCGTGACCTATCCGCCGGGCGGCACCGTCGATGTGGTGGCGCGCCTGATCGGCCCCAGGCTGTCTGCCGAGCTGGGCCAGCCCGTGGTGATCGAGAACCGGGGCGGGGCAGGCGGCATGATCGGCGGCGCCCAGGTGGCCAAGGCCCAGCCCGACGGCTACACCCTGATGCTCGATGCCTCCAACCACGCGCAGAATCCCGCCATCCACGCGCGCATGCAGTTCGATACGCTCAAGGCCTTCGCGCCGGTCTCGCTGCTGCTGCGCGTGCCCAATGTGCTGGTGGTGGCGCCATCGTCCCCCATCAAGAGCGTGCAGGACCTGATCCAGGCCGGCCGCTCCGAAGCGGGCGGGCATCTGTACTTTGCGTCGGCAGGCCCGGGCTCGGCCCAGCACCTGGCGGGCGAGCTGTTCAACCTGCTGGCCAGGACGCAGCTGCACCATGTGGCCTACAAGGGCGGCGGCCCGGCCATGATGGACGTGATGTCGGGCCAGGTGCCGCTGATGTTTGCCAGCATGGGCTCGGCCTGGCAGCACGTGAAGACCGGCAAGCTGCGCGCGGTGGCCGTGGGCGGGCTGGAGCGCTCCAAGGCCGCGCCCGAGCTGCCGACCATTGCCGAGTCGGGCGTGCCCGGCTACGAGACCTATGAATGGAACGCCATCTTTGCGCCGGCCGGCACGCCGCCCGCCATCGTGAACCGGCTGTCCACGGTGCTGGCCAAGGTGCTGCGCGAGCCTGCCATCGTGGAGCGGCTCGCTGGCATAGGTGCCGAGCCCATAGGCTCCACGCCGGCCGAGCTGGAGACATTCCGCCGCGCCGAGATCGCCAAATGGCAGAAGGTGGTGAAGGATTCCCGGCTCAAGCTGGACTGAGCGCGTGCAGGCCAGAAAGCGGACCATTGCGGTCTGCTGTGCACCGCAGGCAGCCCTGGCGCGTTGAACAGGTACGGGCGCTGGCTTGAACGGGTTCTTACACCTTTTCAGGCGCAGCGGCCCACGCGGCCCCGCGCGCTTGGTAGAAACGGGGCCTTTCCTGTTTCACCCACTTCAAAAGAACATGGCCCTGCTCACCTTGCGAACCACCTTGCGCGCCGCGGCCGCCTTTGCGCTGGCCTGCTCGGCCCTTGCGGCCCAGGCGCAGACCTACATCAGCGGCTCGGTCTCGGGCCAGCTGGCACCGGGCGTCTACGGCACCGTGGACATCGGCAACGCGCCGCCGCCAGCGCTGCTGTACCAGCGCCCCGTGATCATTGCGCCGGCCCCCATGGCTCCGCCGCCTGTCTACATGTGGGTGCCCCCGGGCCACGCCAAGCACTGGGGCAAGCATTGCGCCCGCTACGGCGCCTGCGGCCGCCCGGTGTACTTCCTGCGCAACCCGCCGCCGCACTGGCATGCCGGGCCGCCGCGTCCCGATCCGCGCTGGCGCGAGGAGCGCCGCCACCGCGAATGGGAACACCGCCGCGATGACCGCCGCTGGGACCGTGACGACCGCCACGATCGCCATGGCGGGCGTGGTGATGACCACCGTGGCCCTGGGCATGGCCATGATCGCGGCCGGGGCCATGGCCGCGATTGAGCGTCACTGCGCCCCAATAAGTTGTATCAAGCAGTTGCGGCGCCCCGGCGTCGCAGCCTGCGGCCCAGGCTTGGCGTTGAGCTATGCCGGTTTGCTATAGCTGCTAGCGGGCTTGCCCAGTAGTGCCTGGCCCGCGCCATGCTCACAATAGCTGTCATACCCATACTGATAGAGACAGCCATGCAAACGGCCATTCCCTGCCTGCTGATGCGGGGCGGTACTTCCAAGGGCCCCTTCTTCCGGGTCAGCGATCTTCCCTCCGACCTGCCCACGCGCGACCGCGTGCTGCTCGCGGCCATGGGCTCGCCCGACAGGCGCCAGATCGACGGCGTGGGTGGCGCGCATCCGCTGACCAGCAAGGTCGGCATCGTCAGCCTCTCCGACAAGGAGGGCATAGACCTCGAATTCCTCTTCGCCCAGCTGCAGCCCGACAAGGACACGGTGGACACCACGCCCAACTGCGGCAACATGCTGGCCGGCGTGGTTCCCTTTGCGCTGGAGACCGGCATGGTGCAGCCGCGTGGCGAGACCAGCACCTTCCGCGTGCTGACGCTGAACACCGGCATGGCGGCCGACATCACGGTGCAGACGCCCGGCGGCCAGGTGGAGTACGAAGGCTCGGCCCGCATCGACGGCGCGCCCGGCAGCTCGGCACCCATCGAAATCAGTTTCCTGGACACGGCCGGCTCGGTCTGCTCTGGCCTGCTGCCCACGGGCAAGCCCCGGGACACGGTCACGGTGACGGGCGAGGGGTTCGAGCCCTTCACGCTTGACGTCACCTGCATAGACAACGGCATGCCGCTGGTGATCTTCAAGGCGTCCGATGTGGGCGCCACCGGGCAGGAGACCGTGGCCGAGCTCAACGCCGACACCGACCTCAAGCGCCGCATCGAGGCGCTGCGCCTGCAGATCTCGCAGACCATGGGCCTGGGCGATGTCTCGGCCAAGAACTACCCCAAGATGACGCTGATCGCGCCGCCCCAGCATGGCGGCGCGCTGACCACGCGCAGCTTCATCCCCCATGTCTGCCATGACGCCATCGGCGTGCTGGCGGCCGTCACCGTGGGCACGGCGGTGAAGATGCCGGGCACCGTGTGCGAGGGCGTGGCACAGCTGCAGCAGGGCACGGGTCCGCTCACCGTCTCGGTGGAGCATCCCACGGGCGAGTTCAGCGTCACGCTGGACAGCGACCCGGCCCATCCCGACGTAGTGACCAAGGCGGCCCTGCTGCGCACGGCGCGCCTGCTGATGCGTGGCGAGGTCATGGTGCCGCGCTCGGTCTGGGACGGCCGCAGGCAGGACTGAAGAAACAGCGCAGGGGCTTGCCGGCCCCTGCGGTGCAAGGGGCGGGCCGCGCGCGCAGATGCGGTATCCGCCAGGCTGAGAGACAGTGGAAGAGACAAGTCATGACATCCGTCCAGAAGGACGCCGCAGCAACCGGCGTCAATGTGCAGACCCTGCTCAACGAGCACCCGTTTTCGGGATTCCAGTGGGTGATCTTTGCGCTGTGTTTCCTGATCGTTCTGCTCGATGGCTTTGATACGGCGGCCATCGGATATATCGCGCCCTCGCTGATCACCGAATGGGGCGTGAGCAAGCCCGCGCTGGCGCCCGTGCTCAGCGCTGCGCTGTTCGGCCTGGCCGCAGGCGCGATCTTCTCGGGCCCGCTGGCCGACCGCCTGGGCCGCAAGACCGTGCTCGTGGGCTCGGTCGCGGTGTTTGCCGTGGCCTGCCTGGGTTCCGGCTTTTCCCCCGACATCTGGACCCTGGCCGTGCTGCGCTTCGTCACCGGCCTGGGCCTGGGCGCCGCCATGCCCAATGCCGTCACGCTGATGAGCGAGTACTGCCCTGATTCGCGCCGCGCCACGCTGACCAACGCCATGTTCTGCGGATTTCCGCTGGGCGCGGCCTTCGGCGGCTTTCTGGCGGCCTGGATGATCCCGCATTTCGGCTGGCGCAGCGTGCTCATCCTGGGCGGTGCCGCGCCGCTGCTGCTGTTGGTGGCCCTGGTCGTGCTGCTGCCTGAATCCGTGCGCCACATGGTGGCCAACAACTACCCGGCCGAGCGCATCCGCAAGGTGCTGGCGCGCATTGCCGGTGATGCCGTGCAGGGCGTGCAGCGTTTCGTGCTGACCGAGGCCAGGCCCGAGGCCCAGGCCGGCAGCGGCATGGGCGTGGTGCTGTCGCGCCAGTACCGCGTGGGCTCGGTGATGCTGTGGATCGCCTACTTCATGGGCCTGGTCATCTTCTACGCGCTGATGAACTGGATGCCCGTGCTGTTCAAGGAAGCGGGCCTGGACCCCAAGACCGGCACCCTGGTGGCGGCGCTGTTCCCGCTGGGCGGCGTGGGCGCCGTGCTGTTCGGCTGGCTCATGGACCGCTTCAATGCCAACCGCATCATCGCCATCGGCTATGCGCTGACGGCGGCCTCCATCTGGTGGATAGGCCAGACGGCCGGCCACCTGGGCTGGCTGGTGGTGGCCGTCTTCCTGGCCGGCACCATCATGAACACCGCCCAGTCGTCCATGCCGGCGCTGGCCGCCGCCTTCTATCCGACACGCGGCCGCGCCACGGGCGTGGCCTGGATGCTGGGCATCGGGCGCTTCGGCGGCATCGCGGGCTCCTTCCTGGTGGCCGAGCTGTCGGCGCGCCACATGGCCTTCAGCGAGATCTTTGCCGTGGTGGCCATTCCTGGCGTGATCGCCATGGCCGCCCTCATCATCAAGCAGTACAGCAGTCCCGAGCCGCAGGGCGGCGCGGTGCCTGCCGCACCCCTTCATTGACACATTTCCACCCCATAAAGACGCAGGAGACCCTCCGATGATCATCGACGTACACGGCCACTACACCACCGCGCCCGCGGCCCTGGGCGCCTGGCGCGACCTGCAGATCGCGGGACTCAAGGACCCGTCCAAGGCCCCGCGGGCCAGCGAGCTGAAGATCAGCGACGACGAGATCCGCGAGACCATCGAGACCAACCAGCTCAAGCTGATGAAGCAGCGCGGCTCCGATCTCACCATCTTCAGCCCGCGCGCCAGCTTCATGGCGCACCACATCGGCGACTTCGAGACATCGAGCACCTGGGCCGCCATCTGCAACGAGCTGTGCTACCGCGTCAGCCAGCTGTTCCCCGATCACTTCATCCCGGCCGCCATGCTGCCGCAGTCGCCCGGGGTGGACCCCAAGACCTGCATTCCCGAGCTGGTCAAGTGCGTGGAGCAGTACGGCAACGTGGGCATCAACCTGAACCCCGATCCGTCAGGCGGCCACTGGACCTCGCCCCCGCTGTCGGACCGCTCCTGGTACCCCATCTACGAAAAGATGGTGGAGTACGACATCCCGGCCATGGTCCACGTCTCCACCAGCTGCAACGCGTGCTTCCACACCACGGGCGCCCACTACCTGAATGCCGACACCACGGCCTTCATGCAGTGCCTGACCAGCGACCTGTTCAAGGACTTCCCCACGCTCAAGTTCCTGATCCCCCATGGCGGCGGTGCCGTGCCCTACCACTGGGGCCGTTTCCGCGGCCTGGCGCAGGAACTCAAGAAGCCGCTGCTGGACGAGCACCTGCTCAACAACATCTTCTTCGACACCTGCGTCTACCACCAGCCGGGCATCGACCTGCTGACCAAGGTGATCCCGGTCAAGAACATCCTGTTCGCCAGCGAGATGATCGGTGCCGTGCGCGGCATCGATCCGACCACGGGCCACTACTACGACGACACCAAGCGCTACATCGAGGCCACGGCCAACCTCACCGAAGAGGAGCGCTACCAGGTCTACGAAGGCAACGCGCGCCGCGTGTTCCCGCGCCTGGACGCCGCCCTCAAGCAAAAGGGCCTGTAAGCAGGCCGCCACCACAGATCAAGGAGAACACCATGTACGAACTCGGTGTGGTTTACCGCAACATCCAGCGCGCCGACCGCGCGGCCGCCGACGGCCTGGCCGCCCTGGGCTCGGCCACCGTCCACGAGGCCATGGGCCGCGTGGGCCTGCTCAAGCCCTATATGCGTCCCATCTACGCGGGCCAGCAGGTCTCGGGCACGGCCGTCACCGTGCTGCTGCAGCCCGGCGACAACTGGATGATGCATGTGGCCGCAGAGCAGATCCAGCCCGGCGACATCGTGGTCGCGGCCGTGACCTCGGAATGCACGGACGGCTACTTCGGCGACCTGCTGGCCACCAGCTTCCAGGCGCGCGGCGCGCGTGCGCTGATCATCGACGCCGGCGTGCGCGACGTGAAGACGCTGCAGGAAATGAACTTCCCCGTGTGGAGCCGCGCCATCTCCTCCAAGGGCACGATCAAGGCCACGCTGGGCTCGGTCAACATCCCCGTGGTCTGCGCAGGCATGTGGGTCACGCCCGGCGATGTGATCGTGGCCGACGATGACGGCGTGGTCTGCGTGCCCGCCGCCAAGGCCGCCGAAACCCTGGCTGCCGCGCAAAAGCGCGAGAGCTTCGAGGGCGAGAAGCGCGCCAAGCTGGCTTCCGGCGTGCTGGGCCTGGACATGTACAAGATGCGCGAGCCGCTCGAAAAGGCCGGCCTTCGTTACATCGATTGAAGGAGGGAATATGAGCGCTTTTGAAAAGACCCCCGGCTGGCTGGACTGGTACGCCGGCCCCTCCAAGCCCAAGTTCCAGGTGCCCGCAGGCGCTGTCGATGCCCACTGCCACGTCTTCGGCCCTGGCGATGAATTCCCGTTCGCGCCCGAGCGCAAGTACACGCCCTGCGATGCCAGCAAGCAGCAGCTGTTCGCGCTGCGCGACCACCTGGGCTTTGCGCGCAACGTCATCGTGCAGGCCACCTGCCACGGCGCCGACAACCGCGCCATGGTCGATGCCTGCAAGGCCGCCGGCGGCAAGGCGCGCGGCGTGGCCACGGTGCGCCGCAGCGTGACCGACGAGGAACTGCAGGAACTGCACGCCGCCGGCGTGCGCGGCGTGCGCTTCAACTTCGTCAAGCGCCTGGTGGACTTCACGCCCAAGGACGAGCTGATGGAGATCGCGGGCCGCATCGCCAAGCTCGGCTGGCATGTGGTCATCTACTTCGAGGCCGTGGACCTGCCCGAGCTGTGGGATTTCTTCACCAGCCTGCCCACCACCGTGGTCGTGGACCACATGGGCCGCCCCGACGTGAGCAAGCCCGTGGACGGGCCCGAGTTCGAGCTGTTCCTCAAGTTCATGCGCGAGCACCAGAACGTATGGAGCAAGGTCAGCTGCCCAGAGCGCCTGTCCGTCACCGGCCCCAAGGCGCTGGACGGCGAGCAAAATGCCTACCGTGACGTGGTGCCCTTCGCCCGCCGCGTGGTCGAGGAATTCCCCGACCGCGTGCTGTGGGGAACCGACTGGCCCCACCCCAATCTGAAGGACCACATGCCCGACGACGGCCTGCTGGTCGATTTCATCCCGCACATTGCACCGACTGCCGAGCTGCAGAAGAAGCTGCTGGTCGACAACCCCATGCGTCTGTACTGGCCCGAAGAAGCCTGATGGCGACCATGTCCGGCCTGGGTGCCGGACATATTCAAGGAGATATCCATGGCATTGGACAAACCCTATCTGGACGTGCCCGGCACCATCATTTTCGATGCCGAGCAGTCCCGCAAAGGCTACTGGCTCAACCAGTTCTGCATGTCGCTGATGAAGGCCGAGAACCGCGAGCGCTTCAAGGCCGACGAGCGTGCCTACCTGGACGAATGGGCCATGAGCGAGGAACAGAAGCAGGCCGTGCTGGCCCGCGATCTGAACTGGTGCATGCGCACGGGCGGCAACATCTACTTCCTGGCCAAGATCGGCGCCACGGATGGCAAGAGCTTCCAGCAAATGGCCGGCTCCATGACCGGCATGTCGGAAGAGGAATACCGCAACATGATGGTGAGCGGAGGCCGTTCGGCCGAAGGCAACCGCCGCGTGGGCGAGGAGGGCGATGCCCAGGCCCACCGCCAGCCGCAGGGCAAGGCCGGCAGCGTGGACAAGAACAACAAGGAAGGCAACTGACATGGCACGCATCACCGCATCCGTCTACACCTCGCATGTGCCCGCCATCGGCGCGGCCATGGACCTGGGCAAGGTGGGCGACCCCTATTGGCAGCCGCTGTTCAAGGGCTTCGAGCACTCGCGCCAATGGCTCAAGGACAACAAGCCCGACGTGATCTTCCTGGTCTACAACGACCACGCGACCGCGTTCAGCCTGGACTTCATCCCGACGTTTGCCATCGGCACGGCCGCTGAATACCAGCCCGCCGACGAAGGCTGGGGCCCGCGCCCCGTGCCCAAGGTCGTTGGCCATCCGGAGCTGGCCAGCCACATTGCGCAGTCGGTGATCCAGCAGGACTTCGACCTGACCATCGTCAACAAGATGGACGTGGACCACGGCCTGACCGTGCCGCTGTCGCTGATGTGCGGCGAGCAGGACGCGCGCACGGGCGCCTGGCCCTGCCCGGTGATTCCGTTTGCCGTCAACGTGGTGCAGTACCCCGTGCCGTCGGGCCAGCGCTGCTTCAACCTGGGCCGCGCCATCCGCCGCGCCGT
>NZ_JBICKW010000024.1:0-424641 GCF_043104645.1 Delftia sp. WSY_12
CCTGGCCTTCGAATACGACAGCGCCGGCCGCCTCACGCGTCTCGTCAACGAAAACGGAGCCCAAAGCCGCTTTGCCTGGGACGCGCTGGACAGGCTCGTGCAGGAAGAAGGGTTCGACCAGCGGCTGCAGCGCTACCGCTGGGATGCGGCAGGCCAGCTCATGGAAGCCACGGACGGCAACGCCGCACGGCAAAGCAGCAGCCACTACCGCTGGGACGAAGGCGGCAGATTGGTCGAACGCCAGCTGCCCGCCACGGCCCATGCGCCGGCCCAGACCCACCGCTACGAATGGGATGCGGCCGGACGCCTCATGGCCGCCAGCGTCTGGCAGCACACCGCAGAGAACACCATCCAACTGCAAAGCCGCATAGCACTGGAACGCGATGCCCTGGACCGCATCACCGCAGAAGTGCAGCAGCTTTACCACCCAGGTAAGGACGGCGGCGCAGACCAGATCGAATACGAACACCGCATCGCCCACACCCTGGACGCGCTGGGCGCACGCCAGCACAGCCAGCTGCAAGGCCTGGGAAAGATCGCCTGGCTCACCTACGGCTCAGGCCATGTGCACGGACTGCAGCTCAACGGCGCCGGCCTCATCGACTTCGAACGCGACGCCCTGCACCGCGAAGTCCGCCGCAGCCTGCACCCACCCACTCCCGCAGCAGAAGCAGATGCAGACGCACACCCCCCCCTGCAGGTGCAACGCCAATGGGACAGCATGGGCCGCCTCACGGCCCTGGGCACCACAGGCCTGCAAAGCACGGAAGGCAGGGATCACCTCGTCCAGCCCCTCATAGGCCAGATCCTTGGCCGCCGCTACCACTACGACAGCCTGGGCCAGCTCGTTGCCATCGAACAGGCCGGCGCCCCGGGCCAGGCCGCACAACTGCTGCGCTACGGCTACGACAGCGCCGGGCGCCTCAGGGCGGCCACCGACAGCCAGGACCCCCAGACCACCGCCCGCTGGCAGATCGACCCTGCCGGCAACCGCCTGCCAGCACTCGGTGCACCCGGTGCACCGGGCCAGACGAACACCCAGGACAGCTGGGCCGCCCAGGTCCACGCCCACTGGCGGCACACCGACTTCAACCTCATGGGCCTGGGCCACCTTGCAGGCCAGCGGCAAGGCCCCGTGCAGCGCTGGGAAGACAACCGCATCGGCTTCAGCGAAGACCGCGTCTGGCGCTACGACCCCTGCGGCAACCGCATCGCGCAAATGCATGCAGACCACAGCCAGCAGCAACTGCACTACGACGGAGCACACCAACTCATCGCCGTGCGCAGCAGCCAGATCCAGGGCAACGCCGAGCAACTGCGCCACCACAGCCGCTACACCTACGACGCCCTGGGCCGCAGGCTCAAGCAGCAAGTGCAAAGCGCAGACACGGAACTGCCCACCCGCACCCACTACTACGGCTGGGACGGCGACCGCCTCATCCACACCGAGCGCCTGCAGCATGGCGATGACACGCGCCACATAGAACACACCATCTACGAGCCCGGCAGCTTCACCCCCCTGGTGCGCCTGAGCACCACGGCCAGCGGCGACCCCCAAGACGAGCCCCACCTGCTGGTGCAAGCCATCACCGCAGGCCTGCCCGACCCGGACGACCCCAACCACACGCCGGCCCTGGCCCTGATGCAAACCATGCTCGACGCCATGCCGCGCGACATGCAGCAAGACGCGGCCCGCCACCTGCGCCACACCCTGGACCACGGCCTGCCGCCCGGCGCCCCGGCGATGCTGGGCGAACAGGCCGAGGGCACGGCCCGCCTGCTCACCGGCATGCAGACCCAACTGCAGAAACAGGAAAAAGAACAGCACGCCCGCATCGCCATCCACCACTACCACTGCGACCATCTGGGCACGCCCATGGCGCTGACCGACCAACGGGGGCTAGTCGCCTGGGCGGCCAAGCTGGACCCTTGGGGCAATGTGCTGCAGGAATACAACCCGCAAGGCATCCACCAGGCAATCCGGCTGCCAGGGCAGCACCATGACAGGGAAACGGGGCTGTATTACAACCGGCATCGGTATTACGATCCGGTGGTGGGGAGTTATATCAATCAGGACCCGATTGGGTTGATGGGAGGCAATAATCACTATATCTACCCTGTAAATCCCACGGGGTGGATAGATTCGTTAGGCTTACAGCAAGCCTGCGTTGTTAATTTTCCAGATTATCCGGTTGAGTACGCCGAAGGTAAAACAAGCACATGGCTTGGTGGGCATAGTGGTGTGTTGACATATGATACTTCAGGGAAGACACAATACTTCGAATACGGTAGATACAACCCAAATGCAAAAGGAATTATGGGCTCTAAGCTACCCCAAGACGACGGAAACGTTCGGCAAACTCCAATGCCTAATCTAAAAATAGGCAAAGATGGTGTTCCAACAGATGAGTCCATGAGAAATCTGGAGGAGCAGCTTTCAAAGAGATCAGGCAAAGGGACACCGGCAAAGTTAACCTGTAGTTCTGCCGATCCTAAAAAAGTCGCTGACTACGCAAAAGAAATTTCAGAAAATAAAGATAGAGAAAAATATAATTGGAATCCATTCAATTCCAATCACTGCCGCACTTTTGCAAGAGATGCCGCCAAAGCAGGTCAATAATTTTATGAAAATAAACAAATCATTTATCTTGATAATTGCGCTAATTTTGGTGATTATTTATTTGGCATACTCGGTTGTCGATAAATCAATAACATTATCTTACTCAAATCAAGGGTGTGAATCATCGCGTGCAGATATTGATAATGTAATTTCACTCATCGAGCGCGAATGGAGAGGAATGAATATGGAGCAGATTGCATATAAGTTAAAGAATTCATCCATCAATAAAAAAGCAGTTAACCCTCAAATAAAAATGGAAAATGATCTAATATGGTATGGTGATGTTAGATTTATTTTCTCTTCGGACCGATTGGTAAAAGTTGAATATTAAAAATAATATGAAACTCCCTGGGGTCAACTTCTGAGAGCGACATATGAGGCCCTTTTGGGCAACGACAGCGTTATTACAGGGTCTGCCTGGTGACGAAAGGGCAGATGGAAGCATTACTCTACGGCAAAGGCACAGACGATGTTGATGGGGGGAACATCCGTCGGATATCAAACATGCACATGTTCAACTACATGCACGAAGAATCAATTGTGATGAAAATATACAAAAATGAATATGGAATGTTAGTTATGATAATAGGTGTTTTAACGGCTGTCGTCGGTGGTATTCTGGCTTTTTTATGGTTGCCGCGAGGCGGTGCCGTTGTTGGTTTGATTGGAGCTATTCTTGGAATTTTTGGGTTGATTATTCATTTTTCAACAAACGCCAAAAGCATATTCGGTGGCGATTAATTGACCCATGGGATTTAATTAATATTGCAAATAGCTCTTGAACCCTTCATTGCTTCAGCGATTGCTTTCCGATTATCTATTCATGAATCAATCTAATTCCATAACTGGTTTTACGGAATAATGACTAGGGTATTTGCAATATTATTTTACATCACGCTATTTCTTCTTATATCTTCTAACTTATACAATTCCAAGTTCAGTCTTATTGGGAATTTATTTCAGACTGCAGTTTTCTTAGCATTCTTGTACGAGCATGGCTACAAGCTCTTCTGGAAGAATGGCGATGCAATAATGTTCCTTACAGCATATCTTCTTCCATTTTTTATTGTTCTGCTTCTATTTCTCATAGCACTTTGATTTAAACAGGAGTTTGGAGAAATAAATATTGGCTTATTAGTTTTAAATCATTAAATAGCACAACCATTTCCAAGAGGGACACATGACCGCAAAACCCACCCAAACCCTGATCCGCATCCTGCTCGCCACCTTGTCTCTCTCCGCAGCCACTGCCACCTATGCCGCGCAGTGCCCGCTGATTCCCGATGGCAATGCCACTCTGGAAGAGTCCGAGAGGGCTGCACTGCTCAGCGAGTTCAAGTTCGAGGCGCTGGACAAGGAACTGGCCCGCAGGCACAAGAAGAATCTTTCTTCCTCGGGCGGGGACTTGTTGACCATGCGGGATCTGCTGGGACTGCAGCAACTGAGCCTGCAGGAAGAGAACGTGATGCGCATGTGGGCGGATCAGCAGCCCAAGTCGTTTTTTGCACAGCTCAATGCGGGCCTCTATTACGGCAACAAGGCATTTGGCGCCCGTGGTGAGGCGCCGGCTTCCAGTGTGACGGGCAGCCAGTGGAACACTGTCAAGCAGCTCAGCGCGAAGGCCCAGCCGTATCTGCAAAAGGCCATGGCGCTGGATGCCCGCTCGGCCTTGCCGCAGACGATGCTGATTGGATTGGCCGCGATGGAAAACCAGGTGGGTGGACGTACTGCGGCGCAGTGGCTGCAGGCGGCCGATCAGGCCGATCCCAAGAACCTGGCGGCCCGCGTCAATGCCCTCAATTACCTGAGCCCGCGCTGGGGGGGGTCCTTGGAGGGCCTGGACCAAATGGTGTCACAGGCCGTGAAGTCGCTGCCTTCGGCCAGCGCCAGCTATCTCCAATACAACCTGGTGCTTGCCAAGGCCAGCCATTACGAAGTCATGGAGAAGGACAAGAGCAAGGCCCAGGCCCTCTACAAACAGGCCAAGGACATGTGCGAAAACTCGGAGGCCGCACGGGCGGGCATGGTCAGGACGTACCAGTAATCAGGAAACAAGGCAGGCCCAAAGGCCTGCCTTGTTTTATCGCCCACAGCCTGCGGGCACACACACCCTCAAAACGTCGCCGAAGGCAGATCCTGCCGACTGAACACCAGCGACACCTTGGCTTCTTCCGGAATGGGCGGCAGTGAAGCATCCCATTGCTGCCAGGCTGCGCGTAGCTCGGCCAGGCGCTGGGGCTCGCGGTCGCGCAGGTTGGCGCGTTCGCGCGGGTCCTGGGCCACGTTGAACAGGTATTCCACGCCTTCGATCTGCAGGTATTTCCAGTCGCCGCGCACCAGGGCGCGCTGGGCGCGGTGCTTCATGCGCCAGCACAGGTCGCGCTCGGGGTTCCAGGTACCGTCTTCCATCAGGGGCAGCAGGCTGACGCCGTCCAGCGGGTAGTCGGCGTGGCCGTCCACGCCCGCGGCGGCCAGGAAGGTGGCCGACCAGTCCATGGTCAGGTTGGGCGTGTCGCTGACGGCGCCTGCCGGCATGCGGTCAGGCCAGCGCGCCAGCAGGGGCACGCGGATGCCGCCTTCGAGCAGGTCCATCTTCTGGCCGATGAAGGGCCAGTTGTTGGAGAAACGTTCGCCGCCGTTGTCGCTGGTGAAGACGATGAGCGTGTTCTCGGCCATGCCCTTTTTCTCGAGCGCATCCAGCACCCAGCCAATGCCTTCGTCCATGTGGTGGATCATGCGCTGGTAGGTCTCGATGGTGCCGCCGTCGGTGTGCTTGCCGAAGCCGCCGATGCGCCGCGATTCCTCCAGGTCGTCGCGCGTGAGCCAGGGCCAGTGCGGAGCGCTGTAGTGCAGGGACAGGTAGAAGGGCTTGTCGGCCGTCTGGCGCTCGACGAAGTCCACGGCGCGGCGGCTCAGCAGGTCGGTGAGATAGCCCTCTTCCTCGTGCGGCTCCTCGTTGATCCAGAAGTCGGGGCGGCCACGCGGGTCGCAGTGGGCGAAGTAGTCGGCGCCGCCTGCGTGAAAGCCGTAGAACTCCTCGTAGCCCGACATGCGCGGGCCGAAATGCGGCGGGTAGCCCAGGTGCCATTTGCCGACCAGGGCGGTGGCGTAGCCGGCGTCGCGCAGCAGCGAGGCCACGGTGGGATGGTCGGGCGGCAGGCCCAGCACCTTGTCGCCGTGGACGCTGGCGATCGGCTCCTCGGCCGCGCCGCGCAGGCGGTACTGCCAGCGGCCCGTGGCCAGGGCAAAGCGTGTGGGCGAGCACACGGCCGAGTTGGAATAGCCGCGCGTGAAGCGCATGCCCTGCGCGGCCATGGCGTCCAGGCGGGGCGAGACATCGGTGGCGCGGCTGTGCGCATCGCGCGCGCCCGTGCAGCCGAGGTCGGCATAGCCGAGGTCATCGGCCAGGATGAAGATCAGATTGGGGCGCTGGGTTGCCATGGGAGCCAGGAGACAGTGGATGCGTTGGGAAAGGGAGTATCGCCAAAACGGCGGTGCCTCAGGGCCACAGGCCCTGGTGGCGGCTTCAGTCGTTGGTCAGGTGGATGCGCTTGACCAGGGCGGCCCACTGCGCGGACTGTCCCTTGGCACGCGCCTGGGCCTCGGCCACGGTGGAGCCGACCATCTCGATGTCCAGGGCCTTGGCGCGTTCCTTTTGCTCGGGTGCGCGGATGGCCTCGTTCATGGCGTCGACAAAGCGCTTTTGCACGGCAGGCGGCACGCCCTTGGGTGCGGCCAGCAGAATCCAGAAGGTGCCGTCGAACTCGGGAAAGCCCGACTCGGCAATGGTCGGCAGCTCGGGCGCCAGCGCCGAGCGCGTCTTGCCCGAGGTGGCCAGGGCGATCAGCTTGCCGCTCTGGACCTGGGGCAAGACCGTGGGGCCGGCCAGGAAGCCGCAGTCCACCTGGCCGCCCAGCAGGTCCTGCATGGCCGGCGCGGGGCCCTTGTAGGGCACATGGACCATCTTGGCGCCCGAGGTAGCCAGCAGCGATTCCATGACCAGGTGGCCCGGCGAGCCCGCGCCGCCCGAGGCATAGGTCAGCTCGCGCGTCTTGCTGGCGGCCACCATGTCCTTGACGGACTTGAAGCCCGTGCCCGGGCCGCAGACCAGGGTCTGCGAGAAGCGCGCGGCCACGACCAGGGTTTCCAGCGCGTCGGCCTTGTAGCCCATGTTCTTGTAGACATGGGGGTTGACGGTGAGCACGGGGTCCATGGCCCACAGCCAGGTGTAGCCATCGGGCGCGGAGCGCGCGACCTCGGCCGCGCCGATGTTGCCGTTGGCGCCCGGCTTGTTGTCCACGACCACGGCCTGGCCCAGCGCCGCCTGCATGGCGGCGGCCACGGGGCGCAGCGAGATGTCGGACGGGCCGGCCGGCGGATTGGGCACGACGATGCGGATGGGCTTGGCCTTGGGCCATTCCTGGGCCAGGGCGGGCGCCGCGCACAGGCCGGCGGCGACCAAAGCCAGGGCGGCACGCGCCAGGGCTGCGAGGGGGCTGGGCATACTTGTCTCCTTGTCGTTGTCTTGCGGCCAATGTACGCAGGCCGCCGACAATGCATCTAATCCATCATCCCTAGCGTAAACCCGAAACCGGCCCGCGAGTCCATGACCGACCTCCACCGCTGGCGCCACCCCGCCGTGCTCGACGACATGTTCCTCTACCACCTGGCGCGGCTGCAGGCGGCCGCTGGCAGCCGCGTGGTGCGCCTGTGCGAGGGGCGCTACGGCATCACGCGGCGCGAGTGGCGCATGCTCTGCCTGCTGGCCGAGGCCGGGCAGCTGCAGCCCTCGCAGCTGGCCGAGCAGGCGCAGCTGGACCGCACGCGCACCTCGCGCGCGGTCACGGCGCTGCTGGCCAAGGGCCTGGTGTGGAAAGAGAGCCAGGTGGGCGATGCGCGCCGCGCACTGCTGCGCCTGAGCGACACGGGCCGCGCCCTGCATGCCGAGCTGTTCCCGCAGGTGCAGGCCATCAACCGCGAGCTCATGGACGCCGTGCCCGAGCCCGAGCTGCAGGCCATGGCCAGCGCCTTTGCGCGCATCCGCGCCCGGGCGCGGGAGCTGGAGGCCAGCAGCCCGCCGCCCAAGGCGCCGCGCAACCGCAAGAAACCGGCAGCGCCCTGACGCCAAGGCCCAGGAGGTCAATCACCCCTGCAGGTACACCACATGCGTGTGCGTGTACTCGTACAGGCCGTGCTTGCCATCAGCCCCGCCCACGCCCGACTTGCGCACGCCCGCATGGAAGCCCTGCATGGCCTCGAAGTTCTCGCGGTTGATGTAGGTCTCGCCGAAGTCGATCTCGCGCATGGCCTGCATGGCCTTGGACAGGTCGCGCGTGTAAAGCGACGAGGTCAGCCCGTATTCGCAGTCGTTGGCCAGGGCGATGGCCTCGTCCAGGTCCTCCACCACCTGGATGGGCAGCACGGGGCCGAAGATTTCCTTGCGCATGATCTCCATGCCGGCATGGCAGCCGGCCAGCACCGTGGGCTGGAAGTGAAAGCCCGCGCCCAGGTCTGCGGCCTGCCCGCCCGTGACCAGTTGCGCGCCGTCGGCGATGGCCTGGCGCACCTTGGCCTGCACGCTGTCCAGGCCCTTTTGGTTGATCAGCGGGCCCATTTCCACGTCGGGCCGCGCAATCGGGTCGCCGTAGCGCGTGGCTGCCATGGCCTGGGCGATGCGGGCCGTGAACTCGTCAGCCACCTGGCGCTGCACGTAGACGCGTTCGGCGCAGTTGCAGACCTGGCCGGTGTTGATGATGCGCGAGTCGCGGATGGCGCGCACGGCCAGGTCCAGGTCGGCATCGGCCAGCACGATGGCCGGGGCCTTGCCGCCCAGCTCCAGGTTGAGCTTGGTGATGTGGGGCGCGGAGGCTGCGGCGATGCGCTCGCCCGTGGCCACGCTGCCCGTGAAGCTGACCATGTCCACGCCCGCATGGCCGGCCAGCGCAGCGCCCGTGCCGCCCTGGCCATAGACCACGTTGAACACGCCGGCCGGCAGCTCGCACTGGGCCAGCAGCTCGGTGAAGGCATGGCAGTTGATGGGCGTTTCCTCGCTGGGCTTGATGACGATGGTGTTGCCCGTGAGCAGGGCCGGCGCCATCTTGCGGGCGATCAGGAAGAAGGGAAAGTTCCAGGGCAGGATGCCCGCGACCACGCCCAGCGGCTTGCGCAGCAAAAAGATCTGCTCGTTGGCCCGGTCGCTGGTGATGACCTCGCCCTCGATGCGGCGCGCCCATTCGGCCATGTAGTCCAGGTAGTCGGCGGTGAAGTTCACCTCCACCTCGGCCAGGCCCAGGGTCTTGCCCTGCTCCTCGGTGATGGTGCGCGCAATGCGCGCGGCGTTGTCGCGGATGCGGGCCGCCACGCGGCGCAGGTACTGCGCGCGCTCCACGGCCGGGCGGCGCGCCCAGGCCCTGTGGGCGCCACGCGCGGCGGCGATGGCGCGGTCCACATCGGCCTGGCTGGACAGGGGCGAGCGCGCCAGCACCGCGCCCGTGGCGGGGTTGGTCACCTCATGCAGTTCGGCGCTGTCGGTGAAGCTGCCGGCGATGAAATTGCGCAGCACGGTAGGGGATGCCATGGAGTTCTCCTTGGGTTCAGTAGGTGCGGGATGCAGGGGCTGCCTGGTCCGTGGCTTGGGTGGCGCGATAGCGCCCCAGGTTGGCCAGCGCAGCCTGGCGCAGCAGGCTGATGTCTATGCCCACGGCGATGAAGCGGCAGCCCCAGTCCGCATAGCGGCGCGCATCTTCCTCGCGCGGCGCGAGGATGCCGCAGGCCTTGCCGGCAGCCAGCGTGGCCTGGACGGTGCGGCGTATGGCGTCCTGTACCTCGCCCTGGCTGGCGTCACCCGCATGGCCCATGCCCGTGGACAGGTCGGCCGGGCCGATGAAGACGGCGTCCACGCCATCGACGGCCGCAATCTCGGCGGCGTTGGCCACGCCCCGGGGCGATTCGATCTGCACGATCAGGCACAGCTGTTCATGCGCCGTGCGGATGTAGTCGGGCACGGCATCCCAGCGCGTGGCCCGCGTCAGGCCGCCGCCCACGCCGCGCACGCCATGGGGCGGGTAGCGCATGGAGCGCACCAGCTCGCGCGCCTGTTCGGCCGTCTCCACCATGGGCACCATCAGCGTCTGCACGCCCACGTCCAGCAGTTGCTTGATGAGCACGGTGTCGCCCTGCACGGCACGCACCACCGGGTGCGTGGCATAGGGCGCCACGGCCTGCAGCTGGCCCAGCAGCGTGGGCACGGTGTTGGGGGCATGCTCGCCATCGACCAGCATCCAGTCGTAGCCCGTGGTGGCGATGATCTCGGCCGCATAGGGCGTGGCAAAGCCGGCCCAGATGCCGTACAGCGGCTCGGCGCGCCGCAGCGCGGCCTTGAAGGGGTTGGCAGGCAGTTGCATGGCGGGCTCCTTCAGTGCGTGTACGGGCGGTGCAAGGCGCACTCGGGATTGAGCTCCACGCCGAAGCCAGGCTTGTCCAGCGCCGACAGGCGCATGCGGCCGTTGACGGGCACGGGCTCGCCCAGCAGCTGCGGATGGAACATGGGCACGACCTCGTCGGCCTTGGGGGCCATCATCAGGAACTCGGCAAACGGGCTGTTGTGGCGCGTGGCCACGAAGTGGTAGCTGTAGACGCTGGAGCCATGCGGAATGACCAAGGCCTGGTGGGCATCGGCCAGGGCCGAGATCTTGAGCAGCTCGGTGACGCCGCCGCACCAGCCCACGTCGGGCTGGATGATGTCGCAGCAGCCCATCTCCAGCAGCTGGCGAAAGCCCCAGCGCGTGGCCTCGTGCTCGCCCGTGGTCACCAGCATGCCGGTGGGCACGTTCTTGCGCAGGGCCGCGTAGCCCCAGTAGTCGTCGGGCGGCAGGGCCTCCTCGATCCACTTGAGGCCATGGGCCTGCGCACCCTGGGCCAGGCGCGTGGCGTAGTTCACATCCAGGCTCATCCAGCAGTCCAGCATGAGCCAGAAGTCCGGGCCCACGCGCTCGCGCATGGTGGCCAGCTCCTGCAGGTTGCGGCGCAGGCCCTCCTCCCCTTCGGCCGGGCCGTGGTGCAGCGGCATCTTGCCGCCGATGAAGCCCATCTTCTGCGCCAGGTCGGGCCGCGCGCCCGTGGCGTAGAACTGCAGCTCGTCGCGCACGGCGCCGCCCAGCAGCTGGTGCACTGGCTCGCCGCGCACCTTGCCCAGCAGGTCCCACAGCGCCAGGTCCACGCCCGAGATGGTGTTGATGACGATGCCCTTGCGGCCGTAGTACAGGGTGGACAGGTACATCTGGTCCCAGATGCGCTCGATGTCGGTGACCCGGGCGCCTTCGAGGAAACGCGCCAGGTGCTTTTCGACGATGTAGGCCGCAGGCTCGCCGCCCGTGGTCACGGCAAAGCCCACGCGTCCGGCGCTGTCCTCGATCTCCACCACCAGCGTGCCCAGCACGTTGATGCCGAAGCTGCGGCGGCTTTGCCGGTACTCGGGGTACTTGGCCATGGGCGTGGCGATGTGGTCGTCGATCCAGTGGCCGTCGGACTGGTCGTGGTAGTCGGCGCCGCCGCCCTTGAGCGTGAAGGCGCGCACCTGCTTGATGGTGGGGATCTGTGTCATGGGATGGTTGTGCTCCGTGTGCAAGTGGTTCAGGCGGCCGACGGTGCGGCCAGGGCCGGCGCCAGGCGTGCGCGCACGCCCATCACCAGGGCCGCAGCCAGCAGCGTGGTGCCGGCCAGCAGGTACAGGCCCGCCGCCGGGGAGTGGAAAAAGCCCTCGGCCCAGTTCTTGACGATGGGGGCGATGAAACCGCCCACGGCGCCGAGGGAGTTGATGAAGGCGATGCCGCCAGCGGCCGCAGCGCCGGCCAGCGTGTTGGCAGGAAAGGTCCAGAACACGGGCTGCACGGCGATGAAACCGGCCGCCGCCAGGCACAGCGCGGCCACACCCAGCAGGGGGCTGGAGAAACTCACCGATGCAGCCATGCCCAGGGCAGCCATCACCAGCGTCAGGCTGGCGATGCCGCGCGGCTGGCCTGTTCGCTCGGCATGGCCCGGAATCCACCAGGCGGCCAGCAGCGCGCACAGCCAGGGAATGGCCGAGACCACGCCCACCAGCAGGCCCACCTTGGTGCCCAGCAGGCCCGCCACCTGGCTGGGCAGGTAGAACACCACGCCATAGACGCTGGCCTGGATCAGCAGGTAGATCAGCGCCAGGTAGAGCACGCGCGGCTGGCACAGCGCGGCCAGCAGGCTGTGGCCGTGGCCGCCCTTGGCGCGCTCTTCGCTGTCGAGGATGTCCTGCAGCAGCGCCTTGTCCTCGCGGCCGAGCCAGGTGGCGTCGGCGGGGCGGTTGTCCAGGTGGAAATACGCCCAGATGCCCACGGCCACGGCCATCAGCCCCTCCACCGCGAACAGCCACTGCCAGCCGTGCCAGCCGCCGATGCCGTCCAGCTCCAGCAGCAGGCCCGATAGCGGGCTGCCGAAGATGAAGGCCAGCGGCGCGCCAAAGTAGAAAAAGCCCATGGCCTGCGCGCGGTGCGCTGCCGGGAACCAGTAGGTCAGGTACAGGATGACGCCGGGGAAGAACCCCGCCTCGGCCACGCCCAGCAAAAAGCGCAGCACGTAGAACGTGGTCTGGTCGTGGGCGAACATCATGGCCGCCGACACCAGGCCCCAGGTGACCATGATCCGGCACATCCACATGCGGGCGCCCACGCGGTGCATGATCAGGTTGCTGGGCACCTCCAGCAGCGCATAGCCCGCGAAGAACACGCCCGCGCCAAAGGCAAAGGCCGCATCGCTGATGCCGGTATCGGCCTGGAAGGCCACCTTGGCAAAGCCCACGTTGGCCCGGTCCAGGAAGGCCATGATGTACATGAGCAGCAAAAAGGGCAGCAGGCGCCAGGAGATCCTGGCGAGCAGGGGAGCGGGGAGTTTTTTCATGACGGTCCTGAAGGCGATGGAGAGCCATCACGCCCGCAAAAATGGGGGCGCGGAAGGCGTGCTTTTTCGGAAGGCGAGAGGCGGCTGCGGCTTGGGTGCCGGTCGCGTCAGCGCGTCATGAAACGGGCGATGGGCTGTGCATGTCTTGTCTCCTGGATTGGGTCTGTTTTTTCTTGTCGCAGGGCCAATGTACGGCGCATGATCGATGCTCAACAAATCGAATTTCGGTCACATCCGATACCTTGTGCTTATGCCTGCGAACACGCCCGAATCCGCCCCGCCCGTGCTGCACCGCAGCCTGCTCAACCGTCTGCGCTACAAGCACCTGCACATGCTGGTGGCGCTGGGATCGAGCCTGAACCTGCACCGCGCATCGCTGAGCCTGGCCATGTCCCAGCCTGCGGCCACGCGCATGCTGCGCGAGATCGAGGACATGTTCGGCTGCCAGCTCTTCGAGCGCCTGCCGCGCGGCATGCGGCCCACGGCGCTGGGCGCGCAGCTGGTGCGCTTTGCCGAGGCCTCGCTCAACAGCCTGGACCGCTGCGCCGAGGACCTGGCCGCGCGCCGCCAGGGCGGCTACGGCTACCTGTCCATCGGCACCATCATGGGCGCCGCACCCGACCTGGTGATGACGGCCGTGGCCCGCATGAAGGCACAAAGCCCGCAGCTGCGCCTGCGCATCATGGGCGACACCAGCGACCAGGTGCTGCGTCTGCTGGACCAGCGGCGCATCGACATGGCCATTGCGCGGCGCAGCCCTGCAGCCCACAGCAGCAGCTACAGCTTCGAGGAACTGGGCAACGAGCGGCTGCTGGTCGTCGTGCGCAGCGGCCATCCGCTGACACGCCGGCGCAAGCTGGGCTGGCAAGAGCTTGTCGGCGACTGGCCCTGGATACTGCAGCCGGCCTCCAGCCCCGCGCGCATCGCGCTCGACCAGCTGCTGCAGCGCCTGGAGCTGCCCGCGCCGGCCGACATCATCGAATGCAGCTCGGTGTACTCCATGCAGCAACTGGTGCAGCTGACCGATGCCGTGATGCTGCTGTCCGAATCCGCGCTCAAGGACTATCTGCGCATGGGCCTGGTCAGGGCGCTGCCGGTCTGCATCGACGTGCCCATGGCGCCCTTCGGCATCCTCACCCGCACCGACGACGCGCCCACGCAGGAGCAGCAGCGCTTCATCGCGCTGCTGCGTGCGCAGGCCCGGGGGCTGGCTCAGGCGGGTTGAGCCAGCACCTGCCCCATCGCGGCCTGGAACCTCGGATCCAGCATCGCGCTGACGTTGCACCGCGACCAGCGCGATACGGCCGAGGGATCGACATGGAAGACACGGCCCGGCGCCATGCTGAGCTTGCGCGGCACCAGTTGCTCGGCCAGCCGCAGCGAGTCCTGCACACCGGGGAAGGCCACCCACAGGTACAGGCTTTGCGGGCTGCGCGCAAAGACTTCGCAGCCATGGGCATCGAGCCAGCCCAGCGCCTGGGCCGTGGCCTGGCCCAGCTTGTGGCGCAGGCGCACCAGGTGGCGCTCGTAGTGGCCTTCGCGCAGCATCACGTCCACCATGCGCTCGCAGTACTCGGAGCCGCTGACATGGATCAGCGCCTTGAGGTCGGCCAGGTCGCTGGCCAGCGCGTCGTTGCAGGCGATGAAGCCCACGCGCAGCGCGGCCGAGAAGGACTTGGAGAAGCTGCCGATGTAGATGGTGCGCTCCAGCTGGTCCAGCGTGGACAGGCGCACGGCCGAGGTGGGCTTGAAGTCGGCCAGCGGATCGTCCTCGACGATGAGCAGGTTGTGGCGCTCGGCCAGCTGCAGCACCTTGTAGGCCTTGGCGGCGGAGATGTCCGAGCCCGTGGGATTGTGGGCCAGCGACTGCGTGAAGAACAGGCGCGGCCGGTGCTGGGCCAGCAGTGATTCGAGCGCGGCCACGTCGGGCCCGTCGGCCAGGCGCGGCACGCCGACCACATGGGCGCCGGCCAGCCTGAGCTTGCCGAACAGCGGGTAGTAGCCGGGCTCATCCACGAGCACGGTGGCCCCCGGCGGCACGAAGTAGCGGATGACCAGGTCCATGGCCTCGTTGGCGCCATGGGTCAGCACCAGCTGGCCCGGCGTGGCCTGCAGGCCGAAGTCACCCAGCTTGCGCACCAGGCTGTCGCGCAGCGGCGCATAGCCGTAGCGGCTGCCGTAGCGGAACAGCGATCCCAGCCCCGTGCGCACCACCTTCTGGTGGTAGCGGTCCAGCCGCATGTCGGCCAGCCATTCCACGGGCGGAAAGCCGTCGCCCACGCCCACGCAGTCGGGCTGGGTCTTGAGCTGCTCGCGCATCAGCCAGACGATGTCCATGGCCCGACCCAGCTGGCCCGCGTCCTCATCGGTGCGCTGGGCACCGCGCCCCGTGCCCAGCACGTAAAAGCCCGAGCCTCGGCGCGGCTCCACGATGCCGCGCGAGACCAGCAGGTCGAAGGCCGAGACCACGGTGTTCTTGGCATAGCGGTGCAGTTGCGCCAGCTCGCGCAGCGAGGGCAGCTTGTCGCCGGGGCGGTACACGCCGTCGGCGATCTGCTGGCCGATCAGGTCGGCCAGCTTCTCGGCAATGGGGGCCGAGCGCCCTCTGGTGTCTGCCATGCGCCCTCCGTTCATGTTGCAGTGCGATGGTACTGTTCCCCGAAACTGTACCTTTTGAAAGCGGTACAGTTTTCCTACAGTCCGGCGACCAGAGTTTTGATTCGAGGAGATGTCTTCCATGGTTGCCGATTCGCGCCTGCCCAATTTCCGTGCCCTCACACCGGCCCAGCGCCGGGATTTCCTGGCCGATGCCTGCGGCCTGTCCGATGCCGAGCGCGCCCTGCTCGCCGCCCCCGGCGCCCTGCCCCTGGCGCTGGCCGACGGCATGATCGAGAACGTGTTCGGCAGCTTCGAGCTGCCGCTGGGCGTGGCCGGCAACTTCCGCGTCAACGGCCGCGACGTGCTGGTGCCCATGGCGGTGGAGGAGCCCTCGGTGGTGGCCGCCGCCTCGTACATGGCCAAGTTGGCGCGCGAGGACGGGGGCTTTCAGACCTCCAGCACGCTGCCGCTGATGCGCGCCCAGATCCAGGTGCTGGGCGTGACCGATCCGCACGGCGCGCGCCTGGCCGTGCTGCAGGCGCGTGCGCAGATCATCGAGCGCGCCAACAGCCGCGACAAGGTGCTGATCGGCCTGGGCGGCGGCTGCAAGGACATCGAGGTCCATGTCTTCCCCGACACGCCGCGCGGCCCCATGCTGGTGGTCCACCTGATCGTGGACGTGCGCGACGCCATGGGCGCCAACACCGTCAACACCATGGCCGAATCGGTGGCACCCCTGGTCGAGCAGATCACGGGCGGCAGCGTGCGGCTGCGCATCCTGTCCAACCTGGCCGACCTGCGGCTGGCCCGCGCCCGCGTGCGGCTCACGCCGCAGACCCTGGCCACGCAGGAGCGCAGCGGCGAGGAGATCATCGAAGGCGTGCTGGACGCCTATACCTTCGCCGCCATCGACCCCTACCGCGCGGCCACGCACAACAAGGGAATCATGAACGGCATCGACCCCGTCATCGTAGCCACGGGCAACGACTGGCGGGCGGTCGAGGCCGGCGCCCATGCCTATGCCAGCCGCAGCGGCAGCTACACCTCGCTGACGCGCTGGGAAAAGGATGCCGGCGGCGCCCTGGTCGGCAGCATCGAGCTGCCCATGCCGGTGGGCCTGGTCGGCGGCGCCACCAAGACCCATCCGCTGGCACGCCTGGCGCTGAAGATCATGGACCTGCAGTCCGCCCAGCAGCTGGGCGAGATCGCCGCCGCCGTGGGCCTGGCGCAGAACCTGGGCGCCCTGCGCGCCCTGGCCACCGAAGGCATTCAGCGCGGCCACATGGCCCTGCACGCCCGCAACATCGCCCTGGTGGCCGGCGCAACGGGCGACGAGGTCGATGCCGTGGCGCGCCAGCTGGCCGCCGAGCACGACGTGCGCACCGACCGCGCGCTGGAAGTGCTGGCCGCGCTGCGCGCCAGGGCCTGACCAGCGCGCAGCCCCACAAACAAAAAACCAAGGAGACACACATGACAAGCAAGGATCCCGCCGACTGGCGGCTGGCCGAGGTCTGGGGCGACACCGTGGACCTGCGCCACCTGGCCTGGGCGATTGCCATCGGCACCGGCATCAGCGTGCTGGGCTTCTACCTGGCCAGCCGCTGGCTGGCCACGGTGGTCGAGTCGCGCCAGCTGGCCCACGCCTACGCCATGCTCGCGGGCCTGGCCGGCTGCGTGATCGCCGGCGTGATCTGCGCACGCGCCTTTCCGCCCAAGCGGGAAGTGACCGAGCTGGACACCTCAAACGACCCCGAATGGCGCCGCGAAGTGCTGGAGGAGCTGGCGCGCCAGCCCGGAGGCCTGGGCACGGTGCAGGACCTGCCGCCCGCCGTGGTGCAGGAACTCAAGGAGCTCAAGCTCTACGAGCTGTTCGCCGACAAGGCCGGGAGGGCATGAGATGGAAACCCTGCTGACCAATGACATCGCCGTCGCAGCCGCCATGGGACTGATAGGCGCCGTGGTGTTCGCCGCCATCGGCCTGGTCTCCGGAACGGACGAGACCACCACGCTGGCCCCGCTCACCCTGCTGGTGGTGCTGCTGGGCGTGCCGCCCGCCGGCGTGTTCACCTTCTTCCTGGCCGGCGCCGTGGCCAAGCACATGACGCATGCCGTGCCCACGGCGCTGCTGGGCATTCCCGGCGACACGCTGGCCACGCCGCTGCTGCAGGACGCCAACATGCTGCGCAAGCTGGGCGTGCCCCACATCGCGCTGCGCAAGATGGTCTCGGGCGGCATCGTCGCGGCCTTTGTCGCCGTGCCGCTGGCCGTGCTGTTCGCCGTGATGCTGGCGCCCTTCGGCAGCATGATCACCAAGACGGCGCCCTGGATCTTCCTGGCCGCCGCCCTCCTCATCGCCTACTTCTCGGCGGGGCGCTGGGCCTCGGTCATGCTGCTGATTCCGTTCGTGGTGGTCATCATTGCGCTGCAAAGCCTCACCGCCAAATACGAGGTCAAGCTCAGCATCAGCTACTTCCTGGGCATTGCCATCGGGCCGCTGATCGCCGACCTGTTCACCGTGATCTCGCCGGCAGGCCGCCAGCGCATGCTGCGCGACAAGGTGCGCCAGTTCAACCTGGCGCCCGACGTGAAGGGCTGGTCGGGCTACTTCCCCAACCCGCTCAAGGTGCTCGACCGCGTGCAGACGCGCTGGACCCTGGCCACGGCCACCATCTCCAGCGCCACCTTCGTCTTCAGCCCCGTGGCCATGACCGTGGTGCTGGGCGAGCTGGTGGGCTCGCGCATCAAGCATGCCTACCACCGCCTGACCACGGTGCTGAGCGCGCGCAACGGCGTGACCGAGGCCACCTACATTGCCGAGGCGCTGATCCCGCTGATCGCCTTCGGCCTGCCGCTGAGCCCCGTGGCCGCCGGCCCCGCAGCGCCGCTGTTCAACGCGCCGCCGCGCTTCACCGTCGATGCCGCCACGGGCCAGGTGAACAACCTGCACAACCTGCTCAGCCACTGGGAGTTCCTGGGCTACGGCATGCTGGCCGTGCTGCTGGCGGCCATCGTGTCCTACCCCTTCGCCATGAACTTCGCGCGCAGCGCGGCGCTGTTCGTCTCGCGCCGGGTCAGCCACGAGGCCATCATCGCCACCTTCGTGGGCCTGATCATCGTCATCAGCGTCTGGGAAGGCCAGTTGCTGGGCCTGCTCGTGATCCTGACCATGGGCCTGCTCGGCGGCCTGCTGTCACGCGGCTTCGGCTTCAACACCGGCGTGCAGTTCATGGGCTACTACACGGCCGTGCTGAGCGTGCCGGCGCTGGTGAAGCTGTTCTGATTTTTGCGCCGCAAGGGTCAGAACATTCTGAGATTTGGGGGCAGCGCCGCACCCGCCGCCCACAAGGCCCAAGGCCGTTGCCATACTGGGTCACCGAGGCCGCCGCACCGCTGGCGGCCTCTTCCTTTGTGTCTGGCTTTGTGTCTGTCGTTCCTGCGAGGTGCCCATGGGTCTGGCCCTGGTTCAAAGTCGTGCGCTGCTGGGGCTGGCCGCCCCGCGTGTCACCGTGGAAGTGCATCTGGCCAACGGCCTGCCGTCGTTCACGCTGGTGGGTCTGGCCGATGTCGAGGTCAAGGAAGCGCGTGAACGCGTGCGCTCGGCACTGCTGAACTCCGGGCTGGAGTTCCCGAGCAACAAACGCATCATCGTCAACCTGGCACCCGCCGACCTGCCCAAGGATTCGGGGCGCTTCGACCTGCCGATTGCGCTGGGCATTCTCGCGGCCAGCGGGCAGATCAATGGCGATGCACTGGCCGAGTATGAATTCGCGGGCGAGCTGTCGCTGTCGGGTGCGCTGCGGCCCGTGCGCGGCGCGCTGGCCACGGCCCTGGCCCTGCACCGCCAGCAGGACGGCGCCCGCCTGGTGCTGCCGCCGGGCAGCGCGCAGGAGGCGGCCTTCGTGCCATCGGCCCAGGTGTTCTGCGCGCACCACCTGCTGGACGTGGTGCGCCGCTTCATCACTCGCTCGGCCAATGCCCTGGTGCAGACGGAGCAGGACACGGACGGTGCCTGCTGCAGCGACGAAAGCGAGGACACCGGCGAGACCGACGAAACCGACGAAACCGACGCCTTGCCGGCAGCAGGCGACACCCAGACATGCTCCGGCCCGGGCTGGCATGCGGTGCAGCCTCAGCCCGCTGCCCCAGTGCGCAGCAGCCTGGACCTGGCCGAGGTGCGTGGCCAGGCACAGGCGCGGCGCGCGCTGGAAATCGCTGCGGCCGGAGGCCACGGCCTGCTGCTGGTGGGGCCGCCGGGTTCGGGCAAGTCCATGCTGGCCCAGCGCTTTGCCGACCTGCTGCCGCCCATGAGCGATGACGAGGCGCTGGAGGCCGCCGCCATCGCCAGCCTGGCCGGCCGCTTCACGCCCGAGCGCTGGCGCCAGCGCCCCACGGCCAGTCCGCATCACACGGCCAGTGCCGTGGCCCTGGTCGGAGGAGGTTCGCCGCCGCGCCCTGGCGAGATCTCGCAGTCCCATCACGGAGTACTGTTTCTGGACGAATTCCCCGAGTTCGCACGCAGCGCGCTGGAGGCGCTGCGCGAGCCGCTGGAGACCGGCCAGATCACCATCGCCAGAGCCGCCCAGCGCTGCGAATTCCCCGCGCGCTTCCAGCTCGTCGCGGCCATGAATCCCTGCCCCTGCGGCCATTGGGGATCGACGGTGCAGCGCTGCCGCTGCACGCCCGACAAGGTGGCGCGCTACCAGGCGCGCATCAGCGGCCCGCTGCTGGATCGCATCGACCTGCATGTGGAAGTCGGTGCCCTGCCCCCGCAGGAGCTGCTGGCCGCGCGCTCTGGCGAGGCCAGCGACACCGTGCGCGAGCGCGTGGTCCAGGCCCGCGCGCTGGCCCTGCAGCGCCAGGGTAGTGCCAACCACCAGCTCCAGGGCCAGGCCCTGGACGACCACCTGGGCCTGTCGCCCGAGGCCCTGGCCTTCGCCCACAAGGCCGCCGCACGCCTGGGCTGGTCGGCCCGCAGCACCCACCGCGCGCTCAAGGTGGCGCGCACCATTGCCGACTTGGCCGGCAGCGCGGCAGTGGAGACAGGGCATGTGGCGGAGGCCATGCAGTATCGGAGGGTGTTGCGGTTGCCTTCATGAGGATCTGCATTGGACGCGGTTGCATGGTTGCCGGAATTATTTCTGATATTCCGAAATTTCCTCCTGAATGAAACGAAGTACTCCTGAATTTCGGAATATTGGAAATTGTTTTGAAAATTCCCTAAGAAATCCTAGAATTTCGGAATATCAGAAATAAAGCCAATCCATCCATGCCGTCTTCCACGCCCATGAACGGCCCGCAGCAGGATCCCCTGCAGCCCGGGGCCGTGGTCATCGCTGACCTGTCCAGGCTCGGCGCCCAGATCCGTGCCATGCGCAAGGCCCAGCACCTGCGCATCGATGACACGGCAGCCCTGTGCGGCGTGTCGCTGGATCTGCTCTCCCGTCTGGAGAACGGCAAGGGCGGCGTGGGCTCCGACAAGCTGCTGGCCGTACTCGACGGGCTGGGTCTCGCCATGGTCATCGCGCCCAAGCAGGACGCCCTGATGGCACGACTTCCACGGGCCTGAAGCGCACATGGCCACGCCGCCGTCGCTTTCGCTTTCGCTGTGGAACGATGTCGGCACGCACGTGGCCGATGTGACCCATGACCCGCACAACGATCTTTGGGGACTGCGGTATGCGCCTGCATGGCTGGAGCATGAACGGCCTTTCTACTTGGCGCCCTGCCTGCCGCTGGCCCCTCCCGAAGGGGGCTACGACTCGCGCTCCATCCGGCGTTTCATCGAGAACCTGCTGCCCGAAGGCGCGGCGCTGGATGTGGTGGCCAGAAGTCAGGGCATAGGCAAGGGCAACATCTTCGGTCTGATACGCGCCCTCGGCGCCGAGACCACCGGGGCCTTCCGGTTTCAGGCCGATGGCAGCAGGCCCGATCCACAGGCCGCCAATGCCGCTCGTACCATATCGACCGCAGAACTCTCCCAACGCATTGCAGACCGAGAGACACGCCCTTTCATCGAGTGGGATGGCAAAGTGCGCATGTCGGTGGCCGGCTACCAGGACAAGCTGCCCGTGCACGTGGAAGGCGAGAGCGTGCAGGAGGGCTCCATCTTCCTTCCCGACAACGTTCCGTCCACCCACATCCTCAAACCCCAGCCGCGCGACAGCGCGGTGCCGCACATGGTGGTGAACGAGCATTTCTGCATGCGCCTGGCAGCGGCCATGCGCTTGCCTGCAGCCGAGGTGCAGATGCTGCACGTGCCACAGCCGGTGCTGGCAGTCAGGCGCTTTGACCGCGTGCGGCAGGCGCCACAAAGGCGGGTCCTGCGCACCCACATCATCGATGCATGCCAAGCGGGCGATCTTCCCGTCAGCTACAAGTACGAGCACCACATCGGCAGCGTGGGCGATGCCCGGCTATACCGCGACGGCATGAGCTTTCCCCGGCTGTTCGGTCTACTGGAGCACTCGGTGGCGAAGGCTGCGGACAAGCTGGCAATGATCCGATGGGCGTTGTTCCAGATACTGATCGGCAATGGCGACGCACATGGCAAGAACTTCTCCTTCCACGTGCTGCCGCAGGGCCTGGCGACCGCACCCTGGTACGACCTCGTCAGCGTGGCCCAGTATCCCGATGTGTCCCAGGAACTGGCGATGGCCTTCGGCGACTGCTTTGCGCTGGAGGAACTCACACCCTTCGAGTTTGCGCATTTCGCGCACCTGTGTGCAATAGACCGCAGGCTGCTCGCACGTGAAGCCCAGCGCATGGCCAAGGCAGCCCCTGGTGCGGCGACCAAGGTTCTGCGCGAATCGCCTTACACGCCAGAAGAACACGCCTTCGCCCAGCGCATCGCCGCCTATGCGACCACCCAGGCCCAAAGACTGGTGGACATCGCCCAGAAGGCAGCAGCCTTGCCTTCCGATCTGTTCTGAGTTTCAGGCAGACGCTGCCGGGACGGCTTCCATGCCCAGGGCTTCTTCGCCCTGCACACCCTCGATCCCCAGCACCTCCACGCACGCATGCAGCGCAGGCGACCAGCCCTGGCGCGCGGGCACGACGAACCAGGTTTCCACGCGGGCGACTTCCTGGGCGAGTGCTCCGGGCAGGGCCGTGATGTGCACGCCGAAGCGGTGCTGCTGGGCCTGGACCACGCTGCGCGGCAGCAGGCCGTAGCCCATGCCGGCGGCCACGCAGCCGAGGATGGCGTCCAGCGACCCCATTTCCATGATGCGTGCCGCCACGCCGCGCGCGGCCAGCAGCAGCTCGATGCGCTGGCGGTAGCTGCAGCCCTGGCGGAAGGCCAGGAAGGGCACGGCGCTGAGCTGGGCGGCATCGGGAAAGCGCGGCAGCGCGAAGGCGGTGACCAGCACCAGTTCCTCCTCGAAAACCTTCCAGCCCTGCAGCCGCGACTGGGGCGGCATGCCCGAGACGAAGGCGCAGTCCAGCCGCCCGGCAAGCAGGTCAGCCAGCAGCTCGGCCGTGGTGGCCGTGCGCAGCTCCAGGTCCAGGCCGGGCCGGGCCTGGTGCAGGCGCGCCAGCAGCGGCGGCAGACGCAGCGCGGCCGTGGTTTCCATGGAGCCTATGCGCAGCGCGCCTGCGGCCCGGGCGCTGCCCTGCAGCAGGGCCAGCGCCTCGTCGTGGTCGGCCAGCATGCGCCGCGCGTATTGCTCCAGCAGGCGGCCGGCAGGCGTGGCGTGCACGGGCGCGCTGCGCTCCAGCAATTGCACGCCGGCCTCGTCCTCGAGCTTTTTCACATGGGCCGTCACGTTGGACTGCACGGTGTGCAGTTGCTGCGCGGCAGCGCCGAAGCTGCCGCTGTCGCAGACGGCCAGGAACATGCGCAGGGACTTCAATTGCATCGCGGCTCCAGTGGCATTCATCTTCAATCGAGATCGATGCCATCATTTTGAATCATTGGACATGATGATTCCGGCGGCTTAAGGTATGCCCATCCTCCCCGCATGGCGCCCACTCCCGTGATCCAACGCAACGAAACTTCCCTGCTGCTGACCGGCTTCATGGCCACGCTCAGCGGCGTCGGCCTGGCGCGCTTTGCCTACACGGCGCTGATGCCGCAGATGGTGCATGCCGGCTGGTTCAGCGGCGAGCAGGTGGCCTATCTGGGCGCGGCCAACCTGCTGGGCTATCTGATCGGGGCGCTGGCGGCCGCGCCGCTGGCCGAACGCCTGGGCGCGCTGCGCGTGCTGCTGTGGTGCTGGGTGGCCCTGGCGCTGAGCTTTGCGGCCTGCGCCTGGCCTCTGCCCATGCCCTGGTTCTTTGCCTGGCGCTGCATCTCGGGCATTGGCGGCGCCATCCTGATGGTGCTGGGCCCCTCCGTGGCCCTGGCGGCCACCCCCCTGCAGCGGCGTGCGGCCCTGGGGCCGCTGATGTTCTGCGGCATAGGTGCCGGCGCCCTGCTGTCGGCCACGCTGATACCGCTGCTGGCGCGCCAGAGCCTGGGCGCCGTCTGGTGGGCGCTGGCGGCGGTCTGCGCCTGGGCCGGCTGGCTGGGCTGGCGCCATGTGCGGCGGCTGCCGGTGCCTGCGCCCATCGCCATCACGCCCCATGCCCGGCCCGTGCCCGCCGCGCCCCTGTGGACGCTGCCCGTGGTGCTGGTGATGCTGGCCTATATGACGGACGCCTTCGGCTTTGTGCCGCACACGGTGTTCTGGGTGGACTACCTGGCGCGCGAGCTGCAGTTGGGCGATGCCTATGCCTCCACGCAGTGGGCCGTGTTCGGCCTGGGCGCCATTGCCGGGCCGCTGGTGGCCTCGCTGTGCGCCACGCGCTTTGGCTGGTGGGGCACGACCACGGGCGCCTATGCGGTCAAGACCCTGGCCATTGCCATGCCGCTGTTCTGGGTGGGATTTACGGGGCATGCGACCTCGTCCTTCCTGGTGGGCGCGCTGTCGCCGGGCATGGCGGCCATCACCTCGGGCTACCTGATGCAGCTGATCGGCCCCGTGCAGCACAAGCGCATGTGGGGCTATGCCACGGCGGCCTTTGCGCTGATGCAGGCCGTGTCGGGGTATTTCATGGCCTGGAGCTATGCGGGCCTGGGCTCGTACCAGCGCCTGTTCGTCATCGGCAGCGTGTCGCTGCTGCTGGGCACGCTGATGATCGCCGCCAGCCGCGCCAGCGCGCGCCGACAGGCCGCCGCATGAGTGCGCGGATTCGTGGCAGGAAACAAGGAGTCGTATGAGCACCGCAAAGACCGCGTGGATGGCCCGCCTGGGCATGCGCCATCCCATCATCCAGGCCCCCATGGCCGGAACGTCCACGCCCGCGCTGGCGGCCGCCGTCACCGAGGCCGGCGGCCTGGGCTCGCTGGGCATTGGCGCCAGCGGCACGGAGCAGGCACGCCAGCAGATCGTGCAGACGCGCGCGCTGACTTCGGGCGCCTTCAACGTCAACCTGTTCTGCCACCGGCCGGCCCGGGCCGATGCGCAGCGCGAGGCCGCCTGGCTGGCCCATCTGGCGCCCGAGTTCGCGCGCTTTGGCGCCACGCCGCCTGCCACGCTCAACGAGATCTACGCCACCGCCGTCGGTAACGCCGCGCTGCAGGCCATGCTGCTGCAGGAGCGGCCCGCCGTGGTGAGCTTTCATTTCGGGCTGCCTGAGCAGGGCTTCATCGACGCGCTGCGCGCGGCCGGCGTCGTGACCCTGGCCAGCGCCACGTCGCTGGACGAGGCGCGCCAGGTGGAGCAGGCCGGTGTCGATGCCATCGTGGCCCAGGGCGTGGAGGCCGGGGGACACCGCGGAACGTTCGATCCCGCGCAGGACCGCATGATGGGCACCTTCGCCCTGGTGCGCGTGCTGGCGCGCAACACGGCCCTGCCGGTGATCGCGGCCGGTGGCATCATGGATGGCGAAGGCATCGCGGCCGCGCTGGGCCTGGGCGCCTGCGCGGCGCAGCTGGGCACGGCCTTCATCCTCTGCCCTGAATCGTCCGCCAGCCCGGCCTACCGTGCCGAGCTGCGCAGCGAACGCGCCCACCACACAGGCATCACCGCCGCCATCTCGGGCCGGCCGGCGCGCGGCATGGTCAACCGGCTGCATGCGCTGGGCGCCAGCCATGGCCAGCCCCTGCCCGACTACCCGCGCGTCTACGACGCGGGCAAGGCGCTGCACCAGGCGGCATCCGCCCAGGGCAGCTCCGACTACGCAGCCCACTGGGCGGGCCAGGGTGCGCCGCTGGCGCGCGAGATGCCGGCCGCTGCGCTGGTGCAGACGCTGGCCGGCGAACTGGCGCGCGCTCAGAGGGCCTGATCGCTCAGGCAGGCATGTCCAGCGCCGCCAGCCCCTGCTCCAGGTCGGCGATGAGGTCGCGCGGCGACTCCAGGCCGATGTGCAGGCGCACCACGGGCCCGCGCGCACTCCAGTCGGTGACGCTGCGCGCCTGCGCCATGTGCGCGGCCGTCGCCAGGCTCTCGTAGCCGCCCCAGGAGGCGCCGATGCCGAAGAGGCGCAGGCCGTCGATGAAGCGGTCCACGGCGGCCTCGGCGGTGCCGGGCTGCAGCTCCAGAGACAACAGGCCGTTGGTGCCCTGGCAGTCGCGCAGCCACAGCGCATGGCCGGGGTGCGTGGGCAGCGCGGGGCAGAACACGGTGGCCACGGCCGGGTGCTGCTGCAGCCAGTGCGCCACCTCCAGCGCATGCGCCTCGTGCATCTGCAGCCGTGCGGCCAGCGAGCGCATGCCGCGCAGCACCAGCCAGGCATCGTCGGGGCTGACCGCCATGCCGAAGGCATCGCAGCGCGCGGCCACCGGCTCCCAGGCGGCCTCGGTGGTGGCCACGGTGCCCATCATCACGTCGGAGTGGCCCGACAGGTACTTGGTGGCTGCCATCACCGAGACATCGGCCCCCAGCGCCAGCGGCCGGTACTGGCAGCCCGACCCCCAGGTGTTGTCGGCCACGACCAGGGCGCCGCGCGCATGGGCCATGGCCGCCAGCGCGGGCAGGTCGCACATTTCGTAGACCAGCGATCCCGGGCATTCGGCATAGACCATGCGGGTGTTGGGGCGCATGCGCGCCTGGGCGTCGCTGCCATCGGCCGCGAAGAAGTCGTACTCGATGCCGTAGGGCCGTAGCCATTGGCCGGCCAGGTGGCGCACAGGCTGGTAGGCGCTGTCGGTCAGCAGCACATGGTCGCCGGGGCGCAGGTAGCTGAGCAGGGCCATGGCGATGGCCGCCAGGCCGGTAGGCAGCAGCCGCGTGCGGTGGGCGCCTTCCAGCTCGCTGACGGCATCTTCCAGCGCAAAGCCGGTGGGCGTGCCGCGCGCGCCGTAGCTGAAGATGCGCTCGCCGGCGCGGCGCTCGCGCATCTCGCGCTGCTGTGCCGTGCTCTCGAACAGCACGGTGCTGGCGCGCACCAGGGGCGGGTTGACGGCCGTGCCGCCCGCATAGGCCGGGCGCTTGCCCGCATGCAGCAGCCGGGTCTGCAGGTCCAGCGCGGGGGCGTCAGGGGCGGATGCGCCAGGCACGGGGGCGTGTTCGGCAGCCATCAGTCGATCTTCGCGCCCGAGAGCTTGACCACGCGCGACCAGCGCTCCATGTCCTGGCGCAGCTGGGCGGCAAAGGCCTCGGGCGTATTGGCCACGACTTCGCTGCCGCCATCGACGACCAGCTTGGTCACTTCCGGCAGTTGCAGGGTGCGCACGATGGCGTCGTGCAGATAGGCCACGCGCTCGGGCGGCGTGCCGGCGGGTGCGAAGAAGCCGTACCAGTCCTCGAAGCGCGCATTGCGCAGGCCCAGTTCCTCCAGCGTGGGCACCTTGCCGAACACGCCGATGCGGCGCGGGCTGGTGACGGCCAACGCACGCACCTGGCCCGCCTGGATCATGCCGGCCACGGACGAGGTGGAGGTGATCAGCACGTCGACCTGCTGGCCCAGCAGATCGTTGATGGCCGGCCCCGCGCCCTTGTAGGGCACATGGGTCATGGGCACGCCGTTTTCCTTGGACAGCACCACGCCCACCAGGTGCGACAGCGTGCCGTTGCCGGGCGTGGCATAGGTGACGCGGCCCGGCTCGCCCTTGCTGCGCGCCACCAGGTCGGCAAAGCTCTTGAGGGGCGAGGCCGAGGCGACCACGATGGCCAGCGGCGCCGCGTTGATCTGCGTGATGGGCACGAAGTTCTTGAGCGGATCAAAGCCCGGCGCGCTGTAGAGCGCGGGGTTCACCGCCATCAGCGAGACCTGGCCCGTGAGCACGGTGTAGCCATCGGGCTTGGCCTCGGCCACGGCCTTGGCGCCGATGTTGCCGCCCGCGCCGCCCCGGTTTTCCACCACGGAGGGCTGGCCCGTGGCCTCGGTCAGCCGCGTGGTGACCCAGCGCGTGCTGGCGTCGTTGCCGCCGCCCGGCGGGAAGGGCGAGATGAAGCGGATCGGCTGGGCCGGATAGCCGTTGCGTGCGGCCAGCGGCTCGGCCGTGGCCTGCGAGAGCATGGCCAGGGCCGCGAGGCTGGCGGCCAGCATCCTGGCAAGGTTGAGAGTTGCGAACATGTCTTGTCTCCTGTCGTTATGTGATCTGATTTATGTCGCTCTACGGCAAGTCAGCGATATATGGCGCTGCCTTTGCAACTGACGCGACTTTGGCCAGGGGCACCAAGCAAGGGCCGCCCCCGCAGCGAGGGTGCCGTCCCCCTCACGCGCAGCGAGAGAGGGGGAAGCGGCGAAGCCGCTCAGGGGGAGCTTCATGCACTCGGCAGGCGGAAGGCGGCCAGTTCCTGGGCATCGAGCTGCGGCACCAGGCCCGTCTCCCAGGCCAGGTAGCGGCGTGCCGCTTCCTTGTTGCCGTCGTGGCGGTCGTGCACGAAGAACAGGTAGTCGATGCATTCGGCGTCGGTGGGGCTGTCGGGCGTGGCCTCGACGGGCAGGCCGGCCTGCTGCCATGCGGCCAGGCCGCCTTCGAGCAGCAGCGGCGCGGCGCCCTGCAGCTCCAGCGCGGCCCATTGCGCCATGCCGGGCTCGTCGGCCACCAGCACGATCTGGCGCGTCTCGCCGGCCAGATCGCTGGCCAAGCACGGGCGGATGGACCAGCGGGCCCCGGCGATGTGGCCTGCGCGGTACTTCATGCCCGCGCGCAGATCGACCACGGCCACCTCGTCCTGGCGCATGCGTTCGTGCAGGGCCTGCACCGCGATGCCTGCCAGTGCGGGGGCCTGGGGCAGCTGGGCCGGTGCCAGGTCCAGGCCGCTGTACAGGCCGCTCCGCAGCACGCAGGCGTCATGGCCGAGCTGGCGCAGCCAGCTGGCCACCACGGGGGCGCGCACGCCATCGCTGTCGAACAGCACCAGGCGCGCACCGCGCACGCCCACGTACTGGTCGCCGGCCTGCATGAGCTGGCCGCCGGGCGTGTGCTGGGCGCCGGGCAGCGAGCCGGCCTTGAATTCCTCGGGCGTGCGCACATCGCACAGGAACAGCGTGCGCGCAGCATCCTGGCTCCAGGCGCGCACGGTGTCGGCATCGACCTCGGGCACGTCGAAGCGTTCGGCCAGGGCGCGGGCCTGTGCTTGCAGCGCGCTGCTGGCCGAGTCGTCGCCATAGCGCTGCGTGCCGCCATGCTCCAGCGGCAGGTCGGCCAGGTACCAGCCCTGGGTGCCGTTTTCCAGCGCGTAGACGGGGTTGGGAATGCCCAGGTTGATCAAGGTCTGCGCGCCGATGATGGAGCGCGTGCGGCCCGCGCAATTGACCACGATGGGCGTGGCCGCATCGGGCACCAGGCGGCTCACGCGCAGCGCCAGCTCGCCATTGGGGCAGCAGATGGCGCCGGGGATGTTCATCTTGTGGAACTCGGAGACGGGCCGGCCGTCCAGCACCACCAGGGGCAGGCCCGCCGCCTGGCGCGCCGCCAGCTGCTGGGCCGTGATGCGCGGCGTGCCGTAGGCGTGCTCGGCCAGTTCGCCAAAGGTCTTGGAGGGCAGGTTCACGCCGGCGAACAGCGTGTAGCCTGCCGCGCTCCAGGCCTGGGTGCCGCCTTCCAGCACAGACACCTGGGTGTAGCCCAGGGCTTCGAGGCGGCGCGCGGCGCGCCCGGCCACGCCCGCGCTGGCATCGCCCTCGCCACCGTCGTAGGTGACGACGCGCACCTGCCTGCGCGGCACCAGGCGGGGCACATCCAGCTCCAGCCGGCTGTAGGGCAGGGGCGTGGCGTAGAACAGGTGCGACTCGCCGTACTGGCCGTGCTCGCGCACGTCGAGCAGCGCGATCTCCTGGCCGTCGTGCAGCCAGGATTTGAGGGTGTGGGCGTCAATGGATGCGGTCATTGCATGCGGTCCGGGAAAAAGATCGGCAAGGAATTTCGGGCAAAGCCCTGCCACGCGCGCCCCGTGGGGCGCGCTGCGGCATGGACAGGGAAAAGGCAGGAAGCGGGAGGTAGCGGCCGGAAGGCCGGGGCTCAGCGGCGCGTCTGCACGCCGATGGCCATGGTCTGGCAGGTGCCGGCGGCCAGGTCGTAGCTGGTGCGCTCGTTGAGCGTCTCCAGCGCGCGGCCGTACATGTGCAGGTGGCGGATGACCTGCTCGCCCTGGATCTCCACGGAGTGGATGTCCTCGGGCATGAGGGCGATGCCCTGGCCTGGCGCCACCACCACGAGATCCGTCTCGCGCAGCGTGCCCTTGCCGGGGACGGAGCCGTCGTCGGTGCGCTCGTAGACGCGGTTGTGCTCCGTGCCTTCCACGGCGGCAATGCAGGCCCAGGTCGTGTGGTTGTGCGGCACGATGCGCTTGCCCGGGCGCATGACGTTGAGGTACAGCGCATAGCTCTGGTCGGCGTCCTCGGCGATCAGGTAGCGCGCCTGGTGCTCGCCCTCTTCGGGCGCGGCGTAGTCGGCCTGCTGCCAGAAGTCTCGGCGCGCGGCCAGGCCCAGCAGCTGCTGGAGCACGGCGTCCAGGCTGGCGCGCGTGGCAGCGCCTTCGCCAATGGCCTGCTTCATGTGGTCGATGGCCGCTGTCACGGCGGCGCTGCGCTGTTCGGTGATGGTGGTGGTGGTGTTCAAAGGGGACTCCTTGTCGTCGTTGAAGCCCACTGTAGTGAGGCGTCCGGCCCGCAACAATCCACGCACCCTCAACAAATACTTCAATAAAATTGAAGTATGGAGACGCTTGACCTGGACCTGCTGCGCACCCTGGCCGCCATTGCCAGCCACGACAGCTTTGCCGCCGCCGCCGTGCAGATGGGCCGCACGCAATCGGCCATCACCCAGCAGATGCAGCGGCTGGAGGAGAAGATCGGCCACGCGCTGTTCGAGAAGCAGGGCCGGCAAAAACGCCTCACCGACCACGGCCAGCGCCTGCTGGGCTATGCGCGCCACATGCTGGCCATCCACGACGAGGCGCTGCGCAACCTGCAGCACCGCCAGGTGCAGGGCCTGGTGCGCATTGGCGCACCGCACGACGCGGCCGACAACATGCTGCCGCCCGTGCTGCAGGAGATCGCGCTGAACTTTCCGGGCATGCAGATCGACATCCATGTGGGGCGCAGCCCGTTCCTGATGGAGTCGCTCAAGCAGGGCGAGCTGGACCTGGCCATCTCCAACCGCGAGGATGAAGGCTTCGAGGGCTTTGCCCTGCGCTCCACACCCACGGTCTGGCTGTGCGGCGCGGGCTATGCCCATGACCCGGGCAAGCCCGTGCCCCTGGTCATGGCCGACGGGCCCAGCATCTTCCGGCGCCTGGGCTGCGATGCGCTGGATGCGGCCGGCATTGCCTGGACGCCGCGCCACACCTGCACCAGCCTGGTGGGCATACGCGCAGCGCTGCGCGCCGGCCTGGGCGTGACGGCACGCGGCGTGGAGCAGCTCGACCCGGGCCTGCGCGTGCTGGGCGCGGGCGACGGCATGCCGCCGCTGCCGGACCTGGCCTACCGCCTGTACATCCGCAGCCATGTGATCAGCCCCGTGACACGCCAGATCTTCGAGAACCTTCAGGCCCGCATGCGCCAGCCGGCGGGCTGAGCGCCGGGGCGCTTGGCACGCAGCAGCGCTGGATGTGGCGGCGCTGGATGTGGCGGCGCACTTGACTGCACCGCTTGTAATGGGACTTATTCTCAAATAACATCCGCGCCACCGCCGCCCCCTCCGGCCGGCGTTTTTCGAGCCTTTCCAGGCCCCGTGCCATGCCATCTCCCACTCTTGCCCGCACCCATGACTGGTTCCGTGACTGGTTCCGTGACTACGGGCCGCTGATCTCCCGCATCCTCGCCGCGCTGTTTGGCGGCTACGCCGTGGCGGCGCTGGCCAGCGTGGCCGTGCTGGCCCTGCCCGCAGACCGCACGCAGGCGGCGATCTCGGGCACCTTGCTGAGTTTTGCCGTCTACGCGGGCGCGGTGATCTGGGTGTTTGCCGTGCGCAGCGCCACGCGCGCCTGGGCCGGCCTGCTGGTCGCCGCCCTGGTGCTGGCGCCTGCCGCGTGGTGGACCTGGGGCAAGGGGCTGGGCGCATGAACACGAACACCACGAACACCGCGGACACCACGAACATGGCAGGCAAGCCCGCCAAGCCTGCGAAAGCGGCCAAGGCACCCGGCATCCGCCAGACCATGTCCGACCTGCACACCTGGGTCGGCCTGCTGCTGGGCTGGTTCCTCTACGCCATGTTCCTCACGGGCACGGTGAGCTATTTCAGGAACGAGATCACGCAGTGGATGCAGCCCGAGCAGCCGCACCAGAGCCAGGCGAGCGAGCCCGCGCTCGTGGCCCAGCGGATCGGCGACGCCATGGCGCATGTGGCGCCGCAAAGCCCGCAATGGCTGATCAACCTGCCCGATGCGCGCAGCACGGTGGCCACGGTGTTCTGGAGCCCGCCGCAGACCGAAAAGGGCGCCAGGCGCCGCTTCGAGAACGGCCGCTTCGACCCGGCCACCGGCACGCGCCTCGAAGGCCCGGTGCGCGAGACGCGCGGCGGCGAGTTCTTCTACCGCTTCCACTTCCAGTTCCACTACATGCCCGTGCTCTGGGGCCGCTATCTGGCGGGGCTGTGCGCCATGTTCATGCTGGTGGCCATCGTCAGCGGGGTGATCACGCACAAGAAGATCTTTGCCGACTTCTTCACCTTCCGCTGGGGCAAGGGCCAGCGCTCCTGGCTGGACGCGCACAACGCGCTGTCCGTGCTGGGCCTGCCCTTTCACCTGATGATCACGTACACCGGCCTGGTGACGCTGGCCCTGATGTACATGCCCTGGGCCAGCCTGGCCACCACCATGACGCCCGAGCAGCGCGTGGTGGCAGGCCAGCAGCTCAGCGCCTTCGTTCCGGCTGGCAAGCCCTCGGGGCAGGCCGCGCCCCTGGCACCGCTGGCCGACATGGTGCGCCAGGCCGAGCAGCGCTGGGGCGCGGGCCAGGTGGAGCGCCTGAACGTCAACCTGCCCGGCGATGCCAAGGCCAGCGTGGTCGTGGTGCGCGGCGACAACGGCCGCGTCTCCATCAGCCCGCAGTTCATGACGTTCGACGGCGTCAGCGGCCAACTGCTCAAGGCCCAGGACAGCGTGGGCGCCGCCGCCGAGACGCGCGGCGTGCTCTATGCGCTGCACATGGGCCGCTTCGGCGACCTGCCCACGCGCTGGCTGTACTTCATCGTCAGCCTTGCGGGCACGGCCATGGTGGGAACGGGACTGGTGCTGTGGAACGTGAAGCGGCGCAGCAAGCTGCCTGATCCGGACAGGCCGCATTTCGGCTTCCGGCTCGTGGAACGGCTGAACATCGCCACCATCGCCGGCCTGTCCATCGGCATGGCCGGCATGCTCTGGGCCAATCGCCTGCTGCCGGTGGAGATGGCGCAGCGCGCCGAGTGGGAGGTGCACGCCATGTTCATCGCCTGGGGCGCCACCCTGTTCTGGGCGATGGGCCGGCCCGCCAAGCGGGCCTGGATCGAGTTGCTGTGGGCCGGCGCCGCCGCCCTGGCCCTGCTGCCAGTGGTCAACGCGCTGACCACGGAGCGCGGCCTGATCACCAGCCTGCGCGCGGGCGACTGGGTGTTCGCGGGCATGGACCTCATGCTGCTGGCCCTGGCCGCACTGCATGCCCATCTGGCCCTGCGCACCCAGCGCCACCAGCCCAAGGCCAAACCGGTGCGCGCCGCCCGGCCCGCGCCCAAGGCAGCCACTGCAGCAGCCGCCACGGCAGTGGCCGCCGCAGCGGAGACCAGCGCATGAGCATGGCCCATCTGTTCTGTCAGCTGCTGGCCCTGGGCGCCTTCGCCTGCCTGGCCCTGGCCATGGACCGCCACCAGAGCGACCTGTTCGGCAAGGAACTGCCATCTGCCCACACACGGCGCCTGCGCGCGGCCGGCTGGGTGCTGCTGGCGCTGTCGCTGTGGGCGGCGCTGCAGGTGGAGCCCTGGTCGCTGGGGCTGGTGGCCTGGTTCGGCCACATCGCCACCGCAGCGGCCATCGTGCTGCTGTCCATGGTGGCGCGCGAGCGGCTGCGCTGACGGCCCTCCCGGCGCCTTCAGAGAAACATGCCGCCCGACGCCTCGACGCGCTGGCCCTGCACCCAGCCCATGCCGGGCTGCAGCAGGGCGGCCATCACGGGGCCGATGTCGTCGGGCTGGCCCACGCGGCCCAGCGCCGTCTGGCTGGCCAGGGCGGCGCCCATCTGCGCATCGTCGCGCACACGGCCACCGCCAAAATCCGTGGCGATCGCGCCCGGCGCCACCGTGTTGACGCGAATGCCGCGCGCCCCCAGTTCGCGCGCAAGGTAGCGCGTCAGCACCTCCACCCCGCCCTTCATGGATGCATAGGCCGCATAGCCCGGCTGGGTGAAGCGCGTGAGCCCGCTGGACAGATGGATGATGCTGCCGCCATCGCGCAGCAGGGGCAGCAGGTGCTGGCTCAGGAAGAACGGCGCCTTCAGGTGGATGGCGACCAATTCATCGAACTGCGCCTCGGTGGTGGTGGCGAATGGCGCGTTGATGCCGATGCCGGCGTTGTGCACCAGCGCATCGAGGCGGTCGGCCTGCCAGGTATCGGCCAGCGCCTGGCGCACGCGGGCCGCAAAGTCCGCAAAGCCCGCGCTGCGCGCCACGTCCAGCTGCAGGGCGGCGGCCCGCCCGCCCAGCGCCTCGATGGCGGCCACGGCGGCCTGGGCCTCGTCGGCACGCTCACGGTAGGTCAGCACCACGTCCAGGCCCTGGCGCGCCAGGTGCCCGGCCGTATTGCGGCCCAGGCCGCGGCTGCCGCCCGTGATGAGGACGATGCGGCGGGCGGCAGGGGAAGAAGCGGTCGAAGGAGAAGCTGTCATGGCGGACCTCGTTAGGTGGTTTGCAATGACAGCGACTGTATTGAAGGTCGATTTTTGGATAAATTGGCTGTTTCTGATTTATTTGTTCGCCTCATGCAAACAATCAAGCTTCTGGAGCAGATGCAGATCTTCAGCCGCGTGGCCGAGATGGCCAGCTTCACGCGTGCGGCCGACAGCATGGGTTTGCCCAAGGCCAGCGTCTCCCAGGCCGTGCAGCAACTGGAGGCGCGGCTGGGCACGCGGCTGCTGCACCGGACCACGCGGCGCGTGCAGCTCACCCAGGACGGCCAGGCCTGCTACGAACGCTGCCAGGACCTGCTGGCCGACGTGGACGAGTTCCAGGGCCAGTTCCAGCAGGCCGGCGACGCGCCGCTGCAGGGCAAGGTCCGGCTGGACATGACCACGGGCCTGGCGCGCCACGTCGTCATGCCCTTGCTGCCGCAACTGCTGCAAAGCCATCCGGCGCTGGAGCTGGAGCTGAGCTGCACCGAGCGCCGCGTGGACCTGGTGCGCGAAGGCTTTGATTGCGTGCTGCGCCTGGGCCCCGTGGACGAGCCCGGCCTGGTGGCACGCCCTCTGGGCCTGGTGGCGCTGGCCACCTGCGCCAGCCCCGGCTATGTCCAGGCCCACGGGCTGCCCGCCACGCTGCAGGATCTGGGCGGTCACCGGCTGGTGCACTACCAGCGCACGCTGGGCGCGCGGCCGCTGGGCTTCGAGTACGAGGAGGATGGCCAGCCCCGGTACCTGCCGATGGCGGGCGCGCTCACCGTGAACAACGCCGAGGCGTATCTCGCGGCCTGCCAGGCCGGCCTGGGCCTGATCCAGGTTCCGCGCCTGGCCGTGCAGCCGCTGCTGGACGCAGGGGAACTGGTCGAGGTGCTGCCCCGCCACCCGCCGCCGCCCATGCCGCTGTACCTGATCTACGCCCAGCGCCGCCAATTGCCGCGCCGCGTGCGCGTGCTCATGGATTGGCTGGCCGAAGCGGTCCTGCCCTGGACGCTTGGCGCTGGCCCGGCCGAAAAGCCCTAGCGAGCGCTGCAGCGATTCAGCCAGCGTCATTTTGCTTATCACTAATCCGTATCAAGACAAAGGTTCGCGCCTGCCCCTTTTGACGCCATTTACCGGACAATAGCGACCTTGCCCCGGTCACCGGCCGCCACGAAGCAGCGGCAACGCGCACACCGCGCCTGCCCCCTGTGCTTCCCGCCACCGCGTGCCTGAATGGCACTGACCTCTCATTGCAACGTCCCGGCGGGCACTGCCTGCCCCGAATTCACCGTATTGCCAACATGAGTGCTTTTCTTGAAGAACGCGTGCTGTCCGTCCACCACTGGACCGACCGCCTTTTCTCCTTCACCACCACCCGTGACACCGCGCTGCGCTTTTCCAACGGCCATTTCACGATGATCGGGCTGAAGGTCGACGGCAAGAACCTGCTGCGTGCCTACTCCATCGCCAGCCCCAACTACGAGGAGCACCTCGAGTTCCTGTCGATCAAGGTGCCCGACGGTCCGCTGACCTCGCGCCTGCAGAACATCCAGGTCGGCGACACCATCCTCGTCGGCAAGAAGCCCACGGGCACGCTGCTGATCGACTACCTGCTGCCCGGCAAGAACCTGTACCTGATCGGCACCGGCACGGGCCTGGCCCCCTGGCTGGCCGTGGCGCGCGACCCCGAGACCTACGAGCGCTACGAGAAGGTGGTCGTGGTGCACGGCGTGCGCCATGCCAACGAGCTGGCCTACCAGGAGCTGTTCGAGAAGGAACTGCCCGAGCATGAATTCCTCGGCGAAATCGTCAAGGACAAGCTGGTCTACTACCCCACGGTGACGCGCGAGCCCTTCCGCAACCAGGGCCGCATCTCCAACCAGATCACGGCCGGAACCTTCCCGCAGAACATCGGCCTGCCCGAGCTCAACCCCGAGACCGACCGCGTCATGCTGTGCGGCAGCCCCGCCATGCTGAACGAACTCAAGGAGCTGCTGGAGCACCGCGGCTTCAAGGAAGGCAACACCACCACGCCCGGCGACTTCGTGGTCGAGCGCGCCTTCGTCGAGAAGTAAAGCCCACGACACCCCGTGGCGGGGCGGCTGCCGATAATCGGCGCATGCCGCCCTCCTCCCTTCCTTCAGCCCCGCCAGGCGACGAAGACCGCAACTTCATCGTCGCACTGGCGCGCGGGCTGGACGTGCTGTCGTGCTTTCGCTCCGGCGAGAAGCTGCTGGGCAACCAGGACATCGCCAGGCGCTGCGGACTGCCCAAGTCCACGGTCTCGCGCCTCACGCACACGCTGACCACGCTGGGTTACCTCATCCATGTGCCCGAAGAGGGCAAATACCGCCTGGGCACGGCCACGCTGGCGCTGGGCAGCGCCATGCTCTCGCGCCTGGACGTGCGCCAGATCGCGCGCCCGCTGATGCGCAAGCTGGCGGCCGCCACCGATGCCGAGGTGGCCCTGGCCACGCGCGACCGGCACAACATGGTCTACATCGAGCACTGCCCCAGCGCGCGCTTCATGCACCGCGACCTGGACATGGGCTCGCGCATTCCCCTGGCCACCACGGCCGTGGGCCGTGCCTGGCTGGCCGCCAGCCCCGCGTCCGAGCGCCAGCGCGCGCTGGACTATCTGCAGTCTCACGCGCCCGAGCAATGGGCCGCCGCACAGGCCCAGCTGCCGCTATGGCCGGAGGCAGGCAACCAGCCCCAGCCCTGGCTGTCGCGCTCGTTCGGCGACTGGCAGCCCGAGGTCAACGCCATCGCCCTGGCCTTCTCGCCGGGGCGCGGCCTGCCGCTGATGGCCGTCAGCCTGGGCGGACCCTCGCGCTTCGTCACGGCCGACGCGCTGCGCCAGGACGGCGTGCCCGCGCTGCAGCGCATGGTGCGTCGGCTGCAGCAGGACATCGACAGGGCCTGAACGCCTGTCCCGCAGGTGCCCGCGCGGTACCGCTCAGCACGGCGCAGCACGGCAAAGTAGCCAAGACGACAGCGTGCACGGTGCCGGCGCCCTAGCATGCAGGTGTTGCTCAACCACCAGAAACCCAAGCCAGGAGACATACAGCATGAGCGTGAAAGCATTGTTCGACCTCACGGGCAAGACCGCCCTGATCACCGGAGGCTCGCGCGGCCTGGGCCTGCAGATGGCCGAGGCGCTGGGCGAGATGGGCGCCCGCCTCGCCATCACGGCGCGCAAGTCCGATGAACTGGCCGAGGCCAAGGCCCACCTGCAGGGCCTGGGCTACCAGGTCGAGACCTTCACCAACGACCTGCAGAAGTTCGACACCATCCCCGCCCTGGTCGAGGACGTGCTGGCGCGCTGCGGCGACATCGACATCCTCGTCAACAACGCGGGCGCCACCTGGGGCGCCAAGGCCGAGGAATACCCGGACGAGGCCTGGAACAAGGTCATGAACCTCAACGTCTCCGCGCCCTTCTTCCTCACCCGAGAAGTGGCCAGGCGCGTGATGATCCCCAAGGGCCGGGGCAACGTGATCATCACGGCCTCGGTCGCGGCCTTCAAGGGCACGCCGCCCGGCATGAACACCGTGGCCTACAACACCTCCAAGGCGGCCGCCGTGCACCTGGCGCGCACCCTGGCCTCGGAATGGGGCCACTACGGCATCCGCGTCAACTCCATCTGCCCGGGCTTTTTCCCCAGCAAGCTGGCCAACGGCCTCATCGACAAGCTCGGCGACCAGCTCATCGCCCGCGCCCCGCTGCGACGCATCGGCGGCGAGGAGGACCTCAAGGGCGCCGTGGTCTACCTGGCGTCCGATGCATCGCGGCACATGACGGGGCAGGCGTTGGTGCTGGATGGTGGAGCGAGCTTGTTGTAAACAACGCAGCCCTGCAATGAGAAAGGCCCCTGTACCGCGGTGCAGGGGCCTTTCTTACGTGAGCCGCTGCGCAGCGACTCAGCATGTCTTCTTCAAGCCTGCAGAGCAAAGGGCTCGATGGACTCCAGTTCGTCGCCTATGGCCTCGCGCGCGATATCGGCGTCGTACTGGCTTTGCAGATTCATCCAGAACTCCACGGACGTGCCAAAGAAGCGCGCCAGGCGCAGCGCCGTATCCGCCGTGATGGAGCGGCCGTTCTTGACGATGGCCGCGATGCGTGTCTGCGGGACATGGATGGCCTGGGCCAGGCGGTATTGCGTCAGGCCCATGGGCTCCAGGAATTCAGTGGCCAGGATTTCGCCTGGCGTGGGGAGGTTCAAAGGTTTGTTCATGGTCAGCACTCCTGCGCCAGATCCAGGATCAACGCTTTCGCTTCAGTGGTAATCGACGATCTCCAGCTGACTCGGGCCTTCATGGGTCCACACAAAGCACACGCGCCACTGGTCATTGATGCGGATGCTGTGCTGCCCCTTGCGATCTCCGTGCAGCGCCTCCAGCCGGTTTCCGGGCGGGACCCTCAAGTCCTGAAGCACATGAGCGGCATGCAGCATCCGAAGCTTGCGCAGCGCGACCACTTCAATGCTGCTCCACCGACGCACCCGCCTCTGCTGGAACAGTTGCTCGGTGTCGGGGCACTTGAATGACTGGATCGTCATGGAAGCAAATAATAACGCGTCGCGTCAGTAACGTCAAACGTAAGTACCAGGCAACTGAGTCCACAAGAAAGCGCCTGGGCCAGATCAAGCTGGCACCAGGCGCTTTCGGTCGAAAAACTGAGCGGCGCTCTACTTGTTCGCCACCGTCATCACCGCCTCAATCTTGCCGTCGCGCACGGCCGCACCGCGTTCCGTGGTCAACGTGCCGCCACGGTCATCCACGCCCTTGACGCCGCCGGGGTTCACGTCGGGGCGCAGGGATTTGTAGGCCTCGTCGAGCTTGGCGTGGATGGCCTTGGTGTCCGAGGCCGAGCCGGCCAGCTGCATGGCCTTGACGGTGGCGTGCACGGCCGTGTAGTTCCACTGCGCCTCCGAGCCGGGGATGCGGCCCGGGTAGACCTTGCCGAAGCGTTCGACGAAGGCCTTGTTCTCGGGCTTGGTGTCCTCGGAGACGGGCATGACGCCGATGGCGCCTTCCAGCGGCGCATAGCCGCCGACCACGCGGGCCATTTCGTCGAGCTTGGCCTGGTCCATGACCACGAAGCCGCCCTTGAAGCCCAGCTCGCGCGCCTGCTTGACGACCAGGGCCGTGGGCTCGGAGGCGCCGCCCACGAAGAGCACGTCGGGCTTCTCGGCCAGGGCCTTGCTCACGCCGCTGTAGAAGTCGGTGGCGCGGTTGTAGCTCATGGCGTTCTCGGCCACCACGGTGCCGCCCAGCTTTTCCCAGCCGGGCTTGAAGGCGGCGACCCAGGCCTTGGCGTAGTCGTGGTCGGCGCCCACCAGGGCCACCTTCTTGCCGAAGCGGCCCATCACGTACTTGGAGAACGGGTCGATGTACGAGGTGAACTCGGGCGGGATGCGCAGGGTCAGCTTGTTGCCCCGGTTGGTGATCTGCGGCACCGAGCTGTAGGCCAGCACGATGAAGTTGCTGCGCTCGTTGGTGGTCTGCAGCGCGAAGATGCCGCCCGAATGCGGCACCAGGATGGCCGCCGTCTTGTGCTGCTGCACCAGGCGCTGGGCGTTGATCGCGGTCTCGGACGGGTTGTACTTGTCGTCCAGCGGCACGATCTCGATCTTGACCTTTTTGCCACCGATCTCGGGCGCTGCGGCATTGATCTCGGAGACGGCCATCTGCATGCCGTCGAGCACGTTCTTGCCGTACTGGGCAGCGCCGCCCGACAGCGGGCCCGAGTAGCCGATCTTGACCACCTCCTGCGCCAATGCAGGGCCGGCGGCGGCCACGGCGGCGCAGGCCAGGGCCAGCGTGCCCACCCTGCGGCGGGTCAATGGTGCGAATGCTGTCATGTCTGTCTCCTTGGATAGTGAAGAACGAATCGCTGCTGACGCAACGCATAAATCCGGCGCAGCCCAGACCAGGGGCGCCGAGCAAGGGCCGCCCCGCAGCGAGGGCGTCGTCCCCCTCCCTCGCGAAGCGAGAGAGAGGGGGAAGCCGCGCAGCGGCTCAGGGGGTGCAGTGTCATGTCATGCGCCGATGTACGCCTTGCGGATGGAGTCGTCGGCCAGCAATTCGGCCGGCTTGCCTTCGCGCACGATGCGGCCGCTTTCCATCACATAGGCGCGGTGCGCGATCTTCAGCGCCGCATAGGCGTTCTGCTCGGCCAGCAGCACGGTGGTGCCAGCGGCGTTGATGCGCTGGATGGCCTCGAACATCTGCTTGATGACCAGGGGCGCCAGGCCCAGCGAGGGCTCGTCCAGCAGCAGGGCCTGGGGCCGGCCCATCATGGCGCGGCCGATGGCCACCATCTGCTGCTGGCCGCCCGACAGCGAGCCGGCCGGGTCGTGCTGCTTCTCGCGCAGGATGGGAAACAGCTCCATCACCTCCTGCAGCGTCTTCTGGCTGGGTCCGGGGTCGCGGCGGTGCACGTAGGCGCCCAGCTGCAGGTTGCGCAGCACCGACATCTGGGGAAACAGCTTGCGCCCTTCGGGGCACTGCACCACGCCGGACTGCACGATGGTCGATGGCTTGCTGCCGGCCAGCTCCTTGCCATTCCAGACGATGGAGCCGCCCACGGCCTTGTGGATGCCGCTGGCCGTGAGGAACAGCGAACTCTTGCCCGCGCCGTTGGCGCCCAGCAGCACCACCAGCTCGCCCCGGTCGGCATGCAGGCTGACCCCGTCCAGCGCCAGGAAGCTGCCGTAGCGCAGCGACACGTTCTCAAACTTCAGCATGCTCGCTCCCCAGGTAGGCATCGATGACGGCGGGGTTGCGGCGTATTTCCTCGGGCGTGCCCTCGGCGATCTTCTCGCCGTAGCTGAGCACCAGGATCTTGTCGGCCAGGCTCATGATCATGCCCATCTTGTGCTCGATCAGCGCCACCGTGATGCCGTGGCGCACCAGCTTGCGGATCAGCTCGGCCAGGCCCTCGGTCTCCTCGGGGTTGACGCCGCCGGCAGGCTCGTCGAGCAGCATCAGCTTGGGGTCGGTGGCCAGGGCCAGCGCGAAGGCCACGCGCTTGCGCTCCTCCTGCGTGATGTCGCCCGCAATGCGGCCGGCCACATGCGACAGGCCCACGAAGTCCAGCGCGTCGCGCGCCTTTTCACGGCACACGCGCTCTTCCTCGCGCAGGCGGCTGGAGCCGCGCAGCACGTCCCACAGGCCTGAGCGCGTGCGCAGCCGGTGGCCCACGATGAGGTTGTCCAGCACCGTGGCGCGGTCGAACAGCGCCGTGGTCTGGAAGGTGCGCGCCACGCCCAGTTTCGCCACCTGGTCGGTGCGCAGCGAGGTCACGTCCTGGCCGTTGAAGGTGATGGTGCCCGAGGTGGGCTTGTGCACGCAGCTGATCAGGTTGAAGAACGTGGTCTTGCCCGCGCCGTTGGGGCCGATGATGGCGTTGATGCGGCCTTCCTCGATCACGGTGCTGACATCGTTGACGGCAGCCAGCCCGCCGAAGGTCTTGGTCAGGTGGTCAATCTTGAGCATGCGGCTTGCCCTCCTTGGCATTGCGGCGCGCGCGCCATGCGGTGAAGCTGCCCACCACGCCGTAGGGCATGAAGATCACCAGCATCACGAGAATCGGGCCGAAGACGATGAAGCGGTACTCCTGCAGGAACTGCAGGTACTGCGTGATCCAGGGCATGCCGATGGCGCCCAGCAGCGGCCCCAGCACCGTGCCCATGCCGCCGACCATGGCGAAGATCATCATGTCGAAGGTGTGGTGCACGCCGGCCATGTCGGGACCGATGAAGCGCACGAAGCCTGCGTACAGGCCGCCCGCCACGCCCGCGTAGACCACGCTCAGCATGAAGGCCAGCACCTTGTTGCGCATGAGGTTGATGCCCAGCGCCTCGGCCAGCTCGTCGCTGTTGCGGATGGCCATGAAGGTGCGGCCCAGCAGCGACCGGACGATGCGCCGCATCACCCAGACCGAGGCCACGAGGAAGGCCAGCACCAGGTAGTACAGCGCCAGCGGCGACTCGAAGCTCAGCGCGCCCAGGGCCTCGGGCGCGGGGATGCCCATGATGCCCACCGTGCCGTGGGTCAGGCCCTCCCACTTCTCGATCACGAGGAACATGATGTAGCCCACGCACAGCGTGAAGATCGAGAAGTAGTGCCCCTTCAGGCGCAGCGAGACGATGCCGATCAGGTAGCCCAGCACCGCGCACACCACGCCCGACATCACCAGCCCGCCCCAGAACGGCCAGCCATGGTCCACCGTGAGGATGCCCACGGTATAGGCGCCCGCGGCCATGAAGCCCGCATGCGCCAGATTGAGCTGGCCCGTGTAGCCCGTGATCAGGTTCAGGCCCAGCGTGGCGATGGCGAAGATGTAGGCCGTGCTCATCACTGTGAGGTGGTAGTCGTTGCCCGCCAGCCAGGGAAAGGCGATGCCGGCGGCCAGCAGCAGGCCCCAGGCAACGCGGGAGTCGATGAATCCGTTCATTCAATGACTCCTCTTGGCGAACAGGCCCTGAGGGCGCAGCGACAGGATCACCACCAGCAGCACGAAGGCGATGATGTCCTTGTAGTCGGTGGAGATGTAGTAGGCGCCGAAGCTCTCGGCAAAGCCGATGATCAGCCCGCCCAGCACGGCGCCCGGGATGCTGCCCATGCCGCCCAGGATGATGATCACGAAGGCCTTGGTGATGACCAGGTGACCCATGGCCGGATAGACCAGGTTGATGGGCGCATACAGCGTGGCCGCCACGGCCGCGAGCACGCCTGAGATGGCAAAGGTCAGCATGGATACGCGGTTGGCGTCGATGCCCACCATCGATGCGCCCTCGCGGTTCTGGGCCATGGCGATGATGGTCGAGCCCGTGGTGGTGCGCGTCAGGAACAGGTGCAGCGCCACCATCAGCGCAAAGGCCGCGACGATGATCAGCAGGCGCTGCGCAGGCGCCGTGATGCCGCCCATCTCCACGATGGAGGTATAGGGCGTGGGCATGCGCTGGAAGTCCGCGCCCCACAGCGCCTGGGCTCCGGCCTCCAGGAACAGCAGCAGCCCGATGGAGGCGATCTTGGGATGCAGGGGCGAGGCCTTGCGCAGCGGATGGAAGATCAGCCGCTCGCTGACGATGCCCAGCACCGCCACCGCCACCGCCGCCACCAGCATGGCCGCCCAGTAGCCCCAGCTCCAGGCCACCATGGCCTGGAAGGCCACGAAGGCGCCGATCATGTAGAAGCCCCCGTGCGCGAAGTTGGGCACGTGCAGGATGCCGTAGACCAGGGTCAGGCCCAGGGCCACGAGGCCATAGATGCCGCCCAGGGTCAGTCCGTTGAGCACTTGCTGCAGGAAGACGTCCATCACCGCCTCCCGCCTGCCGCCGCCGGTGGCCGCCACCGGACCAGGGTCTGTTCTCGCATTGCCTTGCCTCCTTGTTTGCTGTGAACCAGCTTAGGAGGCGGTGCCGTGCACCATCAACCCGAAGATTCCGCACAGCGGAATTCACCTGGGAAACCCCGAGGCGCAAACCGCTGCGGCAGTAACCTAGATGACAGGCGCAGGCCGGCAGGAGCGGGGAACGCTAGATGGACAGCGCCGGCAGGTTCTCGGGCAGGCCCTGCATGGAGCGCTGCGTGTGCTCGGCCACGAAGTCCAGGAAGCTGCGCACGCGCGCCGGCATGAACTTGCGCGTGGGCAGGGTGGCGTAGAGCGTGAATCGGCCCGTGGTCCATTCGGGCAGCACATGGCGCAGCCGGCCCGAGCGCAGGTGGCGCGCGATCAGGTCCAGCGGCTGGGTGCTGATGCCCGCGCCGTCCAGCGTGGCGCGCAGCAGCGTGCCCGTGTGGTTGGCCACCAGCACGGGGCGCACGGCCACCTCGACCTCGCCCGCGTTGCCGTCGAGCCGGCGCATGCGCAGCATGTCGGAGCGGCCCTGGATGCGCCGGCGCAGCAGGCACTGGTGGCCGGCCAGGTCCTCGGGCACGACAGGCACGCCATGGGCGTCCAGGTACTCGGGCGCGGCGCAGGCCAGGCCGCAGGTGGTGACGATGGGCCGGGCCACCACGTTGCCGTCGTAGCCCTCCTCGGCATTGACGAAGGTGATGTCGTATTCGCCCACGGCCGCCTCGCTGGCCGACTCCACGAAGACCTCGATGCAAATGCGCGGATGCAGGCGGTGGAAGTCCGCCACCAGCGGCGCCAGCACATGCTCGGCGAACACGGGCGGCGTGAGCACGCGCACGGCGCCAGACAACTCCAGCGTGTGCGCCTGGGCCAGGCTGAAGGCGTCCTCCACATCGGCCAGGATGCCGCGCACGCGCTCCAGGTAGGCCTCGCCAGCCTCGGTCAGCGAGACGCTTCGCGTGGTGCGCTGCAGCAGCCGCGTGCCCAGGTGCTGCTCCAGGTCGGCCACCAGGCGCGTGACCGTGGGCACGGACATGTCCAGGCGCCGCGCCGCCGCCGAAAACCCGGCCTCGTCGGCCACGGTCTGGAATACCCGCATGGTCTGCAATCGGTCCATCTTGTCCTTGGCCCCCGGCCTTGGTGCCAGGGGACTTTGATGCATTGTTCCATTGCCCAAACGCCTGCGCCGCGGCTTTGCGGGCCGCGGCGCAGGCGTTCATCTTCGTCGAAATGCGGGAACTCAGCCCTTGCCGCCCGGAGTGTCCCCGGCGCTGGCCGCCTCGGCGGGCGGCGCCCAGCGGATAGGGTGGGTGAAGCGCACGCCGGCATCGCTGAAGGCCTTGGCCGTGGCGGCCGACAGCAGCAGGATGGCCGAGGAAAAGTAGATCCACATCAGCAGCACCACCAGCGAGCCCGCCGCGCCATAGGCCGAGACCACTGCCGCCGTGGCCAGGTACCAGGCCAGGGCCTGCTTGCCCAGCGTGAACAGCAGGGCGCCGATGATGGCACCGAAGATCAGATAGCGCAGCCGGGGCTTGGGGCCGCCGCCTATGCGCATCAGCCCCACGAAGAGCAGCACGGTGATGCCGAAGGACACGCACTCGTTGATCAGGCTGACCAGCGGCCCCAGCGGCTGCATCTGCAGCTTGGTGCCGGCCCAGTTGGTGATCAGCTGGATGGCCGTGGACAGGGCCATGGACACCAGCAGCAAGAAGCCCAGCGCCAGCACATAGGTCAGGCCGCGCAGCCGCAGCGCGGCCATGCGCCACCACACGGCCTTGGGCGGCGGCGGCTCGCCGTTGGAGGTCCAGAGCCTTTCCAGCGCGGACTGCAGCTCCACGAAGACACCGGTGGCGCCCGACATCAGCAGGATGAAGCCGAACAGCGAAGCCAGCCGCCCCTCGTCGGGCCGCTGGGCGCTTTCCAGCGCGCCGCGCACCACCTGGGCGCCGCGCTCGCCGATCACGTCCTGCACCTGGTCGATGAGCTGGTGCTCCACATAGCTGCGGTCCACCCACCAGCCCAGCACGCCGACCAGCAGCAGCAGCAGCGGGGCCAGGCTCAGGATGCCGTAGAAGGACATGGCGGCGCTCATGCGCAGGCCATCGGCGTCCAGCCACAGCTGCACGGCGTTCCACATGGCGCGCAGCGGGTTCAGTTCCAGCAGCCGGTCCAGGCGTGCGGACCAGGACGAGGCGGGGGGAGTTTCCGGGGTATCTGAGGGCATGGCCCCCATTGTGCGCAGCGGCGCACCGGCGCCCTGTCAGCCTGTGCCGACAGGGGCCTGTGCGCGCGGCTCAGGTCACGGGCGCTGGATTGAACAGCACCAGGGCGTTGTGCAGCTTCCACTGCTCGGCCCAGGTCTTCCTGCGGCCGCTGGCCACGTCCAGCATCAGGCGGAACATCTCCCAGCCCACGTCCTCGATGCTGGCCTGGCCCTCGGCGATGCGGCCCGCGTTCACGTCCATCAGGTCATGCCAGCGCCGCGCCAGGTCGCTGCGCGTGGCCACCTTGATCACGGGCACCTGGGCCAGGCCGTAGGGCGTGCCCCGGCCCGTGGTGAACACATGCAGGTTCATGCCGGCGGCCAGCTGCAGCGTGCCGCAGATGAAGTCGCTGGCCGGCGTGGCTGCATAGACCAGGCCGCTTTGGATGCCCCGGTCGGCCAGACGCTGGCCCGGCGACAGCACGCCGGTGATGGGCGCCGTGCCGCTCTTGATGATGGAGCCCATGGCCTTCTCGACGATATTGGACAGGCCGCCCTTCTTGTTGCCCGGCGTGGTGTTGGCGCTGCGGTCCACGCGGCCCTTGTCCAGGTAGGCGTCGTACCAGGCCATCTCCTCGATCATGGCCTGGGCCACCTCGGGGCTGGAGGCGCGCGAGGTGAGCTGGTCGATGCCGTCGCGCACCTCGGTCACCTCGCTGAACATCACGGTGGCGCCTGCGCGCACCAGCAAATCGGTGCAAAAGCCCACGGCCGGATTGGCCGTGACGCCGCTGAACGCATCGCTGCCGCCGCACTGCACGCCCACCACCAGGGCGCTGGCCGGCACGGTCTCGCGCCGGCGCGCGTTCAGCCGCTCCAGATGCACCCTGGCGCGGCCCATGATGGAGTCCACCATGGACATGAAGCCCACATGCGCCTCGTCCTGCAGGCAGACCACGTCCAGCGCGGGCTCGCGCTCATCGACGATGGGGAAGGACCCCGGCGGCAGCAGCCGCTCGGGCTGCAGCTTCTCGCAGCCCAGGCTCACCACCATCACCTCGCCGCCAAAATTCGGGTTGTGGCTGATGTTGCGCAGCGTGCGCTGCGGAATCTCGGCGCCCACGGCATCGATGGCCACGCCGCAGCCATAGCTGTGCTCCAGGCCCACCACATCGTCCACATTCGGATAGCGCGGCAGCAGCTCGGCCTTGATGCGGCCCACCGCGAAATCCAGCACCCCGGCCACGCACTGCACCGTCGTGGTGATGGCCAGGATGTTGCGCGTGCCCACCGTGCCATCGGCATTGCGGTAGCCCTCGAAGGTGTAGCCCGTCAGCGGCGGCAGCTCGGGCGGCTGCACCGTGGCGATCGGCAACCCCTCAAGAGACAGCGCCCCCGGCATGCGCAGCAGCCGCTCATGCACCCAGCTGCCTGCGGCAATGGCCTGCAGCGCATAGCCGATCACCACGTTGTAGCGGCGCACCTCGCCGCCCTCTGCAATGTCCACCAGCGCCACCTTGTGCGCCTGCGGCACCTTGTCGACCAGCACCAGCCCCCCGGGCATCACCGTGCCCGCAGGCAACCCCCCGTCATTGGCCACGATGGCCACGTTGTCGGCCGGATGCATGCGGATGGAAAGAGGAAGTGGGGTACTCATGGCAATGTCTCAATTTTCTAGGGGCCTGTCGCAATCGGAGTGCAGCCCTCGCAACCGTCACGTCCCAACTCAGGAACGCCGAGCAAGAGCCGCCTCGCGGCGGGGGCGCCCAGCCGACGGCGTTGTCCCCCTCCGCGAAGCGAGAAGGGGGAAGGCGCGAAGCGCCTCAGGGGGTCACTCTGCCTTTATTCCAGCAGCCTTGATCACCTTCCCCCACTTGACCACCTCGGCCTTCTGGAACTCGCCCAGCTCGGCCGGCGTCATCTGCGAAGGCAGCATGCCGAAGTTCTTCAGGCGCGCCTGCACCTCGGGCGTGGCCACGATCTTCATGATCTCCGCATGCAGCCGCTCCACGATGGGCCCCGGCGTGCCTGCGGGAGCGAACACGGCCTGCCAGGAGCCCATGTCGAAGCCCTTCTCGCCGGCCTCGGCGATGGTGGGCACATCGGGCAGGGATTCCAGGCGCCGCGAGCTGGTCACGGCGATGGGACGCAGCTTGCCGGCCTGCACATGGGGGCCGACGACCAGGGCGGTGTCGAACATCATGTCCACCTGCCCGCCGATCACGTCCTGCACGGCCGGGCCGCTGCCCTTGTAGGGCACATGGGTGAACTTCACGCCCGTCTGGTAGCCCAGCAGCTCCAGCGCCATGTGGTTGGAGGTGCCGCTGCCCGGCGAGGCCGAGGTCAGGCCGCCCGCCGCTGCCTTGGCCTTGCTGGCGGCCAGCACGTCGGCCAGCGTCCTGTAGGGGCTGGAGGCCGGCACCACCAGCACCAGCGGGCCCGAGCCCAGCATGGCCACCGGCGTGAAGGACTTGACCGGGTCGTAGTCCAGCTTGGCGTACAGGCTCACATTGATGGCGTGCGAGCTGATGGTGCCGCCCAGGATGGTGTAGCCATCGGCCGGGGCGCGCGCCGCAATGGCCGAGCCCACGCTGCCGCCCGCGCCGCCCTTGTTCTCGATCACCACGGGCGTGCCCAGGGCCTTGCTCAGCGGCTGGGCGATCACGCGCGCCAGCGTATCGGTATTGCCGCCGGGCGGGAACGGCACCAGGTAGGTGATGGGCTTGCCCGTGGGCCAGTTGCCCTGCGCTGCGGCCGGCATGGCGGCCAGGGCCGTGCCCAGCAGCAGGGCGCTGGCGAGGGAATGTTGGATGAGTGTGCGGCGTTGCATGATGCTTGTCTCCGGGAAGGGCTTGTCGTTGGAATGGTGTGAAAGCGGGTTCAGAAGCGCGGCTGGTGGCCGGTGAACGCGGGGTCGTACTTGCGCATCTGCCCCAGGTCGTCGCGGTTGCGGATGCCGCAGTGCAGGTAGTTGTCGTGCAGGCGGGCCAGGGCCTCGCGGTCCAGCCGCACACCCAGGCCGGGCGCCGTGGGCACGCGCAGGCTGCCCTGCTCGAACTGCAGCCGGCCGCCCTCGACGACTTCCTCGTCCTGCCAGGGGTAGTGCGTGTCGCAGGCATAGGTCAGCAGGGGCACGCTGGCGCACAGGTGCGTCATGGCCAACAGGCTGATGCCCAGGTGGGAATTGCTGTGCATGGACAGGCCCAGGTCGAAGGTGCGGCACAGCGTGGACAGGCGCTGCGTGGCGCGCAGCCCGCCCCAGTAGTGGTGGTCGCTGAGCACGATCTTCACGGGGCAGCCCATGTCGGCATTGCGGCGGAACTCGGCAAAGTCCGTCACCACCATGTTGGTGGCCAGGGGCACATCGCACTCGCGTGCCACGGCGGCCATGCCGTCCAGGCCGGGCGCCGGGTCCTCGTAGTACTCGAGCACGCCCTGCAGCTGCTGCACGATCTTCAGGCTGGTCTCCACCGTCCAGTTGCCATTGGGATCGATGCGCAGCGGCGTGCCCGGAAAGGCATCGGCCAGCGCCAGGATGCCGGCCGCCTCCTGCTCGGGCGGCAGCGCGCCGGCCTTGAGCTTGATGCTCTGGAAGCCGTACTGCGCAATCATGCGCCGCGCCTGCTCCACCAGCTGCTGCGGCGCCAGGGCCTCGCCCCAGGCGTCGGGCGAAGAATCTGGTCCATAGGGCCTGTCGATGTGCTCGGCGTACTTGTAGAACAGGTAGGCAGAGAACGGCACGCTGTCGCGCGCGGCGCCGCCCAGCAGGTCCACGATGGGGGCGCCCGCCATCTGGCCCTGCAGGTCCAGCATGGCGACCTCGAAGGCGCTGACCACCTTGGCCACGGTCTTGGACACATGCGTGCCAGGCGCCAGCGACACCTGCTGGCCCAGGAACTCCGACGCCGTCAGCGCAGGCGGCGCCACCAGGGCCGCGACGCGGGCCTCCATCTCGTTGAGCGCCCAGGGCGACAGCCCCACCAGCGCGGGCGCGGCCTTGGCCAGCGCATCGAGCATGGGCTGGTCGCCGTAGCTTTCGTTGATGCCGACCAGGCCCGAGGCCGTCTCGATCTCGATGATGGAGCGCAGCGCCCAGGGCTCGTGGATGCCGGCCGCATTGAGCAGCGGCGGATCGCGGAAGGCAATGGGCGTGATGCGTATGTGGCGGATCGCGTGGGTCGCGTGGGTGGTGCTCATCTGGAATGCAGGTTCAGAAGGATCAAAAAAACTCGATGGCGTGGACGTCTTGTGATACGTTGTCGTACAACTTGGAGCGATTATGATCAGCACCATGGAAAGTTCGGCAAAGGGATTTCCCGCATCACCCCCAACGATCGAGCTTCCCCTGCGAGGAAAGTCCGGTCGCAGCGGCCGCAATCTGGCCGCCCTGCTGTTCGACGAGTTCGCGAGCAAGATCCGCAACGGCCTGCTGGCCGAAGGCGAGAAGCTGCCCACGGAGTCGTCGCTGGTGCAGACCTACGAAGTCAGCCGCACCGTGGTGCGCGAGGCGCTGTCGCGCCTGCAGGCCTCGGGCCTGGTGGAGACGCGCCACGGCATAGGCACCTTCGTGCGCGCCGCCCAGCCCGCATCCACGCTGATGCTCAATGCCGACGAGCTGACGGCCGCCGTGGACGTGATGGCCGTGCTGGAGCTGCGCATCAGCCTGGAGACCGAAAGCGCCGGCCTGGCCGCGCTGCGCCGCAACCCCGAGCAGCTGCAGGGCATACGCATGGCGCTGCAGGCCTTCGAGATCGCCTTTGCGCGCGGCGAGGACACGGTGGCCCATGACCTGGCCTTCCACACCCAGATCGCCGAGGCCACGGGCAACCGCTACTTCGGCGACATCCTGCGGCACTTCGGCGCCCAGCTGATTCCGCGCACGCGCATCGCCTCCATCCACCAGCCCCAGCGCGACCCCGACTACCTGCGCCGCGTCAACCGCGAGCATGAGGAAATCCTCGCCGCCATCGAGCGCCAGGACGCCGACTCGGCCCGCGCGGCCATGCGCATCCACCTGACCAACAGCCGCGAACGCCTGCGCCTGGCGCAAAAGACCAGCGCCGCCTGAGTGCTCCCATGGGCCTTTCGGGGCCAATGGCTTTGTCACGGGAATTCAGACAACCAAGGGAAAACCCTTTATCACTGCTTGCAGATCTCGGTTAAAAATCGGTTTCAGTTGTACGACAACTGACAACATAAAACCTGGAGACAAGAGCATGACCCTGAGCCGAAAGCAGTTCCTGCGCGCCGCTGGCGCCACCGCCCTAGTGGCCTCCGGCGCCGGTGCGCTGGCCCAGAGCAACTGGCCCACGCGCCCGCTGCGCCTGGTGGTGCCCTACCCGCCGGGCGGCAGCTCGGACATCATTGCGCGCGCCATCGGCCCGCTGCTGTCGGCAGAACTCAAGCAGCCCGTGGTCATCGAGAACAAGCCCGGCGCCAACGGCAACCTGGGCGCCGACATGGTGGCCAAGGCCCAGCCCGACGGCCACACGCTGATGCTGTGCGACCTGGGTGCGCTGGCCATCTCGCCCTCGCTCTACACCAAGCTGTCCTTCGACCTGTCCCGGGACCTGCGCGGCACGGCCATGCTGGCCTACTCGCCCCACCTGCTGGTGGTCCATCCTTCGGTGCCGGCCAACAACCTGCAGGAGCTGGTGGCCCTGTCCAAGAAGGAAGACCTGAGCTTTGCCGTCACCGCCACGGGCAGCGCCCCGCACCTGGCCGGCGTGGAACTGGCGCGCGCCACGGGCGCGCGCTGGGAATACGTGCCCTACAAGGGCGGCGTGCAGTCCATCCAGGACACGGTGGCAGGCCAGACCCAGGTGCTGATGAACGGCATGCTGGCCACCTACCCCCATGTGCAAAGCGGCAAGCTCAAGCTGCTGGGCCTGTCCAAGGGCACGCGCATGCCGCTGGCCGCCAACGTACCCACCATCGCCGAGCAGGGCGTGCCCGGCTTCGAGACCGGCACCTGGCAAGGCGTGGTCGTTCCCGCCAAGACGCCCGAGGCCGTGGTCCAGCGCCTGCATGAGGCCCTGATCACCGCCATCCGCTCGCCCGAGGTGCGCGCCCGCCTCACGGGCCAGGGCGCCGAGGTCGTGACCATGAACCCCGCCGAGACCGCGCGCTTCCTGACCACCGAACGCCAGCGCTGGCAAAAAGTGGTTCAAACAGCCGGTTTGAAGCTCGACTGATTCCACCCTTTTTTCTTTCTTCCCCACCTTATTCCCGAGAGCACCATGACCCCCCAAGACCTCAAAGACGTGATGAGTTCCGGCCTGCTGTCCTTCCCCGTGACGGACTTCGACAGCAACGGCAACTTCAATGCCAAGGGCTATGCGGCCCGCCTCGAATGGCTGGCCCCCTACGGCGCCAGCGCGCTGTTCGCGGCCGGCGGCACGGGCGAGTACTTCTCGCTGTACGGCGAGGAATACGGCCAGATCATCAAGACCGCCGTGGACACCTGCCGCGGCAAGGTGCCCATCATCGCGGGCGCCGGCGGCCCCACGCGCACGGCCATCGCACACGCCCAGGAGGCCGAGCGCCTGGGCGCCCACGGCGTCCTGCTGCTGCCCCACTACCTGACCGAAGCCGGCCAGGAAGGCCTGATCGCCCATGTGGAGCAGGTCTGCAAGAGCGTGAAGTTCGGCGTCATCGTCTACAACCGCGACCGCACCCGCTTCACGCCCGAATCGCTGGCCATCCTGGCCGAGCGCTGCCCCAACCTGGTGGGCTTCAAGGACGGCATGGGCAACATCGAGACCATGTCCTCCATCTTCATGACGATGGGCGACCGCTTCGCCTACCTGGGCGGCCTGCCCACGGCCGAGGTCTATGCGGCCGCCTACAAGGCCCTGGGCACGCCGGTGTACTCCTCGGCCGTCTTCAACTTCATCCCCAGGACGGCGATGGCGTTCTACGAAGCCGTGCGCACCGACGACATGGCCACGCAGCACAAGCTGCTCAAGGAATTCTTCATGCCCTACCTGAAGATCCGCAACCGCGTCGAAGGCTACGGCGTGAGCATCATCAAGGCCGGCGCCAAGCTGGTGGGCCACGACGCCGGCCCCGTGCGCGCCCCGCTGACGGACCTCAAGCCCTCCGAGCTGGAAGAGCTCAAGGCCCTGATCGACAAGCTCGGCCCCCAATAAGCCACAAGACCGGGCGCAGGGGCCAGTCCGGCCCTTGCGCCCCCCAGGAGACAAGAACATGAAAAAGATTCTGATCGCGCTGGGTGCCGCATTGGCCCTCACGGCGCAGGCGGCCGGCAGCTTTCCGGACAAGGCCGTCAACATCATCGTGCCCTTCCCGGCCGGCGGCTCCACCGACACCGTGGCGCGCGCCATGGCCCTGAGCATGGGCGAGCAGCTGGGCAAGCCCTTCGTGGTGGAAAACCGCCCCGGCGCCACGGGCACCATCGGCGCAGGCGCCGTCAAGCGCGCAGCGGCCGATGGCTACACGCTGCTGGTGGCCTCGCTGGGCCCCTTCGTGGTCACGCCGCACCTGGTCAAGAACGTGCCCTATGACGCAGGCAAGGACTTCGACTACATCACCATCCCCGTGCAGGCGCCCAACGTGCTCGTGGCCAGCCCCGCGCAGAAGGCCCGCACCGTGGCCGAGGTCATCGCCGCGCTCAAGGCCAACCCCGGCAAGATCAGTTTCGCGAGCTCGGGCAACGGCTCCTCGGACCATCTGTCGGCCGAGCTGTTCTGGCAGCAAAGCGGCACCGAAGGCATGCACGTTCCCTACAAGGGCGGCGCCCCGGCCATCACCGACCTGATCGGCGGCCAGGTGGACTTCTCGTTCCAGAACGTCAACGCCGTGCTGCCCCATCTGCGCAGCGGCAAGCTGCATGCGATCGCCGTGACCGGCAGCCAGCGCTCGCCCGTGCTGCCCGATGTGCCCACGCTGGCCGAGGCCGGCGTCAAAGGCGCCGAGGTCTATTCCTGGCAAGGACTGGCCGCACCCAAGGGCCTGCCCGCCGATGTGAAGGCCAAGCTGGCCAAGGCCGCCATCGCCTCCGTGCAGCAGCCCGACATCCGCAAGCGCTTCGTGGAGCAGGGCCTGGAGATCGTGGGCAACACGCCCGAGGAATTCACGCGCTACCAGGCCCAGGAATCGGAGCGCTGGAAGCAGCTCATCCAGACCCGAAAAATCACCGCTGATTGAGCTAGAAACAACGGGCCGGCCCCCTGGCCGTTCCCGCTGGCCTGCGCACCGCAGGCCCTTTTCACCGGGGCTTCCAGCCCCCGCAAGTTCCAAGGATTCCAAGGCATGGCGACCTCCCGTCCACGCGTTCTCCAGTTCGGCAAGATGCCGCTGCCCCAGCTCGATGCCGAGCTGGCCCAGGCCTATGAGGTGACGCTGCTGTCCGAGCAGCCCGACCGCGAGCGCTTCCTCGCCGAGCACGGCGCGCAGTTCGAATACCTGGTCACCTCGGCCGCCATGGGCGTGCCCGCGAGCGTGGTGCAGGCCCTGCCCAGGCTGCGCTTCGTGAGCAGCTTCGGCGTGGGCTTTGACGCGCTGGACCGCGAGTCCCTGCTGCGCCAGGGCGTCCGCGTGGGCTACACGCCCGGCGTGCTCGACGACTGCGTGGCCGACATGGCCTTCGCACTGCTGCTGGACGCCGCGCGTGGCCTGAGCGAGTCCGACCGCTTCGTGCGCCGGGGCGACTGGAGCCAGGGCCGCTTCGGCATCCGCACGCGTGCCAGCGGCAAGCGCCTGGGCATCTTCGGCATGGGCCGCATCGGCTCCACCGTGGCGCGCCGCGCGGCCGGTTTCGACATGGAGGTGGCCTATCACAACCGCCGCCCGGTCGAGGGATCGCCCCACCTCTACCAGCCCTCGCTGCTGGAGCTGGCGTGCTGGGCCGACTTCCTCGTCATCACGGCCGCAGGCGGCGACGGCACGCAGCACCTGGTCAACGCCGAGGTGCTGGACGCTCTGGGCCCGCAGGGCTTTCTGATCAACGTGGCACGCGGCAGCGTGGTCGACGAGGCCGCCCTGGTCCAGGCCCTGCAGCAGGGCCGCATCGCGGGCGCGGGCCTGGATGTGTTCGAGGACGAGCCACGCCCCCATGCCGAGCTGCTGTCGCAGGACAACGTGGTGCTTGCGCCCCACATCGCCAGCGGCACGCATGAAACCCGCCGCGCCATGGCCGACCTCGTGCTGCGCAACCTGGCGCAATTCATCGCCACGGGCCGGCCCGAGGCCGAGGTGCCGTGGTCCGCCGCGCAGCAGGCGGCCACCGCCGCCGCATAGCCGTTTTTTCCCAGAGACCGATCCAAACGATCCAAGAGCACGCCATGTCCTCCACCCCGACCATCACCGAGATCGAAGTCATTCCCGTCGCCGGCCGCGACGGCATGCTCATGAACCTCAGCGGCGCGCATGCGCCCTACTTCACGCGCAACATCGTGCTCGTGCACGACAGCGCGGGCCACACCGGTGTGGGCGAAGTGCCTGGCGGCGAAGGCATACGCCAGGCGCTGGAGGACAGCAAGGCGCTGCTCATCGGCCAGTCCGTGGGCAACCACCTGAAGCTGCTGCAGAACCTGCAGCAGGCCCTGGCCGGGCGCGACACGGGTGGGCGCGGCCTGCAGACCTTCGATCTGCGCATTGCCGTGCATGCCGTCACCGCCGTGGAATCGGCCCTGCTGGACCTGCTGGGCCAGCACCTGGGCGTGCCCGTGGCGGCCCTGCTGGGCGAAGGCCAGCAGCGCGACCGCGTGGAGATGCTGGGCTACCTGTTCTTCACCGGCCCCACCGACAGGACCGACCTGCCCTACGTCCAGCCCGGCGAAGACCAAAGCGGCAGCGACGACTGGACGCAGGTGCGCCACATGACCGCCATGGACCCGGCCGCCATCGTGCGCCAGGCCGAGGCGGCGCATGCGCGCTACGGCTTCAACGACTTCAAGCTCAAGGGCGGCGTGCTGGCCGGCGAGCAGGAAGTGGAGGCCGTCACCGCGCTGGCCAGGCGCTTCCCGCAGGCGCGCGTCACGCTGGACCCCAACGGCGGCTGGCTGCTCAAGGACGCCATCCGCCTCATGCGCGACATGCACGGCGTGCTCGCCTATGCCGAAGACCCCTGCGGCGCCGAGAACGGCTTCTCGGGCCGCGAAGTCATGGCCGAATTCCGCCGCGCCACCGGCCTGCCCACGGCCACCAACATGATCGCCACCGACTGGCGCCAGATGGTGCATGCGCTGTCGCTGCAGTCCGTGGACATCCCGCTGGCCGACCCGCATTTCTGGACCATGGCCGGCTCCGTGCGCGTGGGCCAGACCTGCCGCGACTGGGGCCTGACCTGGGGATCGCACTCCAACAACCACTTCGACATCTCGCTGGCCATGTTCACCCACGTGGCCGCCGCCGTGCCCGGCAAGGTCACGGCCATCGACACGCACTGGATCTGGCAGGACGGCCAGTACCTCACCCAGAACCCGCTGCAGATCAAGGGCGGCTTCGTCGAAGTGCCCAAGACCCCGGGCCTGGGCGTCACCGTGGACCGCGCCGCGCTGCAGCGCGCCAACGCCCTGTACCTGGAGCACGGCCTGGGCGCCCGCAATGACGCCATGGCCATGCAGTACCTGATTCCCGGCTGGACCTTCGACAACAAGCGCCCCTGCATGGTCCGCTGACCCCTTCCTTCCGTTACCCCTTTCCCGGAGCACCTCATGTCCCGCTACGACAACCTCATCAACGGCCAATGGAAGGCCGCCGACGGCTACAGCGCCAACACCAACCCCAGCGACCTGTCCGATGTGATCGGCGAGTACGCCCAGGGCAATGCCGCCGATGTGGAAGCCGCCATCGCCGCGGCGGCCGCGGCCTTTCCCGCCTGGAGCACCTCGGGCATCCAGGCCCGCCACGACGCCCTGGACAGGATCGGCAACGAAATCCTGGCCCGCAAGGAAGAGCTGGGCGACCTGCTGGCGCGCGAGGAAGGCAAGACCCGCCCCGAAGCCATTGGCGAAGTCGGCCGCGCAGGCCAGATCTTCAAGTTCTTCGCGGGTGAATGCCTGCGCCTGGCCGGCGAAACCCTGCCCTCCGTGCGCCCCGGCATCGGCGTGGAAATCACGCGCGAGCCCGTCGGCGTGGTGGGCCTGATCACGCCGTGGAACTTCCCCATCGCCATTCCCGCCTGGAAGATCGCCCCGGCCCTGGCCTTCGGCAACTGCGTGGTCCTGAAGCCCGCCGACCTCGTGCCCGGCAGCGCCTGGGCGCTGGCCGACATCATTCACCGCTCGGGCATTCCGGCCGGCGTCTTCAACCTCGTCATGGGCCCGGGCCGTGTCATCGGTGATGCCCTGGTGCGCCACAGCGACGTGGCCGCCATCAGCTTCACCGGCTCCGTGGGCGTGGGCCGCGGCATTGCCCGCGCCTGCGTGGAAAGCGGCAAGAAGGTGCAGCTGGAGATGGGCGGCAAGAACCCGCAGATCGTGCTGGACGACGCCGACCTCACCCAGGCCGTGGAGCTGTCCGCGCAAAGCGGCTTCTACTCCACGGGCCAGCGCTGCACGGCATCGAGCCGCCTCATCGTCACCGACAGGATCTACCCCGCCTTCATCGAGGCCCTGCAGGCCCGCATGGCCAGGATCAAGGTGGGCGACGCCCGCGCCGCAGGCACCGACATGGGCCCCGTGGTCAGCCAGGCCCAGCTGGAGCAGGACCTGAGCTACGTGGAAATCGCCAAGGCCGAAGGCGCCGTGCTGGCTGCCGGCGGCGCAGCCGCCGCCTGCCACACCGGCAGCGGCAACAAGGGCTACTACATGGCGCCCACCCTGTTCGTGGACACCCAGGCCGCCATGCGCATCAACCGCGAGGAAGTCTTCGGCCCCGTGGCCAGCGTCATCCACGTCAAGGACTATGAAGAAGCCCTGGCCGTGGCCAACGACACCCCCTTCGGCCTGGCCGCAGGCATTGCCACCACCAGCCTCAAGCACGCCACCCACTTCAAGCGCCACAGCCAGGCCGGCATGGTCATGGTCAACCTGCCCACGGCCGGCGTGGACTACCACGTGCCCTTCGGCGGCCGCAAGGGCAGCAGCTACGGCCCGCGCGAACAGGGCCGCTATGCGCAGGAGTTCTATACGACGGTTAAGACCGCCTACACGCTGGCCTGAGGCAGGCCCCAAAGCAGCCGCCAGGACCTGGCGACTGCTTTCATCCCTGACGCCATCCGCAACAAAACGATGCGGATGGCGTTTTTTCATTCGTCGTTGCGCCCACAGTCAAATCCCGTGCGCGAAAGTGCAAACCGCCCCTTCCATTGCACCAGGGCCTTGCATAGCATCTTCCTCAACGTGAGAGCCGGCTTCAGCCGGCCGGCGTCCATACCGGAGGGAGACCATGGCAACAACTGCAAGAATTTCCGGCCCCGTGGGGCGTGCGGCAATGAACCATCCCAAAGACGTGTTCACTGTCCAGCAATTGCTCAACGGACATATGCAGCGCGATCCCTGCCGTAAACTGCTAAAAGCTCTTTCAACATGTACAACAGCCTGCGTTGCCACCGTACTGAGCGCATGCAGCAACCCCGAGGAATACACACCTACAGGGCAATGGGAGGCAACAGAAGATTTGTACGTCTACACTACAAACGACCATCCCTTGACGATCGCCTTTACTATAAAAAAGGGTGAAATTTGCGCAATAAGCAAAAAACCCACCATCAGAAAAGACTTGGGTTATCTACAGGTCTTATGTGCCCAGGGAAGCGGATGGGAAATAACGGGAAAATTCAAGAGACTGGGCAACCAGGATGATTCGCATGAATCTTTATCGAAAAACAAGACAGCCATTTATGCAACATTAACCATAAGTTAATCATCAGATATGGCAAGCACAATAATTACCTGCAGTGTGGGAGGAGGGAAAGAATCCTTCAACATCTCCGATAAGAATACCCTCAACCGGCTAATGCTCAAACTATGCCAACTCTACGTGCAATCCACGCAGGCGGCAGATGAAGCTACCCAATACTGGGCCGATGTTGCAACGCAATCGCAGAGCCCTTTGGCCCCGCTAGCACATGTACCAGGAGCATTCGCTGCGCTGTGGACCCCTGAGGTTGCACCTACCACAGCAGCAGTATTGAGTACGGCTGGATATGGCTTTGCAGCGCTGCCAAGAAGTTTGACACACTTCACCACCAAGGCAGGCGCTGCAGGCATCGCTGGTACAGGCGTCATCAATTCCAGCAAATTTGGTCTGAATGGGCTCTTCGGACCCGGCGTATACATGGCAAGACTCGGTCGCCCGCTGAACTTAATGATCAAAGAACCCGCTAAAATCCCCATCTATCTACCAACACCTGCCGGCACCGTACGTATACTGCCTTATGTTGTGCACGTCCGATGGGGTTTCAGTGGCGTGAAGGCACCCTAATGAAAATTCCTCGCTTTTCGATCATTTTTGGTTGGTGTGCCGTAATATTCGCCTGGACTTGCTGGGTTCTGGCCTACATACAATCTAGCTGGTGGTGGCTGGTAGTTTCGTTGATTCCATATCTGATCTACCAAACATTCCTAAACAAGGATGAACAGGCCGGTGGCGAATAGGGGGACTGCCGCTGGTTTACGGAACAATATCCCATGACAGGAATTCTCTGGGTCATCAAAAGTCTCATTGAATCACGGTCTGTGCACACACCCATGCAGACTACATACATCTAGATTCACAAAGCCTAAAAGTGATTTACCGAAACCCGGGGCGCAATGCCCCGGCAGGCCTGTCACAAGAAAGCCTGAATCAGCGCTGGAACGCCGCCGCCGCAGCCGCTATCCGCCGCAGATACGCCGGGTCTTCCTGCAGGCAATGCACGTGGTTGACCTCGTCCTCCACCAGCTCCTCCATCCGCTGCGCAACCCCGCAAATGGCCTGCAGCGCATTGGCCACCACCTCCAGATTGCGGTAGCCCTCGGGCCGCTCCAGCCAGGCCAGCGCCAGCTGGCCCAGCGAGTACACCTCGCTGCTGCCCTGCAGCGTCAGCCGGCCGATCTCGGTCACGGCATGGCTCAACTGCTGCGGGCTGGGCTGGGCCAGGGTTGTGGAAGCGGTACTCATGGCGCCACCCTTCCCACGGCAGATGCGCGAGAGTGAGGCGCTTGGGTGGCAGAGGGGAATGCAAAAGAAGAAATGCCGTGCATGGTTTCGTACTCCTTCGTGAGAACAAAAACCACCGGCCCGTGTTCTTACGCACAGACAGGTGGACGGGATGTTAAGAACACGAACGAAGCCGTGCGGACGCCCTTGCGGGTAGCCCCATCCCGTCCGTAACCGCAGGAACGCAGGCTTGCGCCCACGCTCCGGAAATCAGACGTGACAAGGCCTCCTTGACGGCGAGGCCGCACCGCTTCGTTTTGGGTGTTCTTACGCACCGGCCCCGGAACAGGGGGCTGCCGCGATGATAGAGGCTTTCAAGATGGCAAGCGCCCCAGGCCGAGCGCAGCGAAGGCCCGCGCCCACTCCCCGTATGTCCGCGCCTGCGCCGTGGCGGTTGCGGGGTTGCAGTCCTGCCGCAGGACAGGACTGCTTCGTCATCTGACTCGCCGTGATTGTTTGAACGTAGCTCGCAGAGCGAAGTGAGTTTCACGGCGAACCCCGCAACCGCCACGGCGCAGGTTGCCCCGCAGCGAAGCGAAGGGGTCGCGGACATTCGGGCGCTTTTCTTTGCTCACTTTCTTGTAGCGAGACAAGAAAGTGAGTCGGCCGCCGGGCCGAGACCCGGCCTCGAAAAACAACCACCCGGCAGGGGCAAAAGATTGCACCTAAGCCAAAAGCAAACAAGGTGGGCGGGAGTTAAGAACATGTGCAAGGCATGCGGACGCCCTCACGGGTAGCCCCATCCCGCCCCAAACCCAAAGACAGCCGGGTCCCCAAAAACCCCAGCCATCAAACCTCGGTCACGGATAGTAGCTCCCGCATCACTTCAGCAAATCACTTCAGAAAAACAGCACCCTCACCCAAGGCGCCACCACCACATTCAACGCCCCCGCAATCATCATCACCAACGAAGCAACCACCGCCTGCACATCCCCAAACTGCCGCGCCTTCGCCACCCCGCTGCCATGCGCGGCACCACCCAGAATGGCGCCCGCAGCCAGCTTGCTGCGCACGTGCGGCAGCAGCCGCAGGATGGTCTCGCCCATGAGCATGCCGCTGACGCCCGTGAGCAGCACGAACAGCGCGGCCAGGTCGGTGGGCCCGCCCAGCACGCGCTCGGCCTCGATGGCGAAGGGGGTGGTCACCGAGCGCACGGCCAGGCCCTTTTGCAGGTCCACGGGCAGTCCGAAGGCCTGTGCGAACCAGATGGTGGTGGCAATGGACACGCCACTGGCCACGAGCACGCCGGTGGCGATCGACATCCAGTGCTTGCGCAGCAAGTGGCGGTTTTCGTGCAGGGGCAGCGCAAAGGCCACCGTGGTGGGGCCCAGCAGCCAAACCAGCCAGTGAGTCTGGGCGATGTACTGCGGGTAGCGCACATGGGTCAGCAGCGCCAGCGCGATCAGCACCATGGGCGTGGCGACGATGGGCATGAGCAGCGGATGCGGATGGCGGCGGTACACGCGCTTGTTGGCCGCATAGCAGGCCAGCGTGGCCAGCAGCGACAGCAGACCTATGGCCTGGTCGGACATGGCGTTCATTCCTGCTCCCTGTGCAGCCCGGCGCGCGTGGAGCGGCGCCGGGCCAGCCACAGCTCCAGCCGGTAGACGCGGTCCACGGCCAGCGCCGTGGCGGCCATCACGCAGGCCGTGCTGGCCACGATGACGCCCAGGATGCGCAGGCCCTGGTGCTGGATCAGGTCGGTGTATTCGGTGACGACCAGCATGGCGGGCACGAAGAACAGCAGCATCTCGGCCAGCAGCCAGTTGGTGCCGCCCTGCAGCCAGCGCGCCTTGACCAGCCCGCTGAACAGGCCCGTGGCCAGCAGCGCGAAGCCGATCAGCCCGGCCGGCATGCCCCAGCCGAAATGCGCGCGCACGGCCTCCATGGCCACCCACAGCGCACTGAGCAGCCCCACCTGCAGCACGCCGCGCAGCAGCGGCCAGCAGCGATGCAGCAGGCCCTGAAACACCTGCGGCCGCAGGACGGGCATGGCGGAAATCTTTGACATGGGGCAATCCTAGGGTTTGCACTCAGATTCGTAAAATGAATAATTTCCATTTTTCCCATGCACAAAAGGAATCCTCATGGACCTGCGCGCGCTGCGCTACTTTGTCGAGGTGGTGCGCTGCAACAGCTTCACGCGTGCGGCCGAGGCGCTGCATGTGACCCAGCCCACCATCAGCAAGATGGTGCGGGCGCTGGAGGAGGAGCTGGGCGGCCCGCTGCTGCTGCGCGAGGGGCGCGGTGTGCAACTGACCGACGCAGGCCAGGTGGTCCATGCGCGCGGCCTGCAGGTGCTGGAGCAGTCACGCCAGCTGCTGCAGGAGGTGGCCGAGGTGGACGGCATTGCGCGCGGCAGCCTGAGCGTGGGCATCATGCCCACGGCCGGGCACTACATGGCGCCCGTGATCGCGCGCTTTCAGCAACTGCATCCGGGCGTGGAACTGCATGTGCAGGAGCAGGGCGCACGCGCCCAGCGCCAGCTGCTGCTGGACGGCAAGCTGGACATGGCGCTGGGCCTGCACGGCGCGGGCGAGGCGGGTGGCGACCTGGCCGGAGAGGGCCTGGAGTACTGCACCATCGCCCACCAGAAGACACGCGTGGCCTTTGCCGCGCACGAGGTGCCCGACCCGGACGCACCCGTGCACTGGAGCGAGCTGGCCCAGCGGCCCTTTGTGTTCTACACCTCGGACTTCGCCCTGCACCAGGCCGTGCTGGAGCATTGCGCGGCGGCAGGCTTCAGCCCACAGGTGCGGCTGCAGACGCGCTACTGGGACTTCATCGGCGACCTGGTGGCAGAAGGCGTGGGCGTGGCCGTGATGTTCGAGCACGTGATCGCGCGGTTCGACCCGCGGCGCGTGTCCAGCCGCCCGCTGGTGGGGCCTGAACTGCACTGGGACGTGGTGCAGCTGTGGCGCAGCGGCTATCTGTCGCGCGCGGCGAGGGCCTGGCTGGAGTGCGTGCGTGCGGTCTATCCCGACGACAATCGCTGAGTCCATGCAACCCAGAAAACGCCCACCCTTGCGCCCTTTTGCAGGCCCGGCCCTGCGCGCCCGGCCCGCCTTCGTCGACCGGCCCGACACCGGCCCCTCACGCCTGCTGTGCTTCAACAAGCCCTACGGCGTACTCAGCCAGTTCACCCCCGAGGGCCGCTGGCGTGGCCTCAAGGAATACATCGACGTGCCGGGCGTGCATGCGGCAGGCCGGCTTGACGCCGACAGCGAAGGATTGCTGCTGCTGACCAATGACGGCCCGCTGCAGGCGCGCATCGCCGATCCGCGCTTCAAGATGGAGAAGACCTACTGGGTACAGGTCGAGGGCCTGCCCGACGAGGCCGCGCTGCAGGCGCTGCGCCAGGGCGTGCAGCTCAACGACGGCATGACGCTGCCCGCGCAGGCGCGCCGGCTGGAGCCGCCGCCCGTGCTGTGGCAGCGCGACCCGCCCATCCGCGTGCGCCAGAACATTCCCGACTGCTGGATCGAACTGGTCATCCGCGAGGGCCGCAACCGCCAGGTGCGCCGCATGACGGCGGCCATTGGCCACCCCACGCTGCGGCTGGTGCGCGCAGCCATCGGGCCCTACACGCTGGACGGCCTGGAGCCCGGCCAGTGGAAGGACGTGGAGCCCGCCTAAGGCTCCGGATTGTCGGGAAGTGCCACAGCCTGCCAGCGTTGCAGGCCGAGCCACGGATGAAAGCGCCGCGCCTCGCCCACTTCCACCCGCTCCACACTGCCGGCCAGCAGCGGCCACAGGCGCTGCAATTGCGCCGAGCGCTGCTGCGTGCAGCGCCGCGCGCGGGCCAGCAGCTCGCTGCCCTGGCCCAGCAGGCGCGACAGCTCGCGCAGGCGCGGCGGCGGCAGGCATTGGGCGCTGGCCAGCATCAGCCAGGACGGTGCCTGGCCCGCCTGGGCGGGGCCGCTGGCGGCGAACTGCTCCAGCAAAGCGACATGGGCGCTGAGCAGGGGCGCGGGTGGCTTCTCGGCCAGCATGACCTCCAGCAGCTTGCCATCGATGCGCCAGCGGGCGGGCACCACGGCGTGCTCTACCGAGTTGCCGAAGCGCGTGGACTGGCGATGGCGGACGGCACGGCTGCCCTGCTCCAGCAAGGGCTGCAGCAGTTCGGCCAGGGCCTGCTCGCGCTGCGCCGTGGGCGCTTCGGCCAGCGTGATGCGCAGCGGCACGGCCTCGTAGCCGCGCAGCTGGTCGCGCCAGGCCATCCAGCCCGCCGTGTCGGGGCCGCCCAGCAGCAGGGCGAAGAAGGCGCCCAGGCCGGCCAGGGCCGAGCCGGTCCACCAGGACACCTGCACAGGCTGCCGCCCGGCGATCAGCCAGCCCGTCAACCAGACCAGCGTCCCCGCGCAGGTGGCCGCCAGCAGGCCCATGCCGAAGGCGAGGAAGGGCGCGCCATCGAGCCGGTCGGGCAGCAGCACCAGCATGGCCACGCAGGCCGCGCCGGCGCACAGCGCGATGGCCCACCAGCCCGCCACGGGCAGGGTGCGCGCGGTGCGGCCCGTGAGACCCGTACGGCCCGCCAGTGCCAGCAGCAGCAGGGCCACCACCGCGCCAGCGGTCAGCCCAATGAACAGGGGCGCAAACACCCACAGCGCCAGCAGCCCGAGGACCGCCGATACCGCAAGCGACAGCGCCAGCATGCTCAGGCCTTCTTGAGGAACTCCGACTTGAGCAGCATGGAGCCCAGTTCGGTCTTGCAGTCCACGTTGTGGCCGTCGGCGCCATCGACCAGGCGGATGCCCTTGATCTTGCTGCCCTTCTTGAGCACGGTGGACGAGCCCTTGACCTTGAGGTCCTTGACCAGGATCACGGCATCGCCGTCGGCCAGCGCATTGCCGTTGGCGTCGCGCACGATGCCGTCGCCAGCGGCGGCTTCGCCGGCCTCTTCTTCGGCCTGCATGGGCCATTCGAAGGCGCAGTCGGGGCAGATGTAGCTGGCGGCGTCGGGATAGGTGTTTTCAAGGCCGCACTGGGGGCAGGCGGGAGTGGTCTGGGGCATGGGATTGAACAGATTCGGTAAAGACAAAGGGGCGCGGCGGGCGCGCCGTACCTGGCGATTGTCGCCCCTGCCCCCGCAGGCATGCCCCGGCAAACCCGAGCGGCCTGCTACGCTGCGCGCCACTCTTTGCTTTTTCCCCATGGATACGCTGACCCCCTTGCGCGCCTTCCGGCGCATCGTAGAACTGGGCTCCATCGCCAAGGCGGCCGACGCGCTGGACCTGTCCTCGGCCGCGCTGAGCAAGCAGCTGCGCGCGCTCGAAGCCCATCTGGGCGCCGTGCTGCTGCAGCGCACCACGCGCCGCATGAGCCTGACCGATACGGGCCAGGCCTACTACGCCGAGTGCTGCCGCCTGCTCGATGAATTCGATGCGCTGGAGCAGTCGGTGCGCGCGCAGTCGCAGCAGGTGACCGGCCGGCTGCGCGTGAATGCGCCGCTGTCGTTTGCGCTGAGCACGCTGTCGCCGCTGCTGGCGCGCTTCATGCAGCGCCATCCGCAGCTGCAGATCGACCTGTCCATGGAAGACCGGCTGGTGGATGCGGTGGGCCAGGGCTTCGATGTGTCCATCCGCCTGAGCGCGGAGCTGGCGGACTCCTCGCTGATCGCGCGGCGCCTGGCCTCGCTGTCGCAGATGCTGTGCGCGGCCCCGTCCTATCTGCAGGCGCATGGCCGCCCGGCCAGTGCCGCCGGGCTGCGCGGCCATGCGCTGCTGAACTACAGCCTGGCGCATGCGCCCCGCGAAGCGGGCGAGATTCCCCAGGCGCCGTCCGAGGCGCGCGCCAACGTCAACAACAGCCTGATGCTGCGCGACCTGCTGGTGGCGGGCCTGGGCATTGGCGCCCTGCCCTCGTTCCTGGCGCGGCCGGCGATTGCGGCAGGCCAGCTGGTCGCACTGGACCTTGCGGACCAGGCCGCGCAGGCCCGCCATGTCTACGCGGTCTATCCCACGCAGCGCCACCTGCTGCCCAAGGTGCGCGCCTTCGTGGACTTCCTGGCCGAGGAGCTGCCCGCCGCCATGGGCGAGGATTGTTGACGCCGCGTTAAGAGTTCCTCAAGCGCGCGCCCCTTTTTCGCGCCGGGCCTGCGGCCTACGCTTGCCGTCCATCACAGCCATGAAGGACACAAGCATGACGCAATGCAATGATTTTTCCTGCGCCCTGCCCGCGCAGGATGCGGCGGCCGCCTCGCCGCAGCAGGCCCTGCAGGCGGCGCCCGCAGCGGCGCCTGCGGTCGCCCCCGCCATCGACTTCTTCCATGACGTGGTCTGCGGCTGGTGCTACGTGATGTCGCCACGCCTGCGCCAGGTGGCGCGCGAGCTGGGCCTGCGCGTGCGCCACCGCAGCTTCGTGCTGCAGGCCTCGCGCGCCGAGATGGTGGCGGCCTTCGGCTCCATGGAGCGCGCCAAGCAGGTCATCCTGGAGCACTGGCAGGCCTGCGCGGAGCATGACGACGAGGACCGCATCGACATCGAGGGCATGCGCCGCGAGGCCTTCGAGTACCCCAGCGGCATGGCCGGCGCACTGGCCTGCCAGGCGGCCCAGATCCTGGGCGGCGATGACGCGCACTGGGATCTGTTCGACGCCATCCAGCATGCCCACATGAGCGAGCACCGCAACATCGGCGACGCCGAAGTGCTGCTGGACATCGCCACGCGCACGGGCTTCGAGCGCAACGCCTTCGCAGGCTGCATGGAAGGCGCCCAGGCGCTGGAGCAGGTGCGCCAGGACCGCGCTCTGGCGCAGCGCATGGGCCTGCGCTCCATTCCCACGCTGATCGCGCCGGGCCTGCCTCCGCTGCAGACCCAGTCGCTGGCTGCGCTGCGCGAACGGCTGCACTTCCTGGCGGCCTGAGCGCCCCCGTCTTTGCTTTTTTTCATCGGCGTTTTCCGCCTTCCCTCGCGCGCGGCATGCGCGCCCTTTTTCAGCAGACCAAGGACTCTTGCATGACTCTCCAACGCTTCGCTCGCCGCATGGCGCTGCCCTCTCTCGTGATCGCCCTGGCCGCCGCCTTCGCGGGCACCGCGGCCCAGGCCCATGGCGGCCACGAGCCCCCGGCCGGCGCACGCCAGGACGTGGGCACCAGCCCCTGGGGGCCGGCCGACGAGATCGGCCGCCTGAACCTGATCACGCCGGCCTCGCGCGCGGCCATCCTGCAGCGCATCACGGGCGGGCAGGTCTATGACCTGGCCACCGAGTACTACGTGGGCATGCCCAGCTGGCAGGACGCGGGCGATCCGCACTACCAGTTCTGGATGACGCACACGCCGCGCGGCACCGTGGTGGACGACCCGATGAACGTGGGCAAGGACATGAACGCCACGCGCAGCTACACGGGCACGGCGTTTTCCATGTACAGCCACACGGGCACGCACATCGATGCGCTCAACCACTTCGGCATCCGCGGCAGGATCTGGAACGGCTTCAGCGCCGACCAGCACCTGGGCGACCGGGGCTGGCAGCGCACGGGCATCGAGAAATTCCCGCCGCTGGTGGCGCGCGGCGTGCTGATCGACGTGGCGGCCGCCAAGGGTCTGGAGATGCTGCCCGACCAGTACCGCATCACGCGCCAGGACCTCAAGGATGCGCTGGCACGCCAGAAGGTGACGCTGCAGGAGGGCGACATCGTGCTGGTGCGCACGGGCCGCATGAAGCTGTACGGCCAGCCCCAGGCCTACATGGCCAAGCCGCCGGGCCTGGGCCTGGATGCCGCGCGCTTCCTGGTGGAGGAAGGCGGCGCCATGATCGTGGGCGCCGACAACCTGAGCCTGGAGACGTTCCCGTCCGAGGTGGACGACGACTACGTACCGCTGCACAGCTACCTGCTGGCGCAAAAGGGCGTGCCCATCATGGAGCTGGTGGCGCTGGACGACCTGTCGCGCGACAAGGTCTACGAGTTCGCCTTCATCGGCGGCCCGCTCAAGATCCGCGGCGGCGACGCCGCGCCGCTGCGGCCCATCGCCATCCCGGTGCGCTGAGCGGGGCAAGACGAGATTTCTTGAGCTTGACCTCGAAACTCCCGCGCCCCCAAGGCGAGGGACACCGAGCAAGGGCCGCCCCGCAGCAAGGGTGTCGTCCCCCTCCGAAGAGAGGGGGAAGGCGCGAAGCGACTCAGGGGGTGATCACAGACTCGTGCCCATTTTGCTGAGGAAGCGCTCGCAGGCGTCGAGCTGGGCCAGCTCGACGAACTCGTCGGGCTTGTGCGCCTGCTCGATGGAGCCGGGGCCGCAGACCACGGTGGGAATGCCGGCGTTGTGGAACAGGCCGGCCTCGGTGCCGTAGGCCACCTTGCGCTTTTCCTGGTCGGCGGTCAGCGCGCGCACCAGCTGGGTGATGGCGGCTTCTTCCGAGGCTTCCAGCGCGGGCGCGCTGGCGCCGGTCTCGATCTCGATGCGCGCGTCGGCGAACTCGGCACGCATGCGCGGCAGCAGTTCGTCGCGCACATAGGACTCGACCTGGGCCTGGATGCCGTCCACCGACATGCCGGGCAGGTTGCGGAATTCATAGGCGAATTCGCACAGCTCGGGGATGGTGTTGACCGCGATGCCGCCCTGGATCTGGTTGGTGGTCATGGTGGTGAAGGGCACGTCGAAGAATTCGTCGTAGGGGCCGTGCGCCTTGAAGTGGTCGGCGATGTCCCGGATGCGACAGATCAGCCGCGCCGCGTATTCGATGGCATTGCTGCCGCGCGGCGTGAGCGACGAATGCGCGGCCTTGCCGTGCACGCGGCAGCGGTAAAGGTTGATGCCCTTGTGCGCCACCACGACCTGCATGCTGGTGGGCTCGCCGACCACGCAGCCGTCGAAGCGCGCGCCCTCGGCCTTGAGCTGGTTGATCATCACGGGCGCGCCCGCGCAGCCGATTTCCTCGTCGTACGAGAAGGCCAGGTGCACGGGCCTGGCGCGCTGCGTGGCCAGGAATTCAGGCACCAGCGCCAGCGAGGCGGCGATGAAGCCCTTCATGTCGCAGCTGCCGCGACCATAGAGGCGCCCGCCCTTTTCGGTGAGCGCAAAGGGGTTGGTGCTCCACTGCTGGCCATCGACCGGCACCACGTCGGTATGGCCGGACAGCACGATGCCACCCTGCGTTTCGCCATTGCTGGCCGGCAAAGTGGCGAAGAGATTGGCCTTGGCGCCGTCCGGAGAGTGGAACAATCGGGCACTCACGCCCAGCGTGGCCAACTCATCGCGTACACACTCGATCAGCGCCAGGTTGGAGTTGCGGCTGGTGGTGTCGAATGCGACCAGTGTTTCCAGCCAGTCGCGGGTGTTTTTCCAGGTAGTCATGTGGTTCCATCTGCGCCATGGCCTGCGCCGCCCTTCGTGGACGACGCAGGCCATGGCATAGGCATTGCATATGGCGAAGCAGTGTACGCCCGGGTTGCGGCCCGGGCAGGCACGCCGACCCATGCCCCGGGCGTGACTGCCGTCTTTTCAATCCCTTTTCGGAAATGGACCCTGCTTTGACCAAGCAAACCGTCTCGACCCGCAACATCGTGGCTGCCGTCATCGGCAACGCGCTGGAGTGGTATGACTTCCTGGTGTTCGCCTTCATGACACCCATCGTCGCCAAGCTGTTCTTCCCCAGCAATCCCGACAATCCGGACGACAACATCAACCGCATCCTGATGACCACGGCCGTGTTCGGCGTGGGCTTTTTCATGCGGCCCGTGGGCGGCATCCTGCTGGGCCTGTACGGGGACCGCAAGGGCCGCAAGGCGGCCATGGTGATGGTAACCGGCCTGATGGCCGTGGCCATCGCGCTGATCACGCTGGCGCCCACGTATGCGGCGGTGGGCATCCTGGCGCCGCTGTTCATCGTGCTGGCACGGCTGCTGCAGGGCTTTGCGGCCGGCGGCGAGTTCGGCACGTCCACGGCACTGCTGATCGAGCTGGCGCCGCCCGGCAAGCGCGGCTTCTATGGTTCCTGGCAGATGGCCGGCCAGATGCTGGCCCTGCTGATCGGCGCAGCCACGGGCACGCTGATCACCGAGATCTTCACCGAGGAAGAGCTGATGGCCTGGGCCTGGCGCGTGCCCTTCGCCGTGGGCCTGCTGATCGTTCCCGTGGCGCTGTACATCCGCCGCCATGTGGAGGAGCCCGAGGTCTTCAAGGAAATGCAGGCCGCGCAGGCCAGCGGCAAGGCGCGCCAGATCGGCATCATGGAGATGCTGCGCACGCATGCGCGCGAGACGCTGGTGGGCATGGGCCTGGTGGTCACGGCCACGGTGTCCATCTACATCACCTTCACCTATCTGGTGACCTATGCCACGGTGACGCTGAAGCTGCCCATGCGCGATGCCTTCATGGTGCAGATGGCCGGCGCCGCGCTGATGGTGGTGATCATGCCGTTCTTCGGCGCCCTGTCGGACCGCGTGGGCCGCCGCATGCTGACCATCGGCTCGCTGATCGGCTACCTGGTGGTGCTCTACCCGCTGTATGCCTGGCTGACCGACGGCCCCACGGTGCAGAAGCTGCTGATCACCCAGCTGGTGGTCTGCGTGTTCGTGGCCGTGTTCTTCGGCGTGTTCAGCACGGTGATGGCCGAGCTGTTCCCGCCCCAGGTGCGTTCGGCCGGCATGTCCATGGCCTACAACGTGGCGGTGATGATCTTCGGCGGCTTCGCGCAGTTCATCGTGACCTGGCTGATCCGCTCCACGGGCTCGCCCATGGCGCCGGCCTTCTATGTGATGTTCGGCGTGACGCTGGGCCTGCTGGCGGCCTTCTTCATCAAGGACCGCGCGATGGAGCGCAACCTGCGCTGATCCCCCCGGGCGGCGCGCCCTGCGCCGCCCTCGCGCATGCCCCGGCACGGGGCCTGCGCAGCCTTGCCGCACGCCGCGCGCACCATGCGCGGGCATGCCGGCCCCCGCCCTGCACCACGGCGGGGAGGCCCGCCCGCATCTGCCGATTTCATGCAGAAAAAGTCAGGGCTGAACTTCTCTGGAGTGCCGCAAATCCGCAGGGAATACCCTCTGCTGGCACGCGTTTCGCTTGTCTACATTCTTGCATGCAAGTTGCAGAGCCACTTGCATACAAGATTCCACAACTTGCGAAAGACGACTATGCGCCGCTTTGCCAGATCACTGTTCGGACAGGTGGTGATCGCACTCATCCTGGGTGTGCTCGCCGGAATATTGGCCCCTGAATGGGCCGTGAAACTCAAGCCCATGGGCGATGGCTTCATCAAGCTCATCAAGATGATCATTCCCGTGCTGGTGTTCTGCGTGGTGGTGCACGGCATCGCGGGCGCGGGCGACCTCAAGCGCGTGGGCCGGGTCGGCGTCAAGTCGCTGATCTACTTCGAGGTGCTGACCACCATCGCCCTGGTGCTGGGCCTGGTGCTGGCCTTCGTGTTCCAGCCCGGCGCGGGCATGAACGTGGACCCGAGCAAGCTCGACGCCTCGGCCATGAGCGCCTATGCCAGCAACGCCGACAAGCTGACCAGCGGCGGCACGGTGGACTTCCTGATGAAGCTCATCCCCACCACCGTGGTGCAGGCCTTTGCCACGGGCGACGTGCTGCAGGTGCTGCTGTTCGCCGTGCTGTTCGGCTGCGCGCTGACCATGCTGGGCGAGCGCGGCGCGCCCGTGCATGCGCTGATCGACACGCTGTCGAACGTGCTGTTCAAGATCATGGGCATCCTCATCAAGCTGGCGCCGCTGGGCGTGCTGGGCGCCATCGCCTTCACCGTGGGCCAGTACGGCATAGGCTCGCTCAAGCAGCTGGGCATGCTGGTGCTGCTGTTCTACGTGGCCGTGATCTTCTTCGTCTTCGTGGTGCTGGGCCTGGTGATGCGCTTTTCGGGCTTCAGCCTGATCAAGCTGCTACGCTACCTGCGCGAGGAGCTGATGGTGGTCTTCGCCACCACCTCCTCGGACAGCGTGCTGCCCCAGATCATGGCCAAGCTGCGCAACCTGGGCGTGCGCGACTCCACCGTGGGCCTGGTGATTCCCACGGGCTACTCGTTCAACCTGGACGCCTTCTCCATCTACATCACGCTGGCGGCCGTGTTCATCGCCCAGGCCACGAACACGCCCATCGGCATGGCCGACCTGCTGACCATCCTGGCGATTGCGCTGGTGACCTCCAAGGGCGCCCACGGCGTGCCGGGCTCGGCCATCGTGGTGCTGGCGGCCACGCTGCATGCGATTCCGGCCATCCCCGCCATCGGCCTGGTGCTGGTGCTGTCGGTGGACTGGTTCATGGGCATTGCCCGCGCGCTGGGCAACCTGATCGGCAACTGCGTGGCCACCGTGGCCATCGCGGCCTGGGAAGGTGACATCGACCGCGAGCGCGCCCATGCCGTGCTCAACGGCCTGGCCGACAATCAGGGGCCCGACGCCGAGCCCTCCGGCGCAGCCGCCGTCCCCGCAACCGTGACTCCTGCCCACCCTGCAACGCAATGACACCTGTAAGCCCCCAGCACATCGCCGAGCGCGTCGTCGAAGCCATCCTGGCCCAGAAACTGGCGCCCGGTGAACGGCTGGGGGAGCAGGAGCTGGCCGACAACTTCGAGGTCAGCCGCACCATGGTGCGCGAGGCGCTGATGCAGCTGCAGGCGCGCGGCTTCGTGCAGGTGCAGCCCCGGCGCGGCTGGTACGTGGTCCAGCCCTCGGCCGAGGAGGCGCAGGACGCCTTCGCGGCGCGCCGCATCATCGAGACCGGCATCCTGGGCGAGGCCGGGCGCCCCCTGCAAAGCGTGATCGGCCAGCTGCGCCGCCACATCGCCCAGGAGCAGGAGGCCATTGCGGGCGCCGACGCCGCCACGCGCGCCTTCCTGCTGGCCGACTTCCACGTCTGCCTGGCCGAGCAGATGGGCCACCGCCTGCTGGCGCTCACCCTGCGCGACCTCACGGCGCGCACCACGCTGGCGGCCACATTGTTCCAGTCCACCCACAGCGCCAGCCAGTCCTGCGCCGAGCACGAGCGCATCGTCGAGGCCCTGGAGCACGGCGACACCGAGGGCGCCAAGGCCCTGCTGCTGGAGCACATCGGCACGGTGGAGCGTTCGCTGGAGATCCGCCCGAGCGAGGCGCCCGACGCCGGCGACCGCCTGCGTGCCACGCTGGCGCCCCTGTTCGGGGGATAACCCTGTGTCGGTGGGTCGGCAAATTTCCACCGACCGTCGCTAAAACGCCAATCCGGGCCCTACGGGGCGCACTGTCATGGTGCCGACACGGCTGACTGCATACGCTGCTGAGCTGGCGCATTGCGCGCCGTTCATCAACCCACCCCTGCTTCGGATATGACCCAACGTCCTATGTCCTTTTCCCGCACTCCCCTGCTCGCGTCCCTGTGCGCGGCTGCAGTCCTCACGGCCTGCGGCGGCGACGGCGGCTCGTTCTACCTCACGCTCGACGGAAAGCAGCCCCAGGTGATCGCCCACCGCGGCTTCTCGGGCAAGTTCCCGGAGCAGACGCGCATGGCCTACGAGGCCGCCGCCGACGCGGGCGCGGACATGCTCGAACTCGACATGCACATGACGAAGGACTGCCAGCTGGTCGCCCGCCACAACGCCTGGCTCAGCGACAGCACCAACGTGGCCGACGTGGCCAAGACCAATGCCGAAGTGGCGCGCCGCCAGCGCACTGCGGCCGGCGTGCTGGTCAACGTGAAGTACCCCGCCGTGCCTGCCAACGGCCCCTCGCAATACCTGAGCGACCAGCTCGATGCCAACGATCCCAAGTCCGTGCTCAAGGCCCTGGTGGTCGATGGCGAGGACCACCGCAACGACTGGTCCATCAGCGACTTCACGATGCAGGAGCTGCGCAGCTGGCTGACCGGCACCATCCTGGACAACCGCAGCGAGCGCCCCACCGAGTGGAACGGCAAGCTGCCCCTGATCAGCGCCCAGGACGTGCTGGACATCGCCGCCGCCAAGGGCAAGGCCCTGGGCCGCACCATCCCCGTCTACGCCGAGACCAAGAACCCGTATTGGAACAACCAGCAGGCGATCGCCAACGGCTGCGGCGCGCCCGGATCGCGCCCGTTTGAAGACGCGGTGATCAAGCTGCTGGACCAGAACAAGCTCAACGCCAAGGATTCGCCCATCTACATCCAGAGCTTCGACCCGGCCAGCCTCAAGTACCTGCGCCAGGCCGGCATGAAGGCCAAGGGCGTGCAGCTGATCGACGGCAACGACTTCAATCTGCGCGACGGCTCCATGGTCTACATCACCAACGATGAGTGGACCTTCATCAGCGGCCGCCCCTACAGCTGGACCCTGGCCGGCGACGCGCGCACCTTCGCCACCATGCTCACGCCCGCAGGCCTGGCCGAGATCAAGACCTATGCCGACGGCATCGGCCCCTGGAAGCCCCAGGTCCTGGCCCACTCCGTCGTGCCCTACAAGGACGGCGCCGGCCTCAAGGACGTGAACACCGTCAAGGACACGGGCCTGATCCGCGACGCCCACAAGGCCGGCCTGATCGTGCACAGCTTCACCTTCCGCAACGAGCCGGGCCGCCTGGCCGGCCTGTACAAGGGCGACCCCGTGCAGGAATACCTGGCCTACTACCGCCTGGGCATCGACGGCGTGTTCACCGACTTCACGGACACGGCCGTGACGGCGCGCAAGGCGTACAACAAGGAAATCGGGCTCTGATCGAGCGCTGAATGCCGCTGCGGCAGCGTCCATAAAAAAGCCAGGGCATGCCCTGGCTTTTTACTTGCAACGCGCGGCACCAGTCCGCGCGGACAAACGTTCTCACCCCAGATTCGGCGCCAGCAACCGGCGCAGTTCCTCGATGTCCATGCCCCGGCGCGCGGCCATGTCGGCCAGTTGGTCCTCGCCGATCTCGCCGACGTTGAAGTAGACGGAGTCGGGGTGGCCGATGTAGAAGCCGCTGACGCTGGAGGCCGGGTTCATGGCCAGGCTTTCGGTCAGGCTCATGCCGATCTCGTCGGCCTTGAGCACGGCGAACAGGTCGGTCTTGGCGCTGTGGTCGGGGCAGGCCGGGTAGCCGGGCGCGGGGCGTACGCCCTTATACTGTTCCTTGATCAGCGCTTCGTTGCTGAGGTCCTCGTCGGGCGCATAGCCCCACAGGTCCTTGCGCACGCGCTGGTGCAGGCATTCGGCGAAGGCCTCGGCCAGGCGGTCGGCCAGGGCCTTGAACATGATGCCGGAGTAGTCGTCCAGCGCGTCCTGGAACTCCTTGTCCTTCTTCTCGGCGCCGATACCGGCCGTGACGGCGAACAGGCCCGCGTAGTCCTGGATGCCCGATTCCTTGGTGGCCACGAAGTCGGACAGGCAGCGGCTGGGGCGCATCACGGGCTGGCCATCCGGGCCTTCCACCATCTGCTTTTCGGTTTGCTGGCGCATGCCGTACCAGGTCATCAGCACCTGGCTGCGGGACTCGTCGGCGTAGAACTCGATGTCATCGCCCACGCGGTTGGCAGGGAACAGGCCGATGGCGCCGTTGGCCTGCAGCCAGCGGCCTTCGATGATCTTCCTGAGCATGGCCTGGCCGTCGGCCAGCACCTGGCGGGCCTGCACGCCCACGATCTCGTCGTCGAGGATGGCCGGATAGGGGCCTGCCAGGTCCCAGGTCTGGAAGAACGGGCCCCAGTCGATGTATTCGGCGATCTCGGCCAGGTCGAAGTTGCGAAACACGCGCCGGCCCAGGGCGCGTGGCGCCACAGGGGCCTGGGAAAAGTCCACGGGCGTGGCGTTGGCGCGGGCCTTGTCCAGCGGCCACAGCGGTGTCTTCTTCTTGTTGGCGTGCTGGGTGCGGACCTTGTCGTAGTCGGCCTGGATCTCGGCCAGGTAGTTGCCCTTGTTCTCGCCCAGCAGGCTCTGGGCCACGCTGACGCTGCGCGAGGCATCGGGCACGTAGACCACGGGGCCTTCGTACTTGGGCGCGATCTTGACGGCGGTGTGCACGCGCGAGCAGGTGGCGCCGCCGATCAGCAGCGGAATCTTCTTGATGCGGAAGTAGTCGTCCTTGTGCATCTCGCCGGCGACGTACTGCATCTCTTCGAGGCTGGGCGTGATCAGGCCCGACAGGCCGATGATGTCCGCGCCCTCGGCCTTGGCCCGGGCCAGGATCTCGTGGCAGGGCACCATCACGCCCATGTTGATGACCTCGAAGTTGTTGCACTGCAGGACCACGGTGACGATGTTCTTGCCGATGTCGTGCACGTCGCCCTTGACGGTGGCGATGACGATCTTGCCCTTGCTGGACACGTCCAGGCCCGCCGCTTCCTGCTGGCGCTTTTCCTCTTCGATGTAGGGCACGAGGTGGGCCACGGCCTGCTTCATCACGCGCGCCGACTTGACCACCTGGGGCAGGAACATCTTGCCGGCGCCGAACAGGTCGCCCACGATGTTCATGCCGTCCATGAGCGGGCCTTCGATCACGTGCAGCGGGCGGCCGCCGCCCTGCACCACGATCTGCTGGTAGGCCTCTTCGGTGTCGACGACGATGAAGTCGGTGATGCCGTGCACCAGGGCGTGCGACAGGCGCTCGCCCACGGTCTTCGGGTTCTCGGGCGTGCCGCGCCATTCGAGCTTCTTGCTGTCGTCCTTGGCGGCGCCCTTGGCGGCGTCTGCAATCTCCAGCAGGCGCTCGGCGGCGTCAGGGCGGCGGTTGAGCACCACGTCTTCCACGCGCTCGCGCAGCTGGGGCTCCAGGTCGTCATAGACGCCGACCATGCCGGCGTTGACGATGCCCATGTCCATGCCCGCCGAGATGGCGTGGTACAGGAACACGGTGTGGATGGCCTCGCGCACGGGGTCGTTGCCGCGGAAGCTGAAGCTCACGTTGGAGACACCGCCCGAGACCTTGGCGCCGGGCAGGTTGCGCTTGATCCAGCGCACGGCCTCGATGAAGTCCACGGCGTAGTTGTCGTGCTCCTCGATGCCGGTGGCCACGGCGAAGATGTTGGGGTCGAAGACGATGTCTTCGGGCGGGAAGCCCACCTCGTCCACCAGGATGCGGTAGGCGCGCTCGCAGATCTCGATCTTGCGCTGGTAGGTGTCGGCCTGGCCCTTCTCGTCGAAGGCCATGACCACGGCGGCCGCGCCGTAGCGCCTGATCAGCCGGGCCTGGCGCTTGAATTCATCCAGGCCTTCCTTCATGGAGATGGAGTTGACGATGCCCTTGCCCTGCAGGCAGCGCAGTCCGGCCTCGATGACCTCCCACTTGGAGCTGTCCACCATGACCGGCACCTTGGCGATGTCGGGCTCGGAGGCGATGAGGTTCAGGAAGCGCACCATGGCGGCCTTGCTGTCGAGCATGGCCTCGTCCATGTTCACGTCGATCACCTGGGCGCCGTTTTCCACCTGCTGGCGTGCCACGGACAGCGCTTCCTCGTACTGCTCGTTGAGGATCATGCGTGCAAAGGCCTTGGAGCCCGTGACGTTGGTGCGCTCGCCCACGTTGACGAACAGCGTGCCCTCGCCGATGGAGACGGGCTCCAGGCCCGACAGACGCATGGGAGGGGGAGTGAAAGAGGACGACATCAAGCTCACCTGCAAAAACGGCATGGCAACAGGTGAGCGTCGTTGGCACCGTGGGCGCGGTCCGGCCGGGAACCTGCACCTGGCCCAAGCCTGACGCGGCACGCGATCCGGTGTACGGATGGGCGGGTGCCGCGCTGCAACGCTCCTCGGGCCAAAGCCCGGGATTCTACGGCGGCTGGCGGCGGCCTGCAGTGCGGGTTTTACGCCCGCATTCGGGGCAGGCCTGCACAAAGCCATGCGGCACTGCACCAAAGCGCGGCAGCGCGGGCCGCCGGCGCCGCCTTCGGAGCGGATGGTCGATACCCCATCGCCCCGGATTCTTTGCAGCGCCTGAGGACAACGCTCCTTTTTTTGCATCTGGCACGCAATTCGCTATCTGCTGGGTACGTGGTCTGACCAGTCAGGCCAAAACCCTCCACCCGCGCCAGCCCATGCAAAGCATTCCGATCTCGATGGCCCAGACGCTGCAGCAGCACATCCTGAGCGGCCACTACCCCGGCGGCAGCCAGCTGCCGCCGCAGCGCGAGCTGGCCCGGCAGCTGGGCATCAGCCGCGCTTCGCTGCGCGAGGCGCTGTCCATGCTGGAGGCCCTGGGCCTGGTCGAGATCCAGCCGGGCAAGGGCGTGCGCATCAACGGCCCGCACAGCGGCCGTGCACGCATGCACCGCGCCTATGCCACCCCGGCGCTGGGCACGCTGTCGCCGCGCCAGCTGATCGAGCTGCGCCTGGTGCTGGAGCCGGGCTGGGCCGCGCTGGCGGCCGTGCGCGCCGACGACAGCGGCCTGCGCCAGCTGCAATGGACCCAGTCCCAGCTGGCCCACGCCCTGGACCGCAGCGACCTGCTGGCCGCCGCCGACGCCGATCTGCAGTTCCACCTGCTGCTGGCCCAGCTGTCGGGCAACCCGGGCCTGGTGGCCATGGCGCGCCAGCTGGAGCTGGCCATCAGCCACAGCCTGCGCCTGCCCTTTGCCTGGAGCGGCGCCGACGACCAGCCGGTACGCGAGCACGACGCCATCGTGCAGGCCGTCTGCGCAGGCGATGCGCCGGGTGCGGCGGGCGCCATGCGCGCCCACCTGCTGTCGGCCGCCAGGCGCAGCGGCATCGATCTCGACACACCGGACGACGCGGCGGCGCCCGACGCGACGGCGCCCGACGCAACAGCGCCCGATACATCTGCGCCCGACCCTGACCCGCTTTCCTTTCGCCTCATCCCACCTTCTGAAGGAGCTTTCGCATGACTTCCCCCCTGACACCCCGCCGCGCATTCATCCGCACCGCCCTGGCGGCCGCCACCCTGGCCGCTGCCGGCCTGGGCGGCGCCGCCCATGCCGACATGCTGGCCAACATCCAGAAGGCCGGCGTGCTTCGCGTGGCGATTCCGCAGGACTTCCCGCCCTTCGGCTCGCTGGGCACCGACCTGAAGCTGCAGGGCTATGACATCGACATGGCGGCCCTGGTGGCCCAGGAGCTGGGCGTGAAGGTGGAGCTGGTGCCCGTGACCAGCACCAACCGCATCCCCTTCCTGACCACGGGCAAGGCCGACATCGTCATCTCCAGCCTGGGCAAGAACGCCGAGCGCGCCAAGGTGATCGACTTCACCCAGGCCTATGCCCCCTTCCCCAAGAGCGTCTATGGCCCCAAGGACATGAGCATCAAGGCCCCTGCCGACCTGGCCGGCAAGACCGTGGGCGTGACGCGCGGCTCCACCGAGGACCTGGCCCTCACGCAGGTGGCGCCGGCCTCGGCCACCATCAAGCGCTACGAGGACAACAACGCCACCGCGCAAAGCTACCTGACGGGCCAGGTGCAGCTGGTGACGCTGGGCAACATCGTGGCCAACGCCGTCAACGAGCGCACCAGGCTGCGCCAGCTGGACGTGAAGTTCGCGGTCGAGGACACGCCCTGCTACATCGGCGTGGCCAAGGGCGAGCCGGCGCTGCTGCAGAAGGTGGACGCCATCATCACCAAGCTCAAGGCCGACGGCCGCCTGACCGGCCTGTCCCAGCGCTGGATGAAGATGCCGCTGCCCGCCACCCTGTAACCGCTGCGCCCCTGCTCCCGGAAATCCTTCCATGGCCTATCAATTCGACTTCGGCGCCGTGTTCGACTACAGCGGCCTGCTGGCACAGGGCGCGGGCTTCACGCTGGCGCTGACGGCGGCGGGCGCCGTGCTGGGCGGCGCCATCGGCGTGGCCGGCGGCGTCAGCCGCGCCTGGCGCATTGCGCCGCTGCACTGGCTGTTCAAGGTGTACGTGGAGGGCATACGCAACACGCCCTTCCTGGTGCAGCTGATGTTCGTGTTCTTCGGCCTGCCTTCGCTGGGCGTGCAGATCAACGAATGGCAGGCCTGCCTGCTGACCACGGTGATCAACCTGGGCGCCTACATCACCGAGATCGTGCGCGCCGGCATCCAGGAGACGCCGCGCGGCCAGCTGGAAGCCGCTGGCGCGCTGGGCATGGGCCGCTGGGCGATCTTCCGCCATGTGGTGCTGCGCCCTGCGCTGCAGCGGGTCTGGCCCTCGCTGAGCAGCCAGATCGTGATCGTGATGCTGGGCACCTCGGTGGTCTCGCAGATCGCGGCCCAGGACCTGACGTTTGCGGCCAACTTCATCCAGTCGCGCAACTTCCGCGCGTTCGAGACCTACCTGGTGGTGACGGCGGCGTACTTCGTGCTGGCCCTGGCACTGCGCCAGTTGCTGGCCTGGATAGGCCAGCGCTTCGTGGTGGGCCGCCGCACGCCGCGTGCAGCCAGGCCCGCTGCACCCGCTGCACCTGCAACCACTGCCGGAGACGCCGCATGATTGCCGACATTCCCCTGCTGCCCATCCTGGCCAAGCTGGCCGAGGGCCTGCTGGCCACGCTGGCGCTGTCGCTGCTGGCCTTCGTGCTGGGCGGCGCCACCGGATTGCTGGTGCTGTTCGCCCGCGTGGGCCGCAGCCAGAACCTGCGCCGCCTGGCCAAGGCCTATATCCAGGCCTTCCAGAACACGCCGCTGCTGATGCAGATGTTCATCGTTTTCTTCGGCTCGTCCATGGCCGGCCTGGACATCTCGCCCTGGACGGCGGCCGCCATCGGCCTGACGCTGTACACCAGCGCCTACCTGGCCGAGGTCTGGCGCGGCTGCGTGGAGGCTATCCCCCGCGGCCAGTGGGAAGCCTCGTCCAGCCTGGCCATGGGCTACCTGCAGCAGATGCGCCATGTGGTGCTGCCGCAGGCGCTGCGCCTGTCGATAGCGCCCACGGTCGGCTTCTCGGTGCAGATCATCAAGGGCACGGCCGTGGCCTCGATCATCGGCTTCAGCGAGCTGACCAAGCTCGGCTCCATGCTGGCCAACGCCACCTTCCAGCCCTTCCTCATCTACGGCCTGGTCGCCGCAGGCTACTTCCTGCTGTGCTGGCCCCTGTCCCTCTACGCATCCCATCTGGAGAAGAAACTCTATGCCACTCGTTGATGTGCGCGCCGTTCACAAGCATTACGGCAACAACCATGTGCTCAAGGGCGTGGACCTGAGCGTGGACAGCGGCCAGGTGGTCGCCATCATCGGCCGCAGCGGCTCGGGCAAGAGCACGCTGCTGCGCTCCATCAACGGGCTGGAGGCCATCCAGTCCGGCCAGATCGTGGTGGACGACGCCGTGCTCAAGGGCTCGGAGGGCAGCGCGCCCTCGCCCGCCCAGCTGCGCGCGCTGCGCCTGAACGTGGGCATGGTCTTCCAGCAGTTCAACCTGTTCCCCCACCTGACGGCGGGCGAGAACGTGGCCCTGTCGCCCACCGTGGTCAAGGGCGTGAAAAAGCCCGAGGCGGCGGCGCTGGCGCGCCAGATGCTGGCCAAGGTCGGCCTGGGCGACAAGTACGACAGCTACCCCGACCAGCTCAGCGGCGGCCAGCAGCAGCGCGTGGCGATTGCACGCGCGCTGGCCATGCAGCCCAAGGTGCTGCTGTGCGACGAGATCACCTCGGCCCTGGACCCGGAGCTGGTCAACGAGGTGCTGGCCGTGGTCAAGCAGCTCGCCGCCGAGGGCATGACGCTGATCATGGTCACGCACGAGATGCGCTTTGCCCGCGACGTGGGCGACCAGCTGGTGTTCATGCACCAGGGCCTGATACACGAAAGCGGCCCGGCCAAGCAGCTGTTCGCCAGCCCGCAGACGCCGGAGCTGGCCGGCTTCATCGGCGCCGTGCACTGAGCGGTACGGCCAGGCAGGACAAAGGCCCGCATCGCGGGCCTTTTTTGCATCGGTGCGGCGCAGGGGCCGCGGTCAGTGGCTGATCATCCAGGGCCGCTTGGTCGGGAAGGTCTTGGCGCCGTTGGGCGCCGTGACCGTGGAGCCGCGCTTGCTGGCGCCGCTGCAGCAGCCGCAGCCCGAAGGGTGGCGCATGCGCGCGTAGCTGCCCTCGGCCACATCGCGTGAGCGCCTGGGCTCGTGCCGTGCGCGCTCGTTGGTGTCGTGGGCGCGGCGCTGCTCGGGGCTGGTGCAGGCCAGGCGCGGCGCGCTGACGAAGACGCGGGGCGAGGCCGCCTCGCAGATGGGGCAGGGCGCGGGCTCGTTGCGCTGCGAGAGGCTGCGCAGCGCGTCGAAGCCGCCGCATGCGGCGCAGTGGTAGTCATAGGTGGGCATGGGCGGCCTCTGGCGGATGGTGGATGGCGGGTGTCGTGTGCCGGGCTTACTTGTCCTGGGCGATGGGCAGGTCCACCCCGCCCGTGATGATCTTCTGTGGTCCCTCGGCCGTGGGATTGATGTCGAAGTCGAAGATCTCCGTGGGCAGCCACAGCGTGGCGCAGGCATTGGGCACGTCCACCACGCCGCTGATGTGGCCCTGCACGGGCGCCGTGCCCAGCAGCGAGTAGGCCTGGGCACCGCTGTAGCCGAATTTCTTCAGGTACTCGATGGCGTTCAGGCAGGCCTGGCGGTAGGCCACGGTCACGTCCAGGTAGTGCTGCTTGCCCTTTTCGTCCACCGAGATGCCTTCGAAGATCAGGTAGTCCTTGTAGTTGGGCGTAATGGGGCTGGGCTTGAAGATGGGGTTCTTGATGCCGTACTTGGCCATGCCGCCCTTGATCAGCGAGACCTTCATGTGCACCCAGCCGGCCATCTCGATGGCGCCGCAGAAGGTGATTTCGCCATCGCCCTGGCTGAAGTGCAGGTCGCCCACGCTCAGGCCCGCGCCGTCCACGTAGACGGGGAAGAACACGCGCGAACCGCGCGAGAGGTCCTTGATGTCGCAGTTGCCGCCGTGCTCGCGCGGCGGCACGGTGCGCGCGCCTTCGGCGGCGGCCTTGTCGCGCGCCTCGCCCTGCATCTGGCCCATGTGGGCGGTGGTGGCGTTGGGCGGGTTGGCCAGGCCAGGGATGCGGTCGGGGTCGGTGGCGATGAGGCCGGTCTCGCGCTCATTCCAGCTGGCCAGCATCTTGGGGTCGGGCAGGCAGCCGATCAGGCCCGGGTGGATGAGGCCTGCGAAGTTGACGCCGGGGATGTGGCGGCTCTTGGTGAACATGCCGTGGAAGTCCCAGATGGACTTCTGGGCCAGCGGGAAATGCTCGTCCAGGAAGCCGCCGCCGTTTTGCTTGGAGAAAAAGCCGTTGAAGCCCCAGAGGCTGTCGTCGCGCGCGCCGATGTCCAGCAGGTCCACCACCAGCAGGTCGCCGGGCTCGGCGCCCTTGACGCCCACGGGGCCGGACAGGAAGTGGACGGTGGACAGGTCCACGTCGCGCACGTCTTCGGCGCTGTCGTCGTTCTTGATAGCGCCGCCGGTCCAGTCATAGGTCTCCAGCTTGAACTCCGCGCCCGGCTCCACCCAGACCGCCATGGGGATGTCGGGATGCCAGCGGTTGTGCACCTGCGGGTTGTCGTAGGGGGACTGGTTGAGATCGACCTTGATCAGGGTTTCGGCCATGGTGTGCTCCTTGCGATGGCAGTGGAAAAAGAGAGGAACTCGGCGCCTGCATCGACCGCGGTGAATGAAACCGGCACGGCACAACCCAGGGACACCAAGGAAGGGCCGCCCCGCACCGAGGGTGTCGTCCCCCTCCCGCGTGCGAGAGAGGGGGAAGCGGCGCAGCCGCTCAGGGGGTGCTTCATACAGAGAGGTAGGACTTGATGCGCTGCTCGTCGGTATCTGCTCTGGCCGTCTCATGGACCAGGCGCCCGCCCTCGATGACGAACAGCCGGTCGGCCACATCCATGGCGAAGGAAAGCACCTGCTCGCTGACCACGATGGTGATGCGGCGCAGCTTGCGGATCTCGTTGAGCGCCTTGGCGATGTCCTTGATGATGGAAGGCTGTATGCCCTCGGTGGGCTCGTCCAGCAGCAGCACCTTGGGGTCGGTGACCAGGGCACGCGCAATGGCCAGCTGCTGCTGCTGCCCGCCCGAGAGGTTGCCGCCCTTGCGCCGGCGCATGTCCCAGAGCACGGGGAACAGGGCGTAGATGTCTTCGGGCACCTGGCGCGTCTTCGCGTTCTCCAGGCCCGTCTGTATGTTCTCTTCCACGGTCAGCGTGGGGAAGATCATGCGGCCCTGGGGCACGTAGGCAATGCCCTTGGCCACGCGCCGGAAGCTCTCGTCCTTCGTGACGTCCTGGCCGGCCACGGTGATCTGGCCGCTCTTGGCGGGCATGACGCCCATCAGGCTTTTGAACAGCGTGGTCTTGCCCATGCCGTTGCGGCCCATGATGGCCACGGTTTCGTTCTCGCGGCCCTCGAAGCTGATGCCGTGCAGCGCCTCGCTCTGGCCATAGGCCACGTACAGATCCTTGACTTGCAGCATGTGAATTCCTTGTGCGTGCCTCAGTGGCCGAGGTAGACGTCGATGACCTTGGGGTCGGCCTGCACCTTGTCCATGGGGCCCTCGGCGAGGATCTTTCCCTGGTGCATGACGGTGACCTTGTGCGCGATGCGCGCCACGAACTCCATGTCGTGCTCGATGACGATGACGGAGCGGTTCTTGCAGATGCGCTGCAGCAGCTCGGCCGTCAGCTCGCGCTCGCGGGCGCTCATGCCGGCGATGGGCTCGTCCAGCATCAGCAGCTCGGGCTCCTGCATGAGCAGCATGCCGATCTCCAGCCACTGCTTCTGGCCGTGGCTGAGCAGGCCGGCCTCGGTGTCCAGGCGCTCGTCCAGGCCGATGTCGGCGGCCACGGCCTGCACGCGATCGCGCACCGCCTCCGTGCACTTGAAGGCCAGCGCGCCGAAGACCGAGCGGCCTTCGGGGTAGGAGACCTCCAGGTTCTGGAAGACCGACAGGTTCTCGTAGATGGACGGCGTCTGGAACTTGCGCCCGATCCCCAGGCGCACGCGCTTGTGCTCGGCCATGCGCGTGAGTTCCTCGTTCTTGAACTTGATGCTGCCGGCCGTGGCGCGGGTCTTGCCGCAGATCAGGTCCAGCAGCGTGGTCTTGCCCGCGCCGTTGGGGCCGATGATGACGCGCAGCTCGTTCCTGTCGATGTACAGGTTCAGCGCGTCGATGGCCTTGAAGCCGTCGAAGGAGACCGTCAGGTCTTCCACGGCCAGCGTGAAGTCGGTATTGCTCATGGTGTGCTCCCGCTGTGGTTCAGGCGCCCTGGCGGCCCATGCCTTCGGACAGGGCGGACGTGGACTTGGTGGCGGCCGGGGCCTGGGCAGGTGCTGCCTGGGCTCCCTGCGCTGCGGCCGGTGCCGCGCCCTTGCGGCGGTTGTTCCACCAGGGAACGATGCGGCTTTCCCACAGGCCGGCCAGCCCCATCGGGAAGGCCATGGTCACGCCGATGAACAGGCCCGCCATGAGGAACAGCCACAGGTCCGGGAAGCTCTCCGAGAAATAGGTCTTGCCCGCGTTGACCAGAAGCGTGCCGTACACGGCGCCCACCAGGCTCATGCGCCCGCCCACGGCGGCGTAGATGACCATCTCGATGGAGGGCACGATGCCCACGAAGCTGGGCGACATGAAGCCCACCTGCAGCGTGAACAGCGCGCCGCCCACGCCCGACAGCGCAGCGGCCAGGCAGAACACGAAGACCTTGAAGTTGGCCACGTCGTAGCCGGAAAAGCGCACGCGGTCTTCCTTGTCGCGCATGGCCAGCAGCAGGGTGCCCACCTTGCCCGTCTGAATCCAGCGGCACAGCACGATGGCGCCGATCAGCAGGGCCACGCAGACGTAGTAGAGGATGTACTTGGCGCTGTCCGTGCGTGTGTCCCAGCCCCACAGGGTCTTGAGGTCGGTCATGCCGTTGACGCCGCCCGTGTAGCCCTGCTGGCCGATGATGAGCACGGTGACGATCAGCGCCACGGCCTGCGTGATGATGGCGAAGTACACCCCGCCCACGCGGCGCTTGAACATGGCGAAGCTGATGAGCCAGGCCAGCAGCGTGGGCACGGCGATGACGGCGGCCAGCGAGAACGGCAGGCTCTTGAAGGGCAGCCAGAACGAGGGCAGCTCGGTCAGCTGGTTCCAGTCCATGAAGTCGGGGATGCCGGGCGTGGACTGGATCTTGGTGCTGATGGGGTCGGACGCCTCCAGCTTCAGGAACATGGCCATGGCGTAGCCGCCCAGGCCGAAGAACACGCCCTGGCCCAGGCTGAGCACGCCGCCATAGCCCCAGACCATGACCAGGCCGATGGCGACGAAGGCATAGGTCAGGTACTTGCCGACCAGGTTGAGGCGGAAGATGTCCAGCGCCAGGGGCAGCACCACCGCCAGCAGGACGGTGAGCAGCACCAGGCTGGCGAGCTGGTAGCGCTGTATCCAGGCTTTGAGGGCTTGCATGGAATGACTCCGGTGAACTCAGGGGAAATCGGGGGAACGCGGGGAAATTCGTGGACAGGGCCGGCGCCGGGATCAGCGCCGCACCTTGGACGCGAACAGGCCCTGGGGACGCAGCATCAGGATGAAGACGATCAGCGACAGCGTGATCACCTTGGCCATGGAGCCCGCGAGGAAGAACTCGGTGATGGACTGCGTCTGCGCAATGCCGAAGGCCGAGACCACGGTGCCCAGCAGGCTGGCCGCGCCGCCGAAGGTGACCACCAGGAAGGCGTCCACGATGTACAGCGAGCCCGAGGTGGGGCCGGTGGAGCCGATGGTGGTGAAGGCCGCGCCCGCCACGCCCGCGATGCCGCAGCCGATGGCAAAGGTCAGGCGGTCGGTCTTCTTGGTGTCGATGCCGATGGCGTTGGCCATCACGCGGTTGCTGACCGTGGCGCGCACGCGCAGGCCCCAGCGGCTCTTGTGCAGCGCGATCAGCACGCCGGCCGTGACGGCCATGGTCAGCGCCAGCACGAACAGGCCGTTGATGGGAATGTCCAGCCCCTCGGCCGGCGCCCACGAGCCCATCAGCCAGTCAGGCAGGGTGGGGCTGACTTCCTTGGGGCCGATGAAGGTGCGAAAGCACTGCTGCAGCGCCAGGCTCACGCCCCAGGTGGCCAGCAGCGTGTCCAGCGGCCGCTTGTAGAGGTGGCGGATCAGCCCCCATTCCACCAGCCAGCCGGCCACGAAGGCGAACAGGAAGGCGGCCACGATGGCCAGCGGGAAGTAGTAGGGCATGAACTCGGGCGCGTGCTGCGCCGTGAGCGTGGAGCCCAGGTAGATGGTGTAGGCGCCGATGGTCATGAACTCGCCATGCGCCATGTTGATCACGCCCATCTGGCCAAAGATGATGGCCAGGCCCAGGCCCATCAGCAGCAGCACGGCGAACAGGCTCAGCCCCGCGAAGCCCTGCATCAGGCCGATGTTCATCATGTCGGAAAAACTCATGGTGCTGCTCCTGCGCGCAAGCCAATCGGGAGAGGGGGAAACGATTCACGCGGCAGCCCGCCCACCAGGCCGCAGGCCGCCGCGCATCACCTGCCTGAACGGATCAGGGCTTACTGGTAACCCTTGGGGAAGGGATCGGGTTTGATGAGTTCAGGCGACTCCGAGACCACCTTGAACGTGCCGTCCGGCTGCCCCACGGCAATGCGCGACTTGCTCCACAGGTGGTGGTTGGCGTCCACCTTCACGTAGCCTTCGGGCGCGGTCTTGAGTTCCAGCCCCGGCGATGCGGCCACCACCTTGTCCACGTCGAAGCTCTTGGCCTTTTCCACGGCGGCCTTCCACAGCCAGGGGCCCAGGTAGCCGGCCTGGGTGACGTCGCCGATGACGGCGTTGGGGCCGTACTTGGCCTTGAAGGCGGCCACGAACTTCTTGTTGTTCTCGTTGTCCAGCGTCTGGAAGTACTTCATCGAGGAGTAGAAGCCCGTGAAGTTCTCGCCGCCCACGCCGGTCATCTCGTCCTCGGTCACCGACAGCGTGACCAGCAGTTGCTTGTCACCCGTGATGCCCGCTGCCTTGAGCGCCTTGTAGAAGGCCACGTTGGAGCCGCCCACCACGGCCACGAAGATGCAGTCCGGCTTTTGCAGCTTGATCTTGTTGACCAGCGAGCCGAAGTTGGTGCTGCCCAGCGGGTAGTACTCCTCGCCGACGACCTTGCCCTTCTGGAAGTTCTCGATGTGCTTGCGCGCGATCTTCATCGAGGTGCGCGGCCAGATGTAGTCCGAGCCGATCAGGAAGAAGGTCTTGGCCTTTTTCTCGGCCTTGGCCCAGTCCAGGCTGTACAGGATCTGCTGCGTGGCTTCCTGGCCCGTGTAGATCACGTTCTTGGACTGCTCCAGGCCTTCGTAGAAGGTGGGGTAGTACAGCAGGCCGTTTTCCTTCTCGAACACGGGCAGCACGGCCTTGCGCGAGGCGCTGGTCCAGCAGCCGAAGACGGCGGCGCAGCGGTCGTTGATGAGCAGTTTCTTGGACTTCTCGGCGAAGGTGGGCCAGTCGGAGGCACCGTCTTCCTTGATCACGCGGATCTTGCGGCCCAGGATGCCGCCCATGGCGTTGATCTGGTCGATGGCCAGTTGCTCGGCCTGGATGGAGCCGGTCTCGGAGATCGCCATGGTGCCCGTGGCCGAGTGCAGCTGGCCCACGACGACTTCGGTATCGGTCACGGCCAGCTTGGTGGTGTTGACCTGGGCCGTGGGCTGGGCGAAGGACCAGGCCGGCAGCCCGGCCACCGAGGCGGCGCCAAGCGCCTGCAGGACGCGGCGGCGGCCCATTTCCGTGCCGGGGGAACCAGGTGTGCGGGGGTCGGAGGGGTGGCTCATGGTGACTCTCCTGTAAGGATCGGTTGGGTGATCTGCAAGTGGCTGAAAACTGGCGTTGCGGTTACGGCTTGTTTCCGCGCTGGGTCCAAGATTAGGAAGAACCCTTGAAACCGCCCATACGTCAATTGACGTAGCCACCTGCGTACGCACCCCGGCTACCCCTCTTGCAAGCCGCGCCAGCATTGGCCCCGCACGTTTCTTGCTAGACCTGGGAATGCACTCCGCCCCCCCGCCCGACAGCCCCACCGGCACCGCAGCCGCGCCGCAGACCATCTTCCGGTTCCGGCGCGAATACAACGCCTGGGTGGCCGACGAGACCATGGAGGACTACGCGCTGCGCTACACGCCGCGCAGCTTCCGGCGCTGGAGCGAGTTCCGTGTGGCCAACACGGCCTTCGGCTCGCTGTCCTTCCTGGCGCTGGAGGCCATCGGCGGCGCCATTGCGCTGAACTACGGCTTCGCCAACGCCATGTGGGCCATCGTCACCGTGGGGCTGGTGATCTTCCTGACGGGGCTGCCCATCGCCGTCTGCGCCGCACGCTACGGGCTGGACATGGACCTGCTGACGCGCGGCGCGGGCTTCGGCTACCTGGGCTCGACCATCACCTCGCTGATCTACGCCGTCTTCACCTTCATCTTCTTCGCGCTGGAGGCGGCCATCATGGCGCTGGCCCTGCAGCTGGTGGTGGACTGGCCGCTGCAGTGGTGCTATGCGCTGTCGGCCCTGGTGGTGCTGCCGCTGGCCATGCGCGGCATCACGCTGATCTCGCGCCTGCAGGCCTGGACGCAGCCGCTGTGGCTGTTCCTGCTGGTGCTGCCCTTCGTGTGGATGGCGCTGGCCCAGCCCCAGCTGTACCGCGACTTCGCCAGCCTCACCGGCCTGCGCTCGGGCAGCAGCCAGTTCGATCCGCTGATGTTCGGCGCGGCGGCAGCCGTGATCTTCGCGCTGGTGGTGCAGATCGGCGAGCAGGTGGACTTCCTGCGCTTTCTGCCGCCGCGCACCCAGGCCAACCGGCTGCGCTGGTGGGGCGCGGTGCTGGTGGCCGGCCCGGGCTGGGCCGTGATGGGCATGCTCAAGATGGCGGGCGGCGCCTTTCTCGCGTTCGCGGCCATGCAGCTGCAGGGGGTGGACGCCACGCGCGCGGCCGAGCCCACGCAGATGTTCCTGGCAGGCTTCCAGCAGGTGCTGCAGGCCCTGGGCCTGCCGGGGCTGGCCGTGGCGGTGACCGTGGTCTTCGTGGTCATCTCGCAGGTCAAGATCAACGTGACCAATGCCTATGCGGGGTCGCTTGCCTGGTCCAACTTCTTCGCGCGCATCACGCGCAGCCATCCGGGGCGCGTGGTCTGGATGGTGTTCAACGTGGTCATCGCCACCTTGCTGATGACGCTGGGCGTGTTCGGCGCGCTGGAGAAGGTGCTGACCATCTACAGCAACGTGGCCATCGCCTGGGTGGGCGCGCTGGTGGCCGACCTGGTCATCAACAAGCCGCTGGGGCTGAGCCCGCCGGGCATCGAATTCCGCCGCGCCCATCTGTACGACTTCAACCCCGTGGGCCCCGTCGCCATGCTGCTGGCCGCCGCCGTGGCCTGCTGCGCCTATGCGGGCCTGCTGGGCGAGACGGCGGCCGCGTTCTCGCCCTTCATCGCGCTGGCGCTGTCCATGCTGCTGTCGCCGCTGCTGGCCTGGCTGACGGGCGGGCGCTACTACCTGGCACGGCCCGCAGGCAATCTGTGGAAGCCCGGCGAGACGGTGCGCTGCGCCGTCTGCCAGAACCAGTTCGAGTCCGAGGACATGGCGCGCTGCCCGGCCTACGGCGCGCCCATCTGCTCGCTGTGCTGCTCGCTGGAGTCGCGCTGCCATGACCGCTGCAAGACCGGCTCGCGCGCGGGCGAGCAGCTGCGCGCGCTGGCCTCGGCCATGCTGCCGCCGCACTGGGCCACCAAGGTGAACTTCCGCGCGGGCCAGTACCTGGTGGTGATGCTGTCGCTTTGCGCGGTGACGGCCTTCATGGTGGGCGTGGTCTACATGCAGGAAAGCCTGCAGGCAGGCAGCGTCGATGGCGGCGCGCTGCGCATCCCCTTCCTCAAGGTCTTCGCGCTGCTGGCCCTGCTGTGCGCCGTGGCCGCCTGGTGGGTGGTGCTGAGCACGGACAGCCGGCGCATGGCCCAGGACGAGTCCGAGCGCCAGAACCAGCTGCTGCTGCAGGAGATTGCCGCCCACAAGCGCACCGATGCCGAGCTGCAGGCCGCCAAGGACCATGCCGAGCAGGCCAGCCAGGCCAAGACCCGCTATGTGGCGGGCATGACGCACGAGCTGCGCTCGCCGCTCAACAGCCTGCTGGGCTATACGCAGATCCTGCTCAAGAGCCCGCAGGTCGATGGCTGGGTGCGCGAGACCCTGTCCACCATGCAGCACAGCGGCCAGCACCTGCGCGCGCTGATCGACGAATCGCTGGAGCTGGCCAGCATCGAGGCCGGCCGCCTGCGCCTGGACCTCGCCCCCCTGCCCCTGCCCGCGCTGATCGACGGCATCGAGGCCATGATGCGGCCCCAGGCCCAGGCCAGGGGGCTGCAGTTCTCGGTCGAGACGCTGGGCACCATGCCGCGCTGGGTGCGTGCCGACGCCAAGCGGCTGCGCCAGATCCTGATCAACCTGCTGTCCAACGCCGTGCGCTTCACCCAGCGCGGCGAGGTGCGGCTGCGCATGGATTTCCGGCCCCATGTCTCGCGCATCGAGGTCATCGATACCGGCATCGGGATCGAACCGCAGGACATGGAGCGCATCTTCGTGCCCTTCGAGCGCGGCAGCGCGGGCCGGCGCGTCAGCGAGGCGGGCACGGGCCTGGGGCTGACCATCACCCACCTGCTGACCGAGCTGATGGGCGGGCAGCTCACCCTGAGCAGCACGCCCGGCGAGGGCAGCTGCTTCACCGTGCGCCTGTACCTGCCCGAGATGGCGCCCGACGCGTCCTGGGTGCCCCCCGGCGCAGCCGCCACGCTGCACACCGTCATCGGCCATCTGCCGCCCCGGCGCACCCTGCTGGTGGTGGACGACCAGCCGCTGCAGCGCCAGCTGCTGGCCGGCCTGCTGCTGCCGCTGGGCTTCGAGATCCGCGAGGCCGCCAGCGGCCGCGAGTGCCTGGAGATCGTGGAGCAAAGCCTGCCCGACCTGGTGCTGCTGGACATCAGCATGGACGACCTGGACGGCTGGCAGACCGCCGCCCTGCTGCGCGCGCGCCGGGATGCGCAGCAGCTTCCCGTGGTCTTCGTCTCGGCCAACCTGTTCGACAACGACCCGCCGCGCCTGGCCGATGCGCATTGCCAGGGCTTTGTCGCCAAGCCGGTGATCGAGTCCGAGCTGCTGCAGGTGCTCGAGCGCGTGCTGCGGATCGAATGGGTGCATGACAACCGCCCGTTGCTGCTGCCGGCGCCGCGCGCGGAGCAGGCAGAGGCAAAGGCAGCGCAGGCGCCGGCAGCCGCCCCCTTCCCGCCCAACCTGCGCGAAGACCTGGCCCGGCTGGCGCGCTCGGGCCAGGCCACGGCCCTGCGCGAGCGCCTGCGCCAGGCGCGCCAGCAGGCGGGCGGCGCATCGGGCCACGCCGCGCTGCTCGATGCGTTGCAGGCCTGCGCCGACCGCTTCGACTTCGATGCGCTGGCGCGCCTGCTGCCGCAGCCCCGGGAAGAAGACGAACAGGAACAGGAGGAGACAGATGAATGAACATCCAGGAGGGCAGGAAATGACCGCCACCACCACCGCCAACAGCCGCAGCAGCCATGGCAACAGCGCCCATGTGATCCTCGTGGTGGACGACGCGCTGGACAGCCTTCGCATGCTGTGCGATGCCCTAGCCGCCGAAGGCTACGTCGTGCTCGCCGCGCGCGATGCCGACGAGGCGCTGCAGCGCTTTGCCCTGACCGTGCCCGATGGCGTGCTGCTGGACGCCGTCATGCCCGGCATGGACGGCTTCACGCTGTGCCGCCGGCTCAAGGACACGCCGGCCTGGGCCCACGTGCCCGTGGTCTTCATGACCGGCCTGTCGGACACGGACCAGATCATCCGCGGCTTTGCCAGCGGCGGCGTGGACTACGTGGTCAAGCCGCTGCGCATCCCCGAGGTGCTGGTGCGCCTGGCCACCCATGTGCGCAATGCCCGCGCCACGCGCCAGGCGCAGGAAGCCGTGGACGTGGCGGGGCTGGGCGTGGTGGTGCTCGACGGCCAGGGCCGCGTGGCCTGGCGCTCTCCCCAGGCAGCGCGCTGGCTGGAGGAGGCCTTTGCGGACCAGCCCTTCCCCATGGAGGCGGCCGGGGACTGGCTGGCCGGTGCCCACCAGCCGGACCAGGCCGGTCACCAGGATCTGGCGCTGGCCCTGGCCGATGGCCGCCAGTTGCTGGCGCGCCACATGGGCGCCAGCGGCCTGGGGGAGTCGATGGTGCTGCTCAGCCACGAGGCGCCGCAGGCGCCCGCCGCGCGCCGGCTGCAGCAGGTGGCGCTCACCCCGCGCGAGACCGAGGTGCTGTCATGGCTGAGCAAGGGCAAGACCAACCGCGACATCGCCGACATCCTGGGCATGAGCCCGCGCACGGTCAACAAGCACCTGGAGCACATCTTCGAGAAACTCGGCGTGGAGACCCGCACGGCCGCCGCCGCCGTGGCCGGTCAGCTGCTGCAGGCCGGCTCGCCCTGAGCGCGGGGTGCCACCGCAGCGGATGCCGAGGCCGAGGCCGGCAGGCCGAACACATGGTCGAAGCACCAGTTGAAGACATAGGTGTAGACCAGGAAGAAGACCAGCAGGCCGGCCTCCATCACCGTGGCCTCCCACAGCGTGACGCCGAACCACCAGGCCATCAGCGGGATCAGCACCATGGCCAGCCCGCCCTCGAAGCCCAGGGCGTGCACCACGCGGCGCAGCACCGAGCGGCCCTTGACGCTCTGGCGCGACTCCCACTGCTCGAACAGGTGGTTGAAGGTCAGGTTCCAGACGATGGCCAGCGTGGAGGCGGCAATCGCCATGCCGCCCGAATGCCCGGCGCTCTGGCCGATGGCCATGAACAGCAGGCTGGAGGCGAGGATGGCGATCAATTCATACAGGGTCACGAAGACCACTTTGCGCTTGGGCCCCTGGAGGCCCTTTTTGTGTGTCTGCAAGGTCATAGGGAGCGCAGTCTATATGCCGGCAATTGAACGTTAAAGTCAGATTCTTTCAATAAATCTGACAGGTCCCCACCATGTCCTTTCCAGCCGACCAGGTGCCGCTGTTCATTGCCGTGCTGGACCACGGCTCGTTTTCCGCCGCCGCGCGCCAGCTGGGCCGCGTGCCCTCGGCCGTGAGCATGGCCATCGCCCAGCTGGAGGCCGAGCTGGACCTGCAGCTGTTCGACCGCAGCGGCCGCGAGCCCCGGCCCACAGCGGCGGCACGCGCACTCGAACCCCAGGCCCGGCTGCTGGCCGCCCAGCTGCAGCAGCTCAACCACCAGGCGCTGGCCCTGCACCAGGGACTGGAGGAGCGGCTGACCCTGGTGATCGCGCCCGAACTGCTGTCCACGGCCTGGGCCGCGCCGCTGCAGCCGCTGGTCGAGGAATTCCCGGGTCTGGAGGTGGAAGTGCTGGTGGCCGCCCAGGTCGATGCGCTCAAGGAACTGCATTCGGGCCGCGCGCATCTGGCCCTGGTCTTCGAGCGCCCGGCCATCGACGGCCGCGAGGATTTCCAGGAGATGGGCCAGGAAACCATGGTCGCCGTGATGGCGGCCAGGCACCCGCTGGCCCGGCAACTGGGCGTGGACGGGCAGCAGCGCCTGGACGTGGGCCAGCTGGCCGGCGCGCGCCAGATCCTGCTGGCCAGCCGCGACCTAGCCCATACCGATCCGCGCTTCGTGTTCTCGCACCAGCTGTGGCGCACGGACAGCCACCTGGCGGCCCTGTCGCTGATCTCGGCCGGCCTGGGCTGGGGGTGGCTGCCCTTCAGCGTCGCCGAGCCCCTGCTGCAAACGGGCGCGCTGCTGCGCATCCCGCTGTGCAACATCAGCAACGGCACCCAGCTGTTCGTCGATTGGGTGTGGTCCAAGGAGCGCCCGCTGGGGCTGGCGGCGCGGCGGTTCGTGGAGCAGTTGCAGGTGCCGGTGCGGCTGGAGCCCAGGTGAGGCCTGCGGCTTGCGACCTGCAGGCAAGCCCTGCGCCTACACGCGGGAAACCGGCCGGTGCTTGCCGCCTGCAGGCAGGCCTGGGATAGTGGCGCAAGCGTCCGGCCGCCCTCCTTCTTCTGGCTGGACATGGACCATCGAGAGGAACCCATGTTTCAAGATCACTTTGGGGGCAAGGCCCTTGTTGCACTGGTACTGGGTGCGGGACTGGCAGGCTGCGGCGGCGGGGGCGGCGGCTCCACGCCGGGCGACTCCATCACGACACAGTTGACCCCCGCCTGCACGGGCGCCTCGTGCGGCGCGACCGACGCCACCACCTATTCCGGCCAGGGCGTCGGCGTCTGGAGCTACACCAACGCCACCGCCGCAGAGCAGCCCGTTGCCGTGGGCCTGCGCAATCTGGGCACCCGGCCCGTGACGCTGATCTATACCAACACCGGCGATGCCGCCGTGGCCCTGCCGCCCATCACGCTCACGCCGCCAGCCGCAGCGGCGCAGGGCATTGCGGCGCAACAGTCGCTGAGCGCTGCGCAGCTGGTCAACCAGATCCCCCAGCGCGTACGTGACTTCAAGCCAAGCCTGCCCGCCCCGGTTGCAGGGCAGAGCGTGCAGCCCTCGCGCGCGGTGTCGGCGGCCGTGCTGCCCGTGGGCAGCCAGCGCAGCTGGTTCGTCAACACGGAAAGCCCCACGGTCGAGACGCGCAGCGCCACGCTGCGGCGCCAGACCACCGCGCCCACGCCCACGGGCACCCGCACCATCAATCTGTGGCTGGAAGACAGCGAGTACGGCAGCGCCAAGGTCAGCGACGCCCTGCTGGACACCGTGATACAGCGCTTCGCCAGCGGGCCGGATTCCGTGCACGCCCTGGTCACGGGGCTGGCGGGCCAGCCCTGGGGAGCCCAGGCCCACAGCGAGCTGATCGCGGCCGACCAGCCGATCGACATCGTGTTCGTGAACTTCACGCCCGACAGCCAGCCCTACGGCCTGCTGGGCTACTTCTGGGCCGTGAACAACTTCAAGCGCACGGCCGGCAGCTCGCAGTTCCAGTACAGCAACGAATCGCTGTCGTTCTACATGGACACGGAAACGCTGTACCTGGGCGGCGCCAACGGGCTGACCACGCAGATCAGCACGCTGTCGCACGAGTTCATCCACATGATCAACTTCTACCAGCGCGGCGCGCTCAAGGGCTCGGACTACATGTTCGACACCTTCCTGGAAGAGATGTCGGCCCTGATGTCCGAAGACATCCTGGCCGAAAGACTCACGCCCGGCACCAATCCCATGCGTGACGGCCGCATCACCGGCTGGATGTCCAAGCCCGGCTTCAACTGCGACCTGGCCAGCTGGGCCTCGGATGTCAATGCCACCTGCTTCGGCTACAACGTCACGGGCAGCCTGGGCGCCTATCTGCTGCGCCAGCACGGCGTGGGCTTCTACCAGCAAATGCTGAGGAACACCTCCTCGCCCGACTCGCTGCAGGTGCTCGGCAACGCCATTGCACAGGCCGGTGGCCCCTCGTTGCCCGTCACGCTGCAGCGATGGGGGTCCAACATCGCCCTGTTGCCTTCCAGCGGCCCGGCCGGCTACGGCTGGCCCGCACGCACGGACCAGGGCTTCACCCTGGTGGGCATCGACGGCCAGCGCTATGCGGCGGCACGCCGCCTGCCCGCCACCGTGCCCGCCCAGCTCGCGGCGCGCGGCCACTTTCCCTTCGTACGCCAGCCGGACGCCCAGGGCCTGTACCAGGAGCAGTTGCGCGTTCCCGCCGGCACCACCCTCACCGCCATCGTGCAATGACCGCCATGACCCAGACATCCCATACCGCAGTTGCCCGGGCCCTGCCCCTGCTGCTGGCCGGCAGCCTGTCGCTGCTGGCCACGGCCTGCGCCGCGCCACCTCCACCTCCTGCAACCGCACCGGCGCCCGCTTCGGCATCGGCCGCGCCCGCCGCGCCGGATGCCGGCCAGCCCCTGACCCTGCAAGGCCGTCTGGTGCTGCGCGGCAATGCGCCCCATGAGCAGCCCGTGCTGCAGACCACCTCCGGCGAGACCTGGCAGCTCCAGGGCCTGAGCGCCGAGCAGATCACGCAGTGGCAGCGGCAGAACGTGGAAGTCCGGGGCCAGCCCGGCCCCAGGCCCGCCGCTGGCGCCGCGCCTTCGATGGCGCAGCCGCAACTGCAGGTGCAATCCATTCGCGCCCGGCCCTGACATTCCACCTCATCCACCGCTCTATCCATGGACGCCTCCAACCCTTTCTCCAGCCGCGATGCGGCCGTGCAAAAGCTCTGGGAACAATGGCAGCCGCGCTCCGCCAGGTCCGACAAGGACAAGGACAAACCCATTGCCCTGGCCGACTTCGACCCGGGCGCCAAGCCCTTTTCCAATGGCAACGGCAAGGCCGAGGACAAGGTCGCCGTCGAGGCCCTGGCCGAGGAGCTGGATGCGCTGCAGAACCTGCTGTACGCCGACCGCCGCTACAAGCTGCTGGTCGTGCTGCAGGGCACGGACACGGCGGGCAAGGACGGCACCATCCGTGGCGTCTTCGGCCGCATGAGTGCGCTGGGCGTGCACGCCGTGGGCTGGAAGGCCCCCACCGAGGCCGAGCGCGCCCATGACTACCTGTGGCGCATCCACCAGCAGGTGCCTGCCGCTGGCGAAATCACGGTCTTCAACCGCAGCCATTACGAGGACGTGCTGGTGCCCGTGGTCAACGGCTGGATCACACCCGAGCAGCAGCGCCAGCGCTTTGCCCACATCAACGACTTCGAGCGCATGCTCAGCGAGACGGGCACCGTGGTCGTCAAGTTCCTGCTGCACATCAGCGCCGACGAACAGCGCATGCGCCTGCAGGAGCGCCTGGACGACCCGGCCAAGCACTGGAAGTTCGACGAGAACGACATGAAGGTGCGCACGCAGTGGAAGGACTACCAGCAGGCCTACGGCCAGCTGCTGGGCGCCACGCATACGCCCTGGGCGCCCTGGACCATCGTGCCGGCCGACTCCAAGACGCACCGCAACCTCATGATCGCCACCTTGCTGCGCGAGGTGCTGCGCAACCTTGACCTGCGCTTTCCGCCCGGCGATCCGGCCCTCAAGGACTACAAGATCACCTGATCACTCGATGTCCTGCCTGAAGCCTCACAGCTGCAGGCGGGCTTCGGCGATGCCGTCCAGCTCGGCCACCACCAGGTCGCCGGCCTGGGCAAAGGCCAGGCCATTCCATGCGCCCGTGGTCACCACCGTGCCTGCGGGCACGCTGCCATAGCGGCGCACCAGCTCCTGCAACCAGCCGGCCAGCAGCCACAGCGGATCGCCCAGCGGATGCGTTCCGGTGAACGCCTGCAGCGGCGCCGCACCCACGCGCAACCGGCAGACCTGGGCAGACCAGTCCCGCGGCGACTCGCGCGGCAGCAGCCGCGAAGCGTCCTGCCACGGCCCCAGCACCAGGGCGCCATGGCACAGGCCGTCGGCGGCCAGCAGCAGCGGCGGCGCCTTCAGGTGCTGGCGCCAGCGCGTATCCACCACCTCGATGGCGGCGGTGATGCCGTCGATCAGCTCCAGCCCATCGCCGGGCTGCAGCGCGGCGGCCATCTCGGCCGTCACCTCGCGGCCCAGGCGCAGGGCGATCTCGGCTTCGATGCCGCGCAGGTGCAGCGGCGCGCCACCGGCCACCGAAGGACTGGCCCAGACGCCTTCTTCGGGCAGCGGCGCATGGGTCAGCGGGGCATCGCGGCGCGGCGCGCCAGACTTCCAGTAGCCCGGAACGCGGCCCGGTCCCTGCTGGCTGCCGGCCACGCGCCAGCCCAGGGCGGGCGCCATGGCGGCCTGCACGGCCTGCGCATCTGCGGGCGCGCGCACCACGTCGGCCCAGTCGTCGGCATCCAGCAATTCGCCGCTGTGGCGTGCCTGGAGCAGCGCATGGGCCAAGGCTGTGGGAGTGCGGGGGTTGTTCGTCATGGAGCGGCTTTCTTGGAGTGCATCGGAGGGTCGCAAGCGGCCCCGATTGTCCGCTGGACAAGGCGATCCCATGGTTATGCATTAAATGCATAAGGCTCTCGCGCATAAGGCGTTGGACAGCGCATAGCCCCGGGAATAAGCTCAAAACCCTCAGACAACTCTTGTGTGGAACCACCATGCAGCAACCCGCTTCGGCCGGCGTTACCAACCACGCCATCCCTTCCTACCTGCAGGCCGATCACCTCGGCCCCTGGGGCAATTACCTGCAGCAGGTCGATCGCGTCACCCCCTACCTGGGCCATCTCGCCCGCTGGGTCGAAACCCTCAAGCGCCCCAAGCGCATCCTGATCGTCGATGTGCCGATCGAGCTGGACAACGGCACCATCGCCCACTACGAAGGCTACCGCGTGCAGCACAACCTGAGCCGCGGCCCCGGCAAGGGGGGCGTGCGTTTCCACCAGGACGTGACCCTGTCCGAAGTCATGGCCCTGTCGGCCTGGATGTCGGTCAAGAACGCGGCCGTCAACGTGCCCTACGGCGGCGCCAAGGGCGGCATCCGTGTCGATCCCAAGACGCTGTCGCGCGGTGAGCTGGAGCGCCTGACGCGCCGCTACACCAGCGAGATCGGCCTGCTGATCGGCCCCTCCAAGGACATTCCAGCGCCTGACGTCAACACGAACGGCCAGATCATGTCCTGGATGATGGACACCTACTCCATGAACACCGGCGCCACCGCCACCGGCGTGGTCACGGGCAAGCCCGTGGACCTGGGCGGCTCGCTGGGCCGCGTCGAGGCCACCGGCCGCGGCGTGTTCACCGTGGGCGTGGAAGCGGCCAAGCTGACCGGCCTGTCGGTCCAGGGCGCGCGCATTGCCGTGCAGGGCTTCGGCAACGTGGGCGGCACGGCCGGCAAGCTGTTCGCCGACGCGGGCGCCAAGGTCGTGGCCGTGCAGGACCACACCGGCACCATCCGCAACGCCAACGGCCTGGATGTGACCGCCCTGCTGGCCCACGTGGCCGCCAAGGGCGGCGTGGGCGGCTTTGACGGCGCCGAGGCCATGGACGCTGCCGATTTCTGGGGCGTGGACTGCGACATCCTGATCCCCGCCGCACTGGAAGGCCAGATCACCAAGGACAACGCCGGCAAGATCAAGGCCAAGATGGTGATCGAGGGTGCCAACGGCCCCACCACCACCGAGGCCGACGACATCCTGACCGAAAAGGGCGTGCTGGTGCTGCCCGACGTGCTGGCCAATGCCGGCGGCGTGACGGTGAGCTACTTCGAATGGGTGCAGGACTTCTCCAGCTTCTTCTGGAGCGAGGACGAGATCAACGCCCGCCTGGTGCGCATCATGCAGGACGCCTTCGCGGCCATCTGGCAGGTGGCCCAGCAGCACGGCGTGACGCTGCGCACCGCCACCTTCATCGTGGCCTGCCAGCGCATCCTGCATGCCCGCGAAATGCGGGGACTGTATCCCTGATCACCCCCTGAGGTGCTGACGCGCCTTCCCCCTCTCTGCTTGCTTCGCAAGGGAGGGGGACGACACCCTCGCGGCGGGGCTGCCCTTGCTCGGTGTCCCTGACTTGGGCCGCGCCAGTTTTTGGCGCTGTGCACCACACGGTCAATGAAAGGCGCTTCGGCGCCTTTTTTCTTGGGCTCTTTTCTGGTGCTGGCAAGGGGTTAGCACCCGTTCCAGTAGGCCTAAGCGCGGGTTTCCGAATGGCGAAGCGGATCTCCAGTCAAACCCTGGTGCCCTGTGGCCCAGGGTTTTCTATCGTTGCGGGCAGTGAACTGGAGACTGCCCATGACCGTCCGCCGCAGCCTGCTGGCCCTGCTGGCCGCTTTGCCTTTTTTCTCCCTGGCTCCTGCCGCCGCGCTGGCGGCGGCCTGGCCTGAACGCCCCATCACCATCGTGGTGCCGGCCGCCGCTGGCGGCACCACGGACATTGCCGCGCGCGTGCTGGCCGAGAAGATGGGCAAGGACCTGGGCACGTCGGTGGTGGTGGAGAACAAGGGCGGGGGCGGCGGCAGCATCGGCACGGCCCAGGTGGCGCGCGCCAGGCCTGATGGCTACACGCTGCTCATGGGCAACATCGGCCCGGTGGCCATCAATTTCAGCCTGTACAAGCAGCTCAGCTACAAGGAAAGCGATCTGCGCGGCATCACCAATGTGATCTCCGTGCCCAACATCCTCGTGGTCCATGCCGATTCGCCCGTGCGCAGCGTGCGCGAGCTGGTGGAGCTGGCCAGGACCCGGCGCCTGAACGTGTCCACGTCGGGCGTGGGCCAGTCGCCGCACATGTCCTCGGAGATGTTCCGCCAGAAGGCCGGCATCGAGGTCACGCTCGTGCCCTTTCCCGGGGCCGCGCCTGCGGTCACGGCGCTGCTGGGCCAGCAGGTGGACTACATGATCGACAACCTGCCCAGCTCCATGCCGCACATCAGGAGCGGCAAGTTCCGCGCGCTGGCCATCACCAGCGCCACGCGCTCGGCCCAGTTGCCCGAGGTGCCCACCATGACCGAGGCCGGCGTGCCCATGCAGGTCACGGCCTGGTTCGGCCTGCTGGCCCCTGCCGGCACGCCCGATGCCGTGGTCGAGCGCATCCAGCAGTCGGCCCGGCGCGCCATGCAGACGGCCGAGGTGCGCCAGCGCTTTGCCGACCTGGGCGGCGTGCCCGGTGGCGAGACACCGGCCGAGTACGACGCCTTCATCGCCCAGGAACGCAAGAGCTGGGCCCAGATCGTCAAGGCCGCAGGCCTGTCGCTGGAATAGTGGTCCCTCCCGTCCCTCCCGTCCCTCCCGCCCCTCCCATGCAAGAAGACATCGCCGCCCTGCTGCGCCAGCCCTTTGGCTCGCTGCCCGAACTCGTCGCGCTGCAGGCCAGCCAGCGCCCCCGCCACACCGCCCTGGCCATGGACGGCCGCAGCCTCGACTACGCCGCGCTGCGCCTGGGCATGGACCGCGTGGCCCTGCGCCTGCAACGCCAGGGCCTGGGCCCCGGCGACGTAGTGGCCATCTGCGCGGGCAGCTCGCCCGAGTACGTGCTGGCCTTCCTGGGTGCGTTGCGCGCGGGCGTGGCCGTGGCGCCGCTGGCCCCGTCGGCCACGGCCGGCCACCTGAGCGCCATGCTGGACAACTGCGGCGCCCGGCTGGTGCTGCGCGACGCGGACACCGCCGCGCAATGGCCGCTGCAGGCCGGACAGGATCTGCAATGCGTGGCCCTGGACGGCGCTGTCGAAGCCGGCATGCCGTGGCAGCAATGGCTGGCTGCGGACGAAGCGGACCATGGCACCGCACCCACGCCCATCCACCCCCAGCCCGACTGGCCCTTCAACGTCATCTACTCCTCGGGCACCACGGGCGTGCCCAAGGGCATCGTCCAGTCCTGGGCCATGCGCTGGGCCCATGTGCAGCGCGCCATCCACAACGGCTACGGGCCCGATGCCGTCTCGCTGTGCGCCACGCCGCTGTACTCCAACACCACCCTGGTCGCGGCCCTGCCCACCCTGGGGCTGGGCGGCACCCTGGTGCTGATGCGCAAGTTCGACGCGGCGCACTACCTGGAACTGGCCGAGCGCCACCGTGCCACCCACACCATGCTCGTGCCCGTGCAGTACCAGCGGCTGATGCAGTGCCCGGGGTTCGACAGCGCCGACCTGAGCCGCCTGCAGCACAAGTTCTGCACCAGCGCACCGTTCCATCCCGCGCTCAAGGCCGAGGTGCTGCGCCGCTGGCCCGGACGGCTCATCGAGTACTACGGCATGACCGAAGGCGGCGTGCGCTGCGAGCTGCACTGCCATGACTTCCCCGACAAGCTGCACACCGTGGGCAGGCCGGGACCGGGCGCCGACATCCGCTTCATCGATGAGCAGGGCCGCGAACTGCCGCCCGGCGAGCAGGGCGAGATCGTGGGCCGCTCGGCCGGGATGATGAGCGGCTACCACCGCCTGCCCGACAAGACGCAGGAGGCCGAATGGTTCGATGCCCAGGGCCTGCGCTTCATCCGCAGCGGCGACGTGGGCCGTCTGGACGAGGACGGCTTCATCGTGCTGGGCGACCGCAAGAAGGACATGATCATCACGGGTGGCTTCAACGTCTACCCGAGCGACATCGAGTCCGTGCTGCTGCAGCACCCGCAGGTGGCCGAATGCGCGGTGATCGGCGTGCCCTCCGATGCTTGGGGCGAGACCCCCGTGGCCTACGCCGTGGCGCGCCCCGATGCCACACCCTCGGCCGCCGAGCTGCGCGAATGGCTCAACGCCCGCGTGGGCAAGACCCAGCGCGTGGCCGAGCTGCGGCTGGCCGCCAGCCTGCCGCGCAGCGAGATCGGCAAAGTGCTCAAGCGCGCGCTGCGCGAGCAGTACCAGGCCGGCGCCCTGTCCTCTTCATGAAACGGAGTCCCCCCATGCCCATGCCCATGCACCCACTCCCGCGCCGCCGCCTGCTGTCCTGCCTGGCCCTGGCGACCTGCGCCCTGCTGGCCCCGGCCGCCCATGCTGCCGAGGCCTGGCCTGCCAAGCCCATACAGCTGGTCATTCCCTATCCACCCGGCGGCAGTGCCGACCTGCTGGGCCGCCCTCTGGCCGTGCAACTGCAGCAGCAGCTGGGCCAGCCCGTGGTGCTGGAATACAAGCCCGGCGCGGGCGGCACGCTGGCCTCGCAATACGTGGCGCGCGCCAGGCCCGATGGCTACACCGTGCTCATGGTGCTGGCCGCCCATGCCATCAACGACAGCCTCTATCCCAAGCTGCCCTACGACACCCGCCGCGACTTCGCGCCCGTGTCTTTGGTGGCCAACCTGCCCATGGTGGTTGCGGCCAGCAGCAAGCTGCCGGCCAGGAACATCCAGGAACTCATCCAGGCCGCCAAGGCCAACCCCGGCAAGCTCACCTTCGGCTCGGCGGGCAACGGCAACACGGGGCATCTGGCGGCCGAGTACTTCGGCTCCATGGCAGGCGTGCGCATGACCCATGTGCCCTACAAGGGCAGCGCGGGCGTGGTCAACGCCATGCTGGCTGGCGACATCGACCTGACCTTCGACAGCATCTCCACCTCCATGCCCCATATCCGCAGCGGGCGCATGCACGCGCTGGCCGTCACCAGCCCGCAGCGCTCGGCGCTGGCGCCCGAGGTGGCCACCATCCAGGAGCAGGGCATCGCAGGCTTCGACGTGACCGGCTGGTACGCCGTCATCGCGCCGGCCGGCACGCCCGCCGAAGCCACCCAGCGCCTGAGCCGCGAGATCGCCTCCGCCCTGCGCCAGCCCGCGCTGCAGGCCCAGCTGGCCGCCGGCGGCTACGAGCCCGTGGGCTCCACGCCCGAGGCGCTGCAGGCGCATATCGACAAGGAAATCACGCGCTGGGCCACTGTCGTCAAATCGACAGGTGCACGGGTGGATTGAAAGTCACCCCCTGAGCGGCTGCGCCGCTTCCCCCGTGTGCACGGCGCCCTCTCTCGCTTCGCGGGAGGGGGGCATCCGGGCAACCGGCGGCACCCTCGGTGCGGGGCGGCGCGGCCGGCGTAGGCCCTTCCTCGGTGCCCCGGAGTCGGTACACGCCAGTCTCGAGCGCCGCGCCCAATGCGATGATCATGTCCATGAATACACCCATCAAAGAACACCCGGCCAACCCCTTCGAAGGCGAGGCGCCCGGCATCCTCTTCGGCCTGCCCATGCCCATGGCCCGCGCCATGAAGCTCAGCGGTGAACGCATCGGCGATGACCGCGCCCAGATCCGCATGGGCTTTCAACCGGACCAGGCCAACAGCCGCGGCGACGTGCACGGCGGCGCCATCGCCTCGCTGCTGGACTGCGCCCTGGCCTCGGCCTGCCGCTCGCACGACCCCACGGCCTTCGGCGTGGCCACCATCGATCTCACGCTGCACTACGTCTCGGCCGGCAGCGGCGATCTCATCGCCACCGCCCACTGCGAGCGGCGCGGCCGCTCCATCAGCTTCGCGCGCGGCGAAGTGCGTTCCGAGGACGGCACCCTGGTGGCCCTGGCCACCGGCACCTTCAAGCTGATGGCGCGTGGCGGGGCTCAGGCCTGAGCGCAGGGCACGCGCGGCGCCGGATGGCGCCGGACGGCACTTGCGTGCCGCCGCGTCGTCAGAGCCGCTTTTCCTTGGCCTCGATCAGCTTTTGCATCAGTTCGCAGACCTGCCTGGCCTGCTCCTGGGTGATGTCGATGTTCTCGATCACTGAGCGCTTGAACTGGATGCCGTTGACTGCGCCGCTGTTCTCGATGAAGCCCAGCGTCAGGGTGCGGTTCAGGAAGTAGATGACGGCCGCGATGCCCCAGCCGATCAGCATGACCACCAGGCCTGCAAAGAAGCTCTGGGCCATCATCGACCCGCCCATGAACAGCGACAGGGCACCGATGCCCAGCGCCGTCTTCCAGGGCTTGTGATAGCCGTAGTAGGTGGAGCAGATGCCCTGCAGCGGGATCAGGCGCGACTGGGTGCCCGACAGCGAGGCGCTGCTGAACTCCAGGCGCTCGCTGCCCACGCGGATGGTGGTGGTGGGATCGATGTTGACCTTGGACAGGATCCAGGCGACCAGGCCGCCTTCGCGGCCTGTGATGGCAATGTGGTTGCCCTTGTCGTCTATGGGTTGCTCGCTGGCCTTCCAGGCCTTGATGACCAATGCACTCACGGTAATACCCTCTCTTGAATGTTTGAGAAACCACGGGCTGTCCCGCCATGGCATTGCACCACCGGGGCCGCCTGAGGAGGGGCGATTACAGCACAGGGCATGAGTGCAGCCTTGGGCAACCAGGGCCGCTGTGCGCCATCAACCGGGTTGCACCCCCGCCGACTGCAGCAGCCGCCCCCAGACCGGAGCCTCCTGCGCCCAGGCCTTGCCGAAGCGCTGAGGGCTGTCGTCATCGACAGGGACGAAACCGGCCGCGATGATGCGGGCCGTGCCTTCGCGGCTGGCCACGGCGCGGTTGGAGATCTCGCCCCATTGCCGCGTGAGGTCGGCCGGCAGGCCCCTGGGGCCGGCGATGGCCAGCCAGCCGGACAGTTCCATGGCCTCGTGGCGGTAGCCGGCCTCGGCAAAGGTGGGCACCTCGGGCAGCAGGGGCACGCGGCGCGTGCCGGTGACGGCCAGGGCGCGCAGCTTGCCTGCATCGATGTGGGGCTTGAGCGTGAGCAGGCTGCCCATGCCGATGGGGATGCGCCCGCCCAGCATGTCCTGCACCATCAGCGCCTCGCCCCGGTAGGCGGCATGCGCCATGCCGGCACCGGCCATGTCGCTGAGCACGGCGCAGGCCAGGTGGCCGTGCGAGCCTATGCCGTAGGAGCCATACGAGAGCTTGCCCACGTTGGCCTGGGCCCAGGCCATGAATTCGCGCAGGTTGTTGGCGGGCACGTCGGCCGTGACCACCAGGGCGATGGGCGCCATGCACACGCGCGACAGGGGCGTGAGGTCGGTCAGCGGGTCGTAGGCGGTCTTCTTGTAGAGGTATTTGTTGGTGAGCATGGTGGAGGTGGTGCCCAGCAGCAGGGTGAGCCCGTCCGGCGCGGAGCGGACCACCATTTCGCCGCCGATCAGTCCGGCCGCGCCGGGCTTGTTGTCCACCACCACGGTCTGGCCCAGCTGCTGGGCCATGCGCTCGCCCAGGATGCGCGCAATCACGTCGGTGGCGCCGCCTGCCGCAAAGGGCACGACGATGCGCACGGGCCGCGTGGCAAAGCCGGCCTGCGCCAGCACGCTGGCGGGCCCTGCCGCCACGGCGCCGGCCGCCAGGGCCAGCGCCTGGCGCCGATTCAATCGGTTATCCAGTCGGTCATCCATTCGGTCTTCAAGTCGGTCATTCAATTGGCCGTTGAATCCGCTGTTCGATGTCGTCCCCGAGATCACTGCCATCACACGCTCCTTTGCCTGGGTGCCTCCATGGGTGGAGATACCGGATCAAGAAACCGACGTCTCGAAATCAATCGAGTTGGTCAAGCGTATTCGAGGCAGATGGATTCACCATCAGGGAAATCATTGGACTGTTTGCACCAGAATCAGAAAACTCTGATTGCAAATCGGCCTTTCAGTCTCATTTTCATCAAGATCGTGCTGCAGATCTCTGTTGCGCCCAGGCATGGCGCAGCAGCACCTGTTCGGCCTGCTTGAGCACGGGCGCATCGACCATGCGGCCGTCCAGCACGCAGACGCCGCCTCCGGCCTCGGCCAGGGCCTGGCGCAGGCGCTGCGCGTGGGCCACGGCCGCTGCATCGGGGTCGAAGACGGCGTGCAGGGGCTGGACCTGGGCCGGGTGGATGCACAGCTTGCCGCCAAAGCCCATGCGCCGCGCGCGTGCCGCGTCCTGGGCCAGCCGCTCGGGGTTGCGCGTGTCCACCGTCACGCCGTCCACGGCCGCGCCGATGCCGGCGCGGCGCGAGGCCAGGACCAGGGCCATGCGCATGGGCAGTAGCTCTTCCTCGCCCTGCTCGCAGGCCATGCCCGCATCGACCTGGAAGTCCAGGTGGCCGAAGGCCAGGCGCACCACCTGGGGCGCGGCAGCCAGGGCGTCGGCCGCATCCAGGCCGGCCACGCTTTCGATGAGGGGCAGCACGGCCGCCCGTGCGCCCGCAGCCTGGGCCACCGCATGCAGGGTCTGGGCGCGCTCGGCCTTGGAGACCATGGCGCCGGCCACGCCCTGCTCCACCAGCTGCGCCAGCGCGCGCAGGTCATCCGCATGCCAGGGCGTGCCTTCGGCGTTGATGCGCACCAGCAGGCGGGCACGGGCCGGGCCTTCCAGCGCACCCACGGCCTGGGCCAGCGCCTGGCGGGCGCCGTCCTTGTCGGCCGGGGCCACGGCATCCTCCCAGTCGGCGATGACCATGTCGGCGCCGCTGTCCAGGGCCTTGCCCAGGCGCTCGGGCCGCGTGGCGGGGACGAAGAGAAAGGAAGTGGCCTGTCGCGCCAGATCGTGCATGCGGATGTCCTTGGGAGAGCGGTTTATTCGGCCGAGACGCCTGCGGCCTTGATGACCTTGTCCCAGCGCGCCACCTCGGCCTGCAGGTGGGTGCGCAGGCCTTCCGGCGTGGCCTTGTCGGGCGTGACCAGGTCGGAGCTGAGTTCGGCGATGCGCTTTTTGACGTTCTCGTCCTTGATGGCCACGTTCAGCGCCTTGTTGATGGCCATGACCACCTCCTTGGGCGTGCCCTTGGGCGCGTACATGCCGTGCCAGACCTTGACGTCGAAGCCCTTGAGGCCCTGCTCGTCCAGCGTGGGGATGTCGGGCAGCGAGGACAGGCGCTTGGGCGTGGTCACGCCGAAGACCTTGGCGCGCTGGCCGTCCTTGATCACGGGCACGGTCTGCGTGGTCTGGTCGCACAGCAGGTCCACCTGGCCGCCCATGAGGTCGTTCATGGCCGGGCCTGCGCCCTTGTAGGGCACGGTGGTGAGCTTGACGCCCGCCTGGTGCATGAACAGCATGCCGCACAGCTGGGAGACGGCGCCGATGCCGGCATTGGCCAGCGAGACCTTGTCCTGGTTCTTCTTCACGTAGTCCAGCAGCTCGGCGAAGTTGTTGGCCGGGAAGTCCTTGCGCGACAGCAGGGTCATGGGCACGTCCAGCACCTGGCCGATGTACTCGAAGTCCTTGAGCGGGTCATAGGGCAGCTTCTTGTACAGCGCAGGCGCCGTGGCCATGCCCATGTGGTGGATGAGGATGGTGTAGCCGTCGGCCTTGGCCTTGGCCACGCGGTTGGGCGCAATGGTGCCGCCCGCTCCCACGGTGTTCTCGACCAGCACGCTCTGGCCCAGCACCTGGCCCATGGGCACGGCCAGCAGGCGCGCCACCACATCGGTGGGGCCGCCAGCGCTGTAGGGCACGACGAGGACGACGGGCTTGTCGGGCCAGGCCGCGGCCAGGGCGCCGGTGGTCGTCCCGCCGGCGGCAAGGGCGCAGGCGGCGGCCGCTGCGTAAACGAGGCGGCGGCGGAAAGAAGTGGTGCGTTGCATGGTTTGTCTCCTGTGCACTTGGGTGGAAGCGGGAGGCGCTCTGTGGTGGCGCCTTTCCCATCGATTCGCCGGCCGGGGCCGGCGCGAAAACTCAGTCAAGAACTCAGTCAAGCAGGCGCTGCACGCGCGGCCAGTGCGCGATCTGCCACAGCCGCGCTACGGCGGCCTGGGCGGGGTCGTCCTGCAGGGCACCGCCATAGGCGATCAGTCGCAGCGCCTTGGCCGTGATCTCCTCGCGCGACAGCGTGTTGCCCGGATCGCCCTTGGGCTCCTCGACACGGCCATGCAGCGTGCGGCCATCGGTGGTGAGCACGGTGACCTTGCCGATCCAGCGCTGCGGGTAGGCGGCATCGACCTCGGGGTCCAGCACCATGCCCACCTTCTCGCGCAGGGCCACCGTGGTGGCGGCCAGGTATTCGTTGTCGAACTCGTCCAGGCCCGCATGGCCGTGGCGTGCGGCCAGCGCCAGCACCGTGCCCATGGAGAACTTGCTCTGGTGCACGCTGGCCGGATCGACCACGGGGCCCAGCACGTCGATGGCGCCCTGGTGCACGTGGCAGGTGACCTGCGCCAGGTCGGCGGGGGCCAGGCCGTGGTCCTGCATGACCTGCAGCAGCGCGTCGGCGGCCGGGTGCGTGTGGCGGCAGGAGGCATGCCATTTGAACGAGGTCTCGGCCGTGGCCCAGCGCGTGCCCAGGCCGTCCGTGAGGCGCGTGGGATCTGCATCCGTGGACATGCCTGCCGCCAGGCCCTGCGGTCCCGTGAAGATGTCCTGCGCGCCCGTGAATCCGTCCTTGGCCAGGTAGGCCGACATCAGGCCCGCCGCGGCCGCATGGGCCGTGTGCAGCTGCTTGCTGTCGGCCGCGGTGCGCAGGAATTCCCACAGCCCTGCCGACTGCGTGCCGGCCGAGCCGAAGGCATGCTGCATCTGCGCGGGCGTGAGGCCCAGCAGCCGGCCCACGGCAGCGGCTGCAGCCAGGGTGCCGGCCGTGGCCGTGGTGTGGAAGATGCGGTAGTGGCTGCGGCCCAGGAACTCGCCCACGCGGATGCCGACCTCATAGCCGGCCACGCAGGCGGCCATGAGCTCGGCGCCGCTGGCACCGATGCTCTGCGCCACCGCCAGCGCGGGCGGGAAGACCACGGCGGCGGGGTGGAAGACCGAGCCGTTGTGCACATCGTCCTGCTCGGCCACATGCGAGGCCGCGGCATTGGCCAGGGCCGCCATCATGGGCGAGGTGGTGTCGGCACTGCCCAGGATCTCGCTAGGCCCCTGCGCCGGTCCCTGGGACAGCGCAAAGCGCGTGATGCTCTGCACGGGGCGCGCGCCCTGGCCTGCCAGCACGGAGCCGAACCAGTCCACCCAGAGGTCTTCGGCGCGCTGCTGCACGGCGGCGGGAACGTCGTCCCAGCGCAGCGTGGCGGCGAACTGGGCCAGCGGATGGATGCTCACTTGCGGATCATGTTTCATGAGGGGGTCTCCGGCGCATTCTGCGCATGCGCCCAGGTTTCAGGGAGTGGGTTTTCCAGACTGCGGGCACAAAGCCTGGATGCGCTCTGCGCTCCAGCCCAGCTCGGCCAGGATGGCGGCGCTGTGCTCGCCCACGGCGGGCACGGCCTCCATGCGGTAGTCGAAGGCGCTGTTGGCGCCGGGCGGCAGCAGGGCCTGCACCGGACCGGCCGGCGTGTCCACGCTGCACCAGCGCTGGCGTGCGGCCAGCTGGGGATGGGCCCACAGGCCGGCCATGTCGTTGACGCGCGCATTGGCGATGCCGGCCGCATCCAGCCGCTGCACCACCTGTGCGGCATCGAGCGCGTTGAACACGCCCAGGATCAGCGCACGCAGCTCCTCGCGGTTGGCGTTGCGGCGCGCATTGCTGTCAAAGCGCGCATCCGTGGCCAGCGCGGGCTGCAGCAGCACCTGTTCGCAAAAGAGCTTCCACTCGCGTTCGTTTTGCAGGCCCAGCATCACCGTGCCACCGTCACCCACGTCCTTGCCGGCCTCGAAAGGCCCATAGGGATAGATGCTGGCGTGCGAGGCGCCGGTGCGCGGCGGCGGCGGCGCGCCGTCGAAGGCGTAGTACATGGGATAACCCATCCACTCGCCCAGCGCCTCCAGCATGGACACATCGATGTGGCTGCCCTCGCCCGTGCGCCCGCGCAGCAGCAGGGCCGACAGGATGTTGGTGTACGCATACATGCCGGCCGCGATGTCGGCCACCGAGATGCCGGCCTTGGACGGCACCTCGGGCGTGCCCGTGACCGAGAGAAAGCCCGCCTCGCTCTGGATCAGCAGGTCGTAGGCCTTCTTGTCGCGGTAGGGGCCGTCTGCGCCGTAGCCGCTGATGTCGCAGACGATGAGGCGCGGAAAGCGCTCGCGCAGCGCCGCATAGGACAGGCCCTTGCGCGCGGCCGCGCCGGGCGCCAGGTTCTGCACCAGCACGTCGGCACCCTCCAGCAGCTGCAGCAGCGCCTGCATGGCCTCGTCCTGCTTGAGGTCCAGCGCCAGGCTCTGCTTGCTGCGGTTGATCCAGGTGAAGTGCGAGGACTGGCCCTGCACGCGCTGGTCATAGCCGCGCGCAAAGTCGCCGCTGCCCGGCCGCTCGACCTTGATCACGCGCGCGCCCAGGTCGGCCAGCTGGCGCGTGCAAAACGGTGCGGCCACCGCATGTTCCAGCGAGACGACGGTGGTGCCGTCAAGCGGCCGAAGACTTTGCTTTTTCATCTTGGAAATCCATTGCACATTGGCGAAACCCACGACCCGACCAACTGGCGCGCTCCAAGCCAGGGACAGCAAGCAAGGGCCGCCCCCGCAGCGAGGCTGTCGTCCCCCTTCCAGGGGGAAGGCGCGAAGCGACTCAGGGGGTTTTCCATTTCAGAAAGAACGCGGCAGACCAAGGATGTGCTCGGCCACGTAGGAATAGATCAGGTTCGTGGAGATCGGCGCCACTTGGTACAGGCGCGTCTCGCGGAACTTGCGCTCCACGTCGTATTCGCAGGCAAAGCCGAAGCCGCCGTGGAACTGGATGCAGGCGTTGGCCGCCTCCCAGCTGGCCTTGGCCGCCAGGTACTTGGCCATGTTGGCCTGGGCGCCCATGGCCTGGTTGGCGTCGAACATCTCGCAGGCCTTCCAGCGCATGAGGTTGGCGGCCTCGACCTCGATGAAGGCATCGGCAATCGGGAACTGCACGCCCTGGTTCTGGCCGATGGGGCGGCCGAACACGTTGCGGTCGCGCACATAGTTGGTCACGCGGTCCAGGAACCAGTAGCCGTCGCCTATGCATTCGGCCGCAATCAGCGTGCGCTCGGCATTGAGACCGTCCAGGATGTACTTGAAGCCCTTGCCTTCCTCGCCGATCAGGTTCTCCTCGGGGATTTCCAGGTTCTCGAAGAACAGCTCGTTGGTCTCGTGGTTGACCATGTTGGGGATGGGGCGCACGGTCAGGCCGCTCTTCTGGGCCTCGGCCAGGTCCACCATGAAGATGGACATGCCCTCGCTCTTTTTCTTCACCTCGGCCAGCGGCGTGGTACGCGCCAGCAGGATCATCCAGTCGCTGTGCTGCACGCGGCTGATCCAGACCTTCTGGCCGTTGACCACGTAGCGGCCATCCTTCTTGACGGCGCTGGTCTTGATCTTGGTGGTGTCCGTGCCCGTGGTGGGCTCGGTCACGCCCATGGACTGCAGGCGCCATTCGCCCGAGGCGATGCGCGGCAGGTATTTCTCCTTTTGCGCCTGCGAGCCGTGGCGCAGCAGCGTGCCCATGTTGTACATCTGGCCATGGCAGGCGCCGGAGTTGCCGCCGCAGCGGTTGATCTCTTCCATGATCACGCTGGCCTCGGTCAGGCCCAGGCCAGAGCCGCCGTACTCCTGCGGGATCAGCGCGGCCAGCCAGCCGGCCTTGGTCAGCGCGTCCACGAAGGTCTCGGGATAGGCGCGCTGCTCGTCGATCTTGCGGAAATACTCGTCAGGGAACTCGGCGCACAGCGCACGGATGGCGTCGCGGATTTCGGGGAAATTGTTGGAAAGCGTTTGTTCGATCATGGTGGTCTCAAGGCTCGGTGTTCAGGGGTCTCAGGCCAGGGTGGCTTTTCCGGTCATGGTCAGCCAGCCTTCGTGGTCCTGGGCCCAGAGTTCGACGGTCTTGCCGTCCGCAGAAGGCTTGCCGTGCACGCTGAAGGCATGCAGGTCGAAGGTGGGGCGCACGGCCTTGAACTCGAAGGACAGCACGCGCGCCTGGGGCAGCTCGCGGCGCAGCAGGTCCAGCAGCAGCGTGGCGATCAGCGGGCCGTGCACGATCAGGCCCGGATAGCCTTCGACACCCGTCACATAGCGGCGGTCGTAGTGGATGCGGTGGCCGTTGAAGGTCAGGGCCGAGTAGCGGAACAGCAGCACGTCGTCGGGAACGATGGTGCGCGACCAGGTTTGCTGGCCGTCCAGCGGCGGCTTCTGGGGCGTGGGCGCGGGATCGCCGGGCTGGGCAGCGGCGCGGTAGACGATGTCGTGCTCCTCGGTCAGCGCCAGGCCCTGGTCGTTGCTGTAGGCATGCTCGACCAGCACGAACAGCAGCTCGCCCGAGCGGCCGCTCTTGTGGCTGACCGAGCCGATGGTGGAGCGGCGCTGCACCTTCTGGCCCACCTGCAGCGCGTTGCCTGCCTCCCAGCGCAGGCGCCCGCCGGCCCACATGCGGCGCGGCAGCGGCACGGGCGGCAGAAAGCCGCCACGGCGCGGGTGGCCGTCGGGGCCGAGCTCGCTTTGGCGTGCATGGGGCAGGAAGTACATCCAGTGCCACAGCGGCGGCAGCGCCGTGCCGTCGGCGGGCTCAGGGTCTTCCCGGTCCAGCGTGGCCGACAGCGCGGCCACGGGCGCGGCCGTGATGCTGTCTGCCAGGGTTTCGCTGCGGCCCTGCCAGGACTGAAGATGCGCCAGCGCGGCGGCGTCGAGGGTGTCGGTAGCTTGCTTGTCTGTCATGGCCGCCATGGTCGGTGCAAGCGCGGCGGCCCGCAATCCGCGTTTTCTTAAGCAAGCCTTTGGCCGCGCTGAAGGCTGGGCCGGCGCGGCCTGTCCGCCGCTGCTTTCATTCCCGCGAAGTCCGCCCTTGTGATTGGCGAATGGCGCGGCCCGGCGTTTGCCGGCATCCTTGGTCCCGACTTCTTTCCAACGAACACTGAACGGGGACGACAGGCCATGGCGCAGAAAATGATGCAGGACAGGGTAGTGGTGGTGACGGGTGCCGGCGGCGGCATCGGGCGCGACATGGCGCTGGCCATGGCGGCCGAGGGCGCCAAGGTGGTGGTCAACGACATAGGCACCTCCACCACGGGCGAGGGCACGGACGCCGGCCCGGCGCAGAAGGTGGTCGATGAGATCAAGGCCGCAGGCGGCCAGGCCGTGGCCAACACCGACAGCGTGGCCGAGGCCGCCAGCGCGGGCCGCATCGTGCAGTGCGCCGTGGACAGCTTCGGCCGCATCGACGGCGTGGTCAACAACGCCGGCATCCTGCGCGACCGGTTCTTCCACAAGATGAGCCTGGACGAGTGGGATGCCGTCATCAAGGTCCACCTGTACGGCAGCTACTACATGAGCCGCGCGGCCGCCAACCATTTCAAGGAGCAGGAAAGCGGCGCCTTCGTGCACATGACCTCGACCTCGGGCCTGATCGGCAACCTGGGCCAGGCCAACTACAGCGCGGCCAAGCTGGGGCTGACGGCCCTGTCCAAGTCCATCGCACTGGACATGCAGAAGTTCAACGTGCGCTCCAACTGCATCGCGCCGTTCGCCTGGAGCCGCATGATCGGCTCCATCCCCACCGACACGCCCGAGCAGCAGGCGCGCGTGGCCAAGATCCAGCAGATGACGCCCAACAAGATCGCCCCGCTGGCCGTCTACCTGCTGTCCGACGCGGCCAGCGACGTGAACGCCCAGGTCTTCGCCGTGCGCAACAACGAGATCTTCGTCATGAGCCAGCCGCGCCCGCTGCGCTCGGTGCACCGCAGCGAAGGCTGGTCGCCCCAGTTCATTGCCGAGCACGGCATGCCGGCGCTCAAGGCGTCGTTCGTGCCGCTGGACCGGTCCGCCGACGTGTTCAGCTGGGATCCTGTTTGAACGACACCCCCTGAGGCGCTACGCGCCTTCCCCCTCTCTACTCGCTTCGCGAGGGAGGGGGACGACACCCTCGGTGCGGGGCTGCCCTTCCTCGGTGTCCCTGAGTCGGGCCGCGCCAGTTGCGAGGGTTGAAGCGCGCCAGCGCAATCAAACACTGAGAGGAACCGTGATGGCCATCAGCTATCAGCACCTGAAACAGCGCCCCTTCGAGCCCGTGCGCCAGCACTATGGCGAACGCGACACCATGCTCTATGCATTGAGCCTGGGCCTGGGCAGCGATCCGCTGTCGGATGCGGCCCTGCCCTTTTTCTACGAAGGGGCGCCGGGCGGGCTGCGCGCCCTGCCCTCGCAGGCCGTGGTGCTGGGCTACCCGGGCTTCTGGGCGCGCGAGGCCGATACGGGCATCGACTGGGTGAAGCTGCTGCATGGCGAGCAGCGCATGCGGCTGCACCGCCCGCTGCCGGCCAGCGCCGACGTGGTGGGCCACAACCGCATCACGCACCTGACGGACAAGGGCGAAGGCAAGGGCGCCATCATAGTCACCGAGCGGCGCCTGGAGACCGCCGGCGGCGAGCTGCTGGCCACCGTGCAGCAGGTCAGCTTTCTGCGCGGCGATGGCGGCTACAGCCTGCTGGACGGCGGCCAGCCCAGCGACGCGCCCCTGGCGCCGCTGCGCCCCACGCCGGAGGACCGCGCGCCCGACTTCACCGACACCCAGGCCATACGCCCCGAGGCCGCGCTGCTGTACCGCCTGATGGGCGACTACAACCCGCTGCATGCCGACCCGGCCGTGGCGCGCAAGGCCGGCTTCGAGCGGCCCATCCTGCATGGCCTGGCCAGCTACGGCCTGGTGGCCCATGCCGTGCTGCGCCAATGCGGCGACCGCAATCCCGCGCGCCTGAAGGCGCTGGATGTGCGCTTCACCGCGCCCGTCTATCCCGGGGAGACCCTGGTCACCGAGATCTGGCGCACGCCCGACCAGCCCTGCCAGCAGCAACTGCGCGCCCGCGTGCTGGAGCGCGACAAGATCGTGCTCAGCCACGGCTACGCCGAACTCGCCTGATGCACGGCGGCCTCGCAAGAGGCCGCTCCTTCCCCCTGCCCTGGAGTTCCCATGAACACCTCCCCCGTATTGACCTCCGTCCAGGACGGCATAGGCACGATCACGCTGAACCGGCCCGAGGCCCGCAACGCGCTCAACCAGGCCATGCGCCCGGCCCTGGCCGCCGCCGTGGCGCAGATGCGCGATGACGCGCAGGTGCACACCGTCATCCTCACGGGCGCGGGCGGCGCCTTCTGCTCGGGCGGCGATATCAGCCAGATGATGGATGCCAGCCAGGCCGGCCTGCCCTGGCGCCAGCGCATGCGCAGCCTGCACCAGTGGTTCCCCGAGCTGGTCAACCTCGAAAAACCCGTGATCGCCGCCGTGGACGGCCCGGCCTTCGGCGCGGGCCTGAGCCTGGCGCTGGCCGCCGACTTCGTGCTGTGCACGCGGCGCGCGAAGTTCTGCGCCGTGTTCGGCCGCATCGGCCTGGTGCCCGACCTGGGCGCCATGCACATGCTGCCGCGCATCGTGGGCCTGCAAAAGGCCAAGGAGCTGGTCTTCACCGCGCGCACCGTGCAGGCCGAGGAAGCCAGGTCGCTGGGCATGGTCTACGAGATCGTGGAAGACGGCGAGGCCCTGCAGGCCGCCGCCTTGGCACTGGCGCGGCGCTTCGGCGAGGCATCCACAGCCGCCATCGGCATGGCCAAGACGGCCATGAACCAGGCCTTCGAGCTGGACGCACGCGCCATGGCCGAGCTGGAAGCCTATGCCCAGACGATGTGCCGTGGCTCGGACTACCACCAGGAGGCGGTGCAGCGCTTCAAGGACAAGCAGCCCACGCGCTTCGACTGGGACCGCGCGCCATGAGCGTGCTGTCGCCGGACGCCCTGCAAGAAAGGCTGCAGGCCCTGATCCGCCCCGGCGACACCCTGTGGTGGGGCCAGGCCACGGCCGAGCCGCTGACGCTCACGCGCGCCGTGGTCGCGCAGCGCCATGCACTGGCCCGGCACGGTGGCCAGGGCCGGCTGCGCGTCTTCGTGGGCATGGGCGCATCGGACACGCTGCAACCGGCGCATGCCGACGCCATCGACTTCTTCGGCTACGCGGCCGGCGGCCCCCACCGCGCGCTGGCCCAGGCCGGCGTGCTGGACATCCTGCCCAGCCACTACTCCCACCTGCCCGGCCTGATCGACGAGGGCCTGCTGCCTGCCGACGTGGTGCTGCTCCAGGTCTCGCCACCCGATGCACAGGGCCGCTACAGCCTGGGCCTGGTCCATGAATACCTGCCGGCCGCCATACGCAAGGCGCGCGTGCTGATCGGCGAGGTCAACCCCGCCATTCCGTGGACGCACGGCAGCCTGCACCTGCAGGCCGGCGACTTCGCCCTGCTGGTCGATGCCGAACACCCTCCGCTGGACCAGGCGCGCAGCGCACCCGGCCCTGCCGAGCAGGCCATTGCCGGCCATGTGGCCGCCCTCATCGAAGACGGTGCCACGCTGCAGGTGGGCGTGGGCAACCTGCCCGAGGCCGTGCTCGCCGCCCTGCACGGCCACCGCGACCTGGGCCTGCACAGCGGCGCCGTGGGCGACGGCATTGCAGCCCTGGCCGAAGCCGGCGTGCTGACCCACGCGCGCAAGAGCCAGGACCGCGGCGTGGGCATCGGCGGCCTCCTCATGGGCGGCGAATCGCTCAGGCGCTGGGCCCACCGCAACCCCGCCCTGCAACTGCGCGAGACGCGCTACACGCACGACCCCGAGGTGCTGGCCGCCAGCCACCGGCTGGCTGCCATCAATTCGGCGGTGGAGGTGGACCTCACGGGCCAGATCAACTCCGAGGTGGCAGGCGGCGTCTACGTGGGCGCCGTGGGGGGCGCCGTGGACTTTCTGCGCGGCGCGGCACGCAGCCGCGGGGGCCTGCCCATCATCGCCCTGCCCGCCACGGCCAGGGGGGCCACGCGCATCGTTGCGCGGCTGTCCGGCCCCGTCAGCACGCCGCGCAGCGACGCCGGCCTCATCGTCACCGAACACGGCGTGGCCGACCTGCGCGGCCAGACGCTGTCGCGCCGCGTGAAACGGCTGATCGACATCGCGGCGCCGGAGCACCGCGCCGACCTGGAACAACAGGCACATACCCTGCTGCGCCAATGCGGCGCAGCCTTTTCCTGATCCACTGATCCACTGATTCCCAAGGAGACAACACCATGCGCAGAGCCGCCATCGTCACCCCCCTTCGCACGCCCGTGGGCACCTTCGGCGGCAGCCTGCGGCCGGTATCGGTCGAGGAGCTGGCCGCCACCACGGTGCGCGCCGTGGTCGAGAAAAGCGGCATCGACCCCGCACGCATCGACGACGTGGTCTTCGCCCAGTCCTACGCCAGCAGCGAGACGCCCTGCGTGGGCCGCTGGGCCGCGCTGCAGGCCGGCCTGCCGGTGACGGTGCCGGGCATGCAGCTGGACCGGCGCTGCGGCGGCGGCCTGCAGGCCGTGGCCACGGCGGCCATGATGGTGCAAAGCGGCGCCGCCGACGTGGTGATCGCAGGCGGCGTGGAGAGCATGAGCAACATCGAGTACTACAGCACCGACATGCGCTGGGGTGCGCGCTCGGGCAATGTGCGCTTCTACGACCGGCTGGACCGCGGCCGCGAGCGCTCCCAGCCCGTGGAGCGCTTCGGCAAGATCTCGGGAATGATCGAGACCGCCGAGAACCTGGCGCGCGACTACGGCATCAGCCGCGAGGCAGCCGACGCCTATGCCGTGCGCAGCCACCAGCGCGCCGCCGCCGCCTGGGAGGCGGGCCGCTTCGCCGACGAGATCGTCCCCGTCAAGGTGCCCCAGCGCAAGGGCGACCCCGTGCTGTTCACGCGCGACGAAGGCTTTCGCGCCGACGCCACCACCGACAGCATGGGCAAGCTGCGCGTGCTCATGCCCAATGGAACGGTCACGGCCGGCAACGCCAGCCAGCAGAACGACGCCAGCGCCGCCTGCCTGATCGTGGCCGAGGACAGGCTGGCCGAACTGGGCCTCACCCCCATGGCCACCCTGGTGGGCTGGGCCGCCGCAGGCTGCGAGCCCTCGCACATGGGCATAGGCCCCGTGCCCGCCGTCAAGAAACTGCTGGCGCGCCTGAACCTCACGCTGGACCAGATGGACCTGGTCGAACTCAACGAAGCCTTTGCCTGCCAGGTGCTGTCCGTGCTCAAGGGCTGGGAGTGGAACGACCAGGGCGCCATAGACCACAAGCTCAACGTCAACGGCTCCGGCATCTCCCTGGGCCACCCCATAGGCGCCACCGGCGTGCGCATCCTGGCCACCCTGCTGCACGAGCTGGAGCGCCGCAAGGGCCGCTATGGGCTGGAGACCATGTGCATAGGCGGCGGCCAGGGGATTGCGGCGGTGTTCGAGCGGGTGTGAGGTCGGGGGAGTATCCGCTGGATGCTCCCAAGGATTGGCATACTATGCCAATCCTTCTAGACTGAAGCCCTATTCACCGCAGGAGCAGACGACCATGCCGACACGCAATGTGGTGCTCAGCGACCACCAGCACGAACTTGTCGAAGAACTGGTGCAGTCAGGCCGCTATCAGAACGCCAGCGAGGTGCTGCGTGAAGGCCTTCGCCTGGTCGAGCAGCGAGAGTCCCTCGAAGCTGCCAAGCTCAAGGCCCTTCAGGAGGCGGCGCGGCAAGGCTGGACCGATATCGCCGCTGGCCGCTACATCGATCTGTCGGACAACCAACTCGACAGCTTCATCGCAAGCCTGGGACAGGAAGCTTCCAGCCGCACCCAGACGAAGGCCTGATGGCGCAATACCGCCTTTCCACGGCAGCGCAAGCAGACCTTGTCGACATCCTCTCTTGGTCTCAACAGCGCTTTGGCGTGCCAGCCCGCATGCGCTATCAAGCCCTGATTGCGACTGCATTGCGCGATCTTGCTGCCCAGCCCTGCCGAGCGGGCAGCATGGAGCGGCCCGAGTTGGGAGACGGCGTGCGCTCATGGCATTTGCGTCTGAGCCGTGACCGGGCACGCACAGCCACCGGCGTCGTGCGCCACCCCAGGCATTTCCTGATCTACCGAATGCATGGCGAACAACTGGTCATCGGCCGCGTGCTGCACGATGCCATGGAGCTGGAGCGGCACTTGGCCTCCGACTCGCCATGGGACGAGGGTTGAAGCCGGTCACGCTCCCGCCTCAATCCGCCCGCGCGCCCGACGCCTTCACGATCTCTTCCCACTTGCGGGCCTCGGCCTGGATGTAGCGCGCGAACTCGGCGGGCGTGGAGCCCACGGGCTCGGCGCCCAGGCGGCGGTATTGCGCGGCGATCTGGGGTTCGGCAAGCACGCGGCGGGACTCGGTCCACAGTTTCTGCACCACGTCCTGGGACGTGTTCTTCGGCGCCCACAGTCCGTACCAGGTGCTGGTGCGAAAGCCGGGCATGCCGGCCTCTTCCATGGTGGGCACATCGGGCAGGGAGGGCGAGCGACTGGCCGAGGTGACGGCCAGCGCACGCAGCCGGCCCGAGGCGATGAAGGGCATGGCCGAGGGCATGGAGTCGAACATGAGCTGGATCTGCCCGCCCATCAGGTCGGTCAGGGCCGGCGAGCTGCCCTTGTAGGGCACATGCTGCATCTGCGCGCCGGTCTTCAGGCGGAACAGCTCGCCCGACAGGTGCTGTGACGACGCATTGCCGGCCGAGCCGAAGTTCACCTGTCCCGGATGGGCCTTGGCCCAGGCGATCAGCTCCTGCACATTGCGCACCGGAAGCTGGCTGCCCACGACCAGCACCAGCGGCACATCGACCAGCTGCGTGACCGGCTCGAAATCGCGGAAGGCGTCATAGGGCGCGCTGGCATAGACGTAGGGGTTGATGACGTGGATGGAGGCGTTGACCAGCAGCGTGTAGCCGTCGGCCGGCGCCTTGGCCACCAGGGCCGCGCCGACCATGCCGCTGGCGCCGGCCTTGTTGTCCACGACCAGCGGCTGGCCCAGCGCCTCGCCCAGCCGCGTGGTGACCACGCGCCCGACCACGTCGGTAGGCCCGCCCGGTGGATAGGGCACGACGACGCGGATGGGCGCCTTGGGATAGCCCTGGGCCCCGGCGGATGGCTGCGCCCCTGCCGTTCTCCATGCGGCCAGCGCCGCAGCGGCGCCCAGCAGGGTGCGGCGGGAAAGCGCGGAGCCTGTGCGTTGCGTTGTCATACCTTGTCTCCTTGAATGGCGAGTGCGAGCTTGCCGGTCACATTGCGGCCGTGCAGCGCATCCAGCGCCTCCGGCAGTTCATGCATGGCGAAGACCTGGCTGACCTGGGGATGGATGCATCCCCGGGCCGCCCAGTCGAGCAGCGTGGCAATGACGGGCTGCAGCTGCGCCGCGAAGGCCTGGCGCTCATCGGCCGGCGTCCAGCCGATGTAGCGGCCGTAGAAGAAGCCGTGCAGCGTGAGGTTCTTGACCAGGGCCAGGTTCATGGGCACGGCGGGAATGGCGCCGCTGGCGAAGCCCACGCTCAGCAGCTGCGCGTTCTGCGCGGCCGCGCGCAGTGCCTGCAGCAAGAGATCGCCCCCCACGGGGTCGAAGACCAGGGAGGCGCCCCGGCCCTGCGTGGCCTGCTTGACCTGGGCGGCCAGGTCCTGCGGGGTGACTGCCTGGTGCGCGCCGCGGCGCAGCGCATCGGCGCGCTTGGCCTCGGTGCTGGCGCAGGCGATGACCTGCACGCCGGGCGTCTGCCGGGCCACTTCCACCGCCGCGGCGCCCACGCCCGAACCGGCGCCCAGCACCAGCACCACATCGCCTTCCTGCAGGCGCGCGCGCCAGTGCAGGGCCGTGTAGGCCGTGCCGTAGGACAGGGCAATGGGCAGGGCCTGCAGCCAGGGCATGCCCGCAGGCAGGCGGTAGACGGTGGATGCATGCACCACCGTCTCCTGCGCAAAGGCACCCCAGTCGGCAATGAAGGCCACGGCATCGCCGGGCTGCAGGTGCTGCACCGCGCTGCCGCATTCCAGCACGCGCCCCACGCCTTCGGTGCCGGGCACGAAGGGCAGCGGCGGGCGCCGCTGGTAGCGGCCCTCGATCAGCAGGCCCGTGGCGTGGCTGACGTTGGCGTAGGCCACGGCAATCCGCGCCTGGTGCGCGCCCAGGGGCTGGCCGGACCGATCCATGGACTGCAGGCGGACCACCTCGTGCGGCGCGCCGAATTGATGGCAGACGAGGGCCTGCATGGAGGTGTCCGGGCAGGTGTCCGGGGAGGCGGGTGTGAAAGTGGATATGGAAGCGCTCATGCCATGACCTCCTGCGCGCACTGGTGCACCACGCCGCTGGCCATCCATTGCTCCATCTCCTGCGGCGTGCAGCCGGCCTCGGCCAGGATCTGGCGCGTGTGCTCGCCCGTGCGCGGCGCGGCGCCAAGGGATGCACCGCAGGCTGCTGCGTCTGCCGACCAGGGTGAAGCCGCATACAGCAGCGGCCCGAACCCGGGCTGCGCCAGCGTGGCGAACGATGCGCGGTGCACGGCCTGGGGATGCGCCACCACGTCGGCCAGCGTGCGCACGCCCGCATGCAGGGCGCCCTGCGCTGCCAGGCGCTGCTCCCAGTGGGCGCGCGGCTGCTGCGCCAGCAAGGCCTGCAGCCCGGCATGCAGGACATGGCGGTGGGCCATGCGGCCCGCATTGGAGGCAAAGCGCGCGTCCTGCAGCCAGTGCGGCAGGTCCAGCGCGCGGCACAGCCGCTCGAACTGGTCGTTGTTCAGGGCCAGCACGGTGATGAAGCCATCGGCCGTGGCGAACACGCCGTTGGGGGCGCTCACGCCTTCGGCGGGCAGGCCGCCGCGCAGCGTGTCTTCGGCCAGCACCGTGGATTGCAGGGCGCAGCAGACCTCGAACAGGTTCAGCTCCACATGGCGCCCGCGCCCGCTGCGCGCCTTGCCCAGCAGGGCCGCCGTGCAGGCCTGTGCGGCGTAGACACCGGCCGCGATGTCGGCCAGCAGCAGGCCCACGCGCTGGGGCTGGCCCTGCACGTCGCGGTTGCTGGTCATCAGCCCCGTGTCCGCCTGCATGACGGAGTCGGTGGCGGGCCGGTCGGCATACGGCCCCGTGGGTCCGTAGCCGCTGATGGAGACGTACACCGGGTCCAGGCCGGCCGCGCGCAGGCTGTCGTAGTCCACGCCCATGCGCTGCACGACCTGGGGGCGGAAGTTCTGCACCACGATGTCGGCCTCGCGCGCCAGCCGCAGCAGCAGCGCGCGCCCCTGGGCCTGGCGCGCATCGACGGCAATGCTGCGCTTGCCCGCGTTGTAGGTGGCCGACAGGCTGCTGTGCCCGTTGCGCGAGATGCCCACGTGGCGCGCCCAGTCGCCTTCGGGCGGATCGACCTTGATCACCTCGGCGCCCTGGCGCGACAGCAGGTGGGTGCAGTAGGGGCCGGCCACGCCCTGGCTCAGATCGAGCACACGGTAGTGCGCCAGGGGCGCCGGCGGCGCGGTTTGCAAAGCTTCTTGGTTCACGGTCAGCGGCCTTTCGCCATGGTTTCCTCCATGCTAGGGAGGCAGGGCTGGCGCCACAATCCTCGCCAGCAGGCCATGCCTGGTGACTCCCGATCAACAATGGCCGGCCCCGGCCCTGCAAAGAATGCCGAGATGGACCTGAACCTGTGCCGCGTCTTCATCGACATCGCCGAGGCCAAGAGCCTCACGCGGGCGGCCGAGCGCGGCGGCATGACGCGCTCCAACGTCTCGCGTCGGCTGCGTGCGCTGGAGACCGAGATGGGCGCGCAGCTGCTGCGCCGCACCACGCGCAATGTGGAGCTCACCCAGGCCGGCCAGCTGCTGTACCGGCGCTGCCTGGCCATGATGGAGGAGCTGCAGCGCGCCCGCGATGCCATCCACCAGTTGCGCTCCACCGTGAGCGGCGAGGTGGGCGTGCGCGTGCCCACCGGCTTCGGGCATTTCTATCTCAAGCCCCTGATCCTGGGCTTTTGCCGCGAGCATCCCGAGATCCGCCTGCGCCTGCTGATCAACGACCAGATGGCCGACCTCGTGGCCTCCAAGGTCGATCTGGCGGTGCAGATCACCTCCGCGCCGCTGGACGATCTGGTGGCCACGCGGCTGTGCGATGTGCGCTGGAACTTCGTGGCCACGCCCGCCTGCCTGCAGGCGCTGGAGCAGTCGCTGGGCCGGCCCCTGCGCGCGCCTGCCGACCTGCTGCAGGCCCGCCTCATCCTGCCGCTGGCCATGGGCGGCAGGCTGGCCTGGCTGGCCGGCAGCGGCGACGATGGCGTGGCCGCTGCCCTCGATGTGCTGCCCTCGCTGCAATCGGGCGACTACCGCCTGCTGTACGACGCCGTGCTGGACGGCCTGGGCCTGGCCCTGCTCCCGGACTACGTGACCTCGGCCGCGCTGGCCGGCGGCACGCTGGTGGCCGTGCTGGACCAGGTGGTGTTCTCCGGCCTGGGCAATGCCATGTACCTGGTGCGCATGCCCGACCGCCAGCCCACCATGGCCGCGCGCGCCTTCCAGCAGTTCCTGCGCGAGGCCATCGTCACCGCCGCACCCAGCTGGCAGGCGGGGGCTGAAGAGGGTGGTGAAGAAGGCGGCGGAGGGGGCTGCACGCACCGCTCTTCCTAGGATTGCCCTAACAGCCGGCAAACCCTGGCTTTGGCAAAAGCAGATTCCCAAGACGCGCCTGCCTGCGCACCATTGCCTGCATGTCCGGCGCAGACCGGGCGCGCCGCCGTGCAGGCCACGGCAGCGCTTCATTCATCTTTTGCAGGAGACATGCACATGCCCGCCCAACACCGCCGCAAGGCCCTGGCCACCCTGGCCCATGCCCCGCTTCTGGCGTCCCTGGTGACCGCCCTGGCCACCCTGAGCGCCCTCCCCGCCGCCGCGCAGGACGCGCAGCCCGTGCGCCTCATCGTGGGCTACTCGGCCGGTGGCCCCGTGGACCAGGGCGCCCGCCTGCTCAGCGTGGCGCTGACCAAGGAGCTGGGCGCCTCGGTGGTGGTGGAGAACAAGCCCGGCGCCAACGCCACCATGGCCGGCAGCGAGGTCGTGCGCGCCAGGCCCGACGGGCTGACGCTGTGGTTCGCGGCCAGCCCCACCATCACCATCAGCCCCAACGTGATGAGCAAGATGTCCTTCGACCCGGCCCGTGATCTCACGCCCGTGGCGCCCGTGCTCAGCTACTACAACGTGCTGGTGGTCAACAACAACGAGCCCTACAGGACCACGGCCGAGCTCGTGGCCTATGCCAAGGCCCATCCGCAAAAGCTCAACTACGGCTCGGCCGGCGTGGGCGGCTCCAACCACCTGGGCGCGCTGCTGTTCGCGCGGCGCAGCGGCATCGAGATGAACCACATCCCCTACAAGGGCAACGCACCGGCCATGACCGACGTGATCGGCGGCCAGCTGAGCATGATGCTGGACATCATCAGCACCGCCAGCAGCTACATCCAGGGCGGCAAGGTGCGGGCCATCGCCGTCACCTCGCCGCAGCGCAATGCGTCCCTGCCCGATGTGCCCACCTTTGCCGAGTCCGGCATCGAAGGCCTCAAGGGCTTTGACGTGGGCGGCTGGTATGGCGTCTATGGGCCCAAGGGCATGTCGCCTGAACTCGTGGCCCGCCTGAACAAGTCCATCAACGCCGCCCTGGCCCAGCCGGAGCTGCGCAAGCGCCTCAAGGAACTGGGCTACGAAGAGTGGACCGGCGCACCCCAGAAACTGGCCGAGCGCGGTGCAAAAGAACGCGCGATGTGGGCCACCGTCACGCAAGGCATTGTGGTGGACTGAGGGATACGCGGAGCATGAATCAACGAATACACCATCTGCTGGACCGCTGGCTGGCCGAAGCGCCGCAGCGTCCCTTCATCCACCTGCCCGACGGCAGCAGCCTGAGCTTTGCCGACCTGGGCGCGCTGGCGGACACGGCCGAGGCCGAGCTGCGCGCGCTGCAGGTGCGGCCCGGCGACCGCGTGCTGGTCGTGGCCGAGAACTGCCCCGAGCATGCGGCGCTGATCCTGGCCTGCAGCCGCGTGGGCGCCTGGTCCTGCGGTGTGAACGCACGCATGGCGCCCGGCGAGATCGATGCCTTTGCGGCCAAGGCCGATGCCCGCGTGGTGTATTTCACCTCGGCCGCATCGGACAGCGCCAGCGGCCACGCGCGGCGCTTTGGCGCAGGCGACTCGGCCCTGGCCGGCATGCAGCACAGCCCCGTGCGCGCTGAGGCCGTGGCCGAATCCGGTGCGCTGCAGGACGAGGTGGCGGCGCTGATCTTCACCTCGGGCACCACGGGCACGCCCAAGGGCGTGATGGTCGGGCATGACGCGCTGACGCTGTTCGCGCGCGTCTCGGCCGCATCGCGCGGGCTGGGTCCGCAGGACCGCAGCTACGCCTTCGTGCCCATGACCCACATCTTCGGGCTGGGCACGGTGCTGCTGGCCTCGCTGCATGCGGGCGCGCAGATGGTGATGCGCCCGCAGTTCGACCCGGCCGACCTGCTGGATGCGCTGGCGCGCCACGGCATCTCGCAACTGCAGGGGCCGCCTGCGCTGTACGCGCGCCTGCTGGCCCATCTGCAGGAGCAGGGCATTGCACACCCTCAGGCGCCGGCGCTGCGCTATGTCTACACAGGCGCAGGCCCGCTGGACCTGACGCTAAAAAAGCGCGTGGAGGCCGCCTTCGGCCAGGCGCTGCACCATGGCTACGGCCTGTCGGAATACGCAGGGTCGGTCCACCTCACGCGACAGGGCGAGCAACGGCCCGACACCAGCGCCGGCTACGTGGTGGAAGGCGCCGAGGTGCGCGCCGTGGACCCGGCCACGGGCCGGCCCCTGCCGGTGGGCGAGCGCGGCGAGCTGTGGATACGCGGGCGCGGCCTGATGCACGGCTACTTCCGCGATGACCAGGCCACGGCCGCCGTGATGCGCGAGGGCGGCTGGTACGCCAGCGGCGACCTGGGCGAGCTGCATGCCGACGGCGCGCTCTTCGTGGTGGGGCGGCTCAAGGAAATGATCATCCGCTCGGGCTTCAACGTGTATCCGGCCGAGGTGGAACTGGCGCTCAACGAGCTGCCCGGCGTGCAGCGCAGCGCCGTGGTCGGCCGCCCCGAAAACGATGGCAACGAGGAGGTCATCGCCTTCGTCGAGCTGCAGCCCGGCGCCACGCTGGACAACGCTGCTGCGCGTGCCCACCTGCGAGAACGGCTGGCGCCCTACAAGCTGCCCGCCCGCATCGTGCCCCTGTCCGAGCTGCCCACCAGCCCCAACGGCAAGGTGCTCAAGCGCCTGCTGCAGGAACAGGCGCTGCGCGCTTGAGCCAACACGCCCGCTGAATCGTTGCGCCGGTGCCACTGCCGGTGCAACCTTTCACCCTCCCTGCCCTGAATCCCGACGCGCGCCAAGGCCATCGCCGTCGGAAACCCTTATCTGCGGCATCGATGCAACACCCCTACGCCAAGCGTGGCGCAGGCCTTGCACCCCTTCTTTCATGATGTAAAACTATGGAACTTAATATCTCGATAGTTTAAAAAGATTCATTAACTGAACGCTTGCCAGGCCCGGGCTGCAGGCAGCCGCAGTGGTGCACATCCCATGTGCCTGCTCACGTCTGCAAAAAGACAAGCCCCATTTCCGCAACCATTTGAATCAAGCGAATGAAAAAAATCCTCAATCTGATTTTCGGAGGTATTTTCCTGATCGCTGCCAGCTTGGTTCATGCGGCCTGGCCAGACCGGCAGATCACGCTGGTTGTACCTTTCCCGGCAGGCGGTGGCACCGATATCGTGGGGCGCATCATCGCCAAGGAGCTTGCACAACGCCTGCGCGTCAACGTGGTGGTGGAAAACCGCCCTGGCGCCTCGGGCAACATCGGTGCGCGCCAGGTCTCCAAGGCCCGTCCCGATGGATATACGCTGCTGATCTGCTCCACTGCCCAGACCATCTCGGGCGCGCTGTACACGCAGGCCGGCTATGACGTGGTCAACGACCTCGAAGCCATCTCCACCATCAACGACGGTCCTCTGGTGCTCATCACACGCCCGGGCCTGAAGCTGGCGTCGGTGCAGGACCTGATCGAGCTGGCGCGGCGCAGCCCCGGCAAGCTGACCTATGCCACGCCGGGCTACGGCAGCGCGGGCCACATGGCGGCCGAGGCCCTGAGCCTGGCCGCCGACATACGCATGCTGCACATCCCCTACCAGGGCGCCGCGCCCATGATGAGCGACCTGGTGAGCGGCCAGGTCGATATCGCCTTCGACCTGCTGATCACGGCCAAGCAGTATGTGCACCAGGGCAAGGTCAATCGCGTGGGCGTGGCCACGCGCGAGCGCTCACCCCTCATGCCCGACTGGCAGACGCTCAGCGAGCAAAGCCCGGCCCGGCTCGGCAATTTCAACGAGACCTCATGGAATGTGCTCATGGCACCCAAGGGCACGCCGGCCGCGATAGTGAACGCCATCAATGCACAGATGAAAAATATCCTGACCGACGAAAAGGTGCAGAAGAAATTCATGGAGCTTGGCAGCATTCCCCTTTGGAAATCCGTGGACAGCACCAAGGCATTCGTATCCGACGACGCCAGAAAATGGAGAAAGGTGGTCAGTGATGCCGGCATCGCGAAAATCTGAAATACCCCCTTCGCCGCAGAAACTGGCAGGGCCCGATGTCAATGCGCTGCACGAATTGCTCAATGCGCTGAAAAAGCACGGCATCGACATCCCCTTCGAGCGGCTGGGACCCATCCTGGCGGAGCACCAGTTGCTGATGGAGCACCGCGGCCTCGTCAACGAACTGGCGCATGAGGCGGGACCCTCGCAGATCCACACCACCATCTCCCGTCAGAGCAAGCATGAGCGGCAGTCCTGAACTTTCGATACGACAGATGGCCAGCGCGCTGCGCGCCGGCAAGACCACTTCGGAGATGCTGACCCGGGCGGCGCTGGGACGCATCCGCGCCATGGACATCGACATCCATGCCTTCACCAATCTCGATGCCAGCGGTGCCATGGAGGCTGCGCGCAACGCAGACATGGCGCGCGGAGAAAGCGCCGATCTGCCGCTGCTCCACGGCATTGCCGTGGCCATCAAGGACGTCTACGACGTGGCCGGCCTGCCGACCACCTGCCAGTCCTGGCTGAGCCTGGACTATGTGCCCGAGGACGATTCCACGCCGGTGCGGCGCCTGCGCGATGCGGGCGCCGTCATCCTGGGCAAGCTGGCCACGCATGAGTTCGCCATCGGCGCGCCCAGCCCCGACCTGCCGTTTCCCGCAGCCCGCAACCCCTGGGACCTGGCCCATATCCCGGGCGGATCGTCGTCGGGCTCGGGCGCCGCCATTGCGGCAGGCTTCACGCGGCTGGCCCTGGGCACCTGCACGGGCGGCTCCATCCTCATACCGGCCGCCTGGTGCGGTGCCGTGGGGCTGAAACCCACCTACGGCCGCGTCTCCAAGCACGGCGTGTTCCCCCTGGCCTGGACGCTGGACCACTGCGGCCCGCTGTCGCGCAGCGTGGAGGATGCGGCCATCGCGCTGCAGGTGCTGGCCGGGCACGACCCGCTGGACCCGGCCAGCTCCACCGAACCCGTGGACGACTACTGCACGGGGCTGGAGCAGGGCGTGAAGGGCCTGACCATCGGCGTGCCGCAGGACCACTTCCAGTCCTCGCCCCAGGCGTCGCCCACGTTCCTGTCGGCCTTCGATCGCACGGCTGCGCAGCTGGCCGAGGCCGGCGCCCGTCCCATCCACGTGAGCCTGCCCCACAGCCAGCAGTTCCTGGCGGCCGGCCGCGTCATCCTCAGTGCCGAGATGTTCACCATCCATGCGCAGGACCTGCGCTCGCGCCCGCTGGACTATGGCGAACTCACGGCGGCGCGGCTGCTGCTGGGCGCCACCGTGTCCTCGGAGGACTACCTGAACGCCCTGCGCGTGCGCCGCATGCTGGCGGCCCGCGTGGACGCTGCGCTGGACCGCTGCGACGTGCTGCTGACCGCCATCACCCTGGATACGGCGCCGCGCTTCGACCCCATGCCGCATTTCCGCCACTGGCCGGTGCAGACCCATGCCTTCAACGTGACCGGGCACCCGGCCGTCAGCGTGCCGGTGGGCCTGTCGCCCCAGGGCCTGCCGCTGGCCGTGCAGGTGGTGGGACGCTACTTCGACGAGGCCCGCATCCTGCAGGTGGCCCGGGCCATCGAGCGGCTGACCGGCTGGGAAAACCAGCTGCTGCCCGATGGCACCTGACCGCCGTGCTTGGCTTGGACACAGCCGCAGCAGCAGCCCCGGTACTCGCTGGTCGGCCTGACCTCCTATCAGGCCTCCATGCGGATGATCTGGCGTATGGCCTCGCCACGCGCCAGGCGGTCGAAGCCCTCGTTGATCTGGTCCAGCGTCAGGTGGCCGGTGACCAGCCGGTCCACGGGCAGCCTGCCGGCCGCATGCAGGGCCAGGTAGCGGTCGATGTCGCGGCGCGGCACGCAGCTGCCCATGTAGCAGCCCTTGAGCGTGCGCTCCTCTGCCACCAGGTGCCAGACCGGCAGGCTGATGGCCTGGGCGCTGGAGGGCAGGCCCGCCGTCACGGTCTGGCCGCCGCGCCGCGTGATGCGGTAGGCCATCTCCAGTGCCTTGGCCGAGCCCACCATCTCGAAGGCATGGTCCACGCCGCCGCCCGTCAGCGCCCGCACCTGCTTGACGGCATCCTCGTCACCGGCATTGACGGTATCGGTGGCGCCGAAATCGCGCGCCATGGCCAGCTTGTCGGCATTGAGATCCACGGCCACCACGCGGGCCGCACCCGCCGCCGCCGCGCCCATCACCGAGGACAGGCCCACGCCGCCCAGCCCCACCACGGCCACGCTCTGGCCGGGGCTCACCCGGGCGGTATTGGCCACCGCGCCCACGCCGGTCATCACGGCGCAGCCGAACAGCGCGGCCAGCTCCAGCGGCACCGACTTGTCGATGCGGTGCACGCCACGGCGCGAGAGCACGGCATGCTCGGCAAAGGCCGAGACGCCGACGAAGTGCGAGATGGGCTGGCCATTGCGCGACAGCCGCCTGGCACCCGACAGCAGGGTGCCCGCCACGCCGGCCTGGCCTGCGGGCTCGCACAGCACGGGCCGGCCCTCGGCGCAGGGCTGGCAGTTGCCGCAGCCGGGCACGAAGAGCATGACCACGTGGTCGCCCACCTCCAGGTCGGTCACGCCCTCGCCCAGCGCCTGGATCACGCCTGCGGCCTCATGGCCGAGCACGATGGGCGTGTCGCGCGGACGGTCGCCGTTGATGATGGACAGGTCGGAGTGGCACACGCCTGCGGCGGCCACCTTGACCAGCACCTCGCCGGGGCCGGGCGGCGCCAGGTCCACCTCCCAGATCTCCAGCGGGCGGCTGTCGGCATAGGGCGCGGCTGCGCCCGTTCTCGTGAGTACGGCGGCGCGTGTCTTCATGATGTCTTCACCAGCTTGCAGCTGCTCCTGGACAGCGGGCGGAAGGCCTCGTCACCGGGGATGGTGGAGAGCACCTTGTAGTAGTCCCAGGGGTATTTGGATTCCTCGGGCTTCTTGATCTGCACCAGGTACATGTCGTGCACCATGCGGCCGTCCTCGCGCACCTTGCCGTTCTGGGCGAAGAAGTCCTCGATGGGCATCTGCTTGAGCTGGCGCGCCACCGCGTTGCCGTCGTCGCCCCTGGTGGCCTGCACGGCCTTGAGGTAGTTGGTGACGGCCGAGTAGGCGCCCGCATGGATCATGGAGGGCATCTTCTTCATCTTCTCGAAGAAGCGCCGCGACCAGGCGCGCGTGGCCTCGGTGCGGTCCCAGTAAAAGCCCGTGGTCAGCACCATGCCCTGGCCGTAGCGCAGGCCCAGCGCATGCACGTCGTTGATGAACAGCAGGTTGGGCACCAGGGTCTGCCTGGGCGCGATGCCGAACTCGTGCGCGGCCTTGATGGCGTTGACCGTGTCGCTGGTGGCATTGGCCAGGTTGATCACCGAGGCCTTGGAGGCCTGGGCCTGCAGCAGGAAGGACGAGAAATCGCTGGCATTGAGCGGATGGACGGTGGTGCCCACCAGCTTGCCGCCGCCGTCCTTCAGGAAGTCGGTCACGTTGGCCGTCATGGCCTTGCCGAAGGCGTAGTCCACGCCCAGGATGAACCATTCCTTCTTGCCCTGGGCCAGGATGCCGCGCACCGCGCCGTTGGCCAGCGCATAGCTGTCGTAGGTGTAGTGGATGGCCGTGGGCGCGCAGTGCTCGTTGGTGAGGATGTCGGAGGCGCCGCCGGTGTTGATCACCATCTTGCCGCGCTCGCGCGCCAGGTTGTTGACGGCGATGGCGACGGCCGTGTTGTTGATGTCCACGATCAGGTCCACGCCGTCGCGGTCGAACCAGGTGCGCGCATGGGTGGCGCCCACGTCGGCCTTGTTCTGGTGGTCGGCCCAGACCACCTCGATCTTCCTGCCCAGCACCTGGCCGCCGAAGTCGGCCACGGCCATCTTCGCGGCCTCGACGGAGCCGCGCCCCGCCGTGTCCGCGTACAGGCCCGACATGTCGCTGAGCACGCCGATGCGCACCACGTCGTCCGATATCTGCTGCGCCTGCGCCGCCGTCCACAGCAGGCCGGCGCCCAGCGCGCAGCCGGCAGCGCGCGCCTTGGTCAAGCCGCCTCGCATCAAGCCTTTCCGCATATCCGTCTCCTTGTCTCGGGGTTGTTTTTCTGGATACCGGAGGCAAGCCTAAGCAGGCAGGCCCGGCCCGCCTATGCGCGATTGCGAAAGACCGGGTTGCAGCGCTGCGAAGCCGGGTTTGTCCCGGGTACGGGCACGCCGCCGTGCTCAGTCCGCCTGGATGCCGGCCACCTTGACCACCTGGGCCCATTTGCGCAGCTCGCTGCTCAGGCGCTCGCGCATCTGCTGCTGGGTGCCGGGGTCGGCCTCGGCGCCGGCCGTCAGCAGGCGCTCGCGCACGGCGGCATCGCGCAGCGCGGTGTTGAAGTCGGCATTGATGCGCGCCAGCACGGCGGGCGGCGTGCGGGCCGGCGCGAACAGCGCGGCCCAGGAATAGGCCTCGTACTCGGGCAGGCCCGACTCGGCGATGGTGGGCACCTCGGGCAGCATGGCCGAGCGCTGGCGGCTGGCCACGCCCAGCACCTTGATGCGGCCCGACTTGATGTGCTGCAGCGCGCTGGGCGCATCGGCAAACATCAGCTGCACCTGGCCGCCCAGCAGGTCGTTCATGGCCGGCGCGCTGCCCTTGTAGGGAATGTGCTGCAGCTTGATGCCCGCATGCATGTTGAACAGCTCGCCGGCCAGGTGCGTGCCGCCGCCATTGCCCGAGGAGCCGAAGCTCAGGCCGTTGCCGGACTTGGCCAGCGCGATCAGCTCGCGCACGTTGCGGGCGGGCACCGAGGGATGGGCCACCAGAAAGACCGGGAACATGGCCGCAAAGCTCACGGGCGCGAAGTCACGCTCTATGTCGTAGGTCATCTTCGGCTGCAGCGCCGGGTTCACCGCATGGTGGATGGAGCCCACGAACAGCGTGTAGCCGTCGGCAGGCTCCTTGGCTGCGAGGGCCGCGCCCACCATGCCGCCGGCGCCCGCGCGGTTGTCCACCAGGTTGGGCTGCTGCCAGATCTCGCCCAGCTTCTGGGTGAAGGCGCGCGCCGTGGTGTCCACGGGACCGCCGGGCGGAAAGGGCACGATGAAGCGCACGGGCCGCGTGGGCCAGGCATCGGCCGCAAACGCCGGCCGGACTGCAGGCAAGAGGCTGCCGGCCGCCAGCGCGCCACCGGCGGACAGCAGGCGGCGGCGGCGCGAAGAGAAGGAGGAAGTGGCAGAAGGCAGGAAGGAAGACGGGGGCATGGCGAAACTCCGGGCAACGGGCGGCGGCTTGCCGCGCGGCCCATTCTGGGCAAGCCGCCCTGCTCCGTGTTTCGCGAATGTGGAAGGCGCGCTTCCAGGGCTCCCAAGCGGTGGAAACCCTGGGAAGCGGTCCACTCCGATGCAGCCTAGTGGCTGATCATCCAGGGCCGCCGCGAGGGCGCGGACTTCGCGCCGTTGGGCGCCGTCACCGTGGCGCTGCGCCGCCCCGATCCGCAGCAGCCGCAGCCTGCCGGGTGCCTGAGCCGCGCATAGTCATAGTCGCGCGAGCTGGCGGGCTCGTGGCGCGCGCGCTCGTTGGTGGCCATGGCGCGGCGCGTGCCGTCGGCCATCAGCGCCAGCCGGGGCGCGGCGGCCAGCACGCGCGCAGCCGCCGTGCCGCAGCCAGGGCAGGCCGCAGGCTCGTCGCGCAGGCGCAGCGGCCGCAGGGCCTCGAAGCCGCCGCATTGCGCGCAGTCGTAGTCGTAGGTGGGCATGGGCGGGCTCCTTGGCGTCAGCGCAGGTCGGGGGACAGGGGCATGTCCACGCTGCCGTCGAACTGGACGACGGGCCCTGCGGCGTTGGGGTTGATGTCGAAGTCGAAGATGCCCGTGGGCAGCCACAGCGTGGCGCAGGAGTTGGGCACGTCCACCACGCCGCTGATATGGCCCTGCACGGGCGCCGTGCCCAGGATGGAATACGCCTGGGCGCCGCTGTAGCCGAACTTCTTCAGGTATTCGATGGCGTTCAGGCAGGCCTGGCGGTAGGCCACGTTGACATCCAGGTAGTGCTGCCTGCCGCTCTCGTCCACCGAGATGCCCTCGAAGATCAGGTAGTCGTCATAGCGCGGCGTGATGGGGCTGGGCTTGAAGATGGGGTTCTTGATGCCGTACTTGGCCATGCCGCCCTTGATGAGGCTGACCTTCATGTGCACCCAGCCGGCCATCTCGATGGCGCCGCAGAAGGTGATCTCGCCGTCGCCCTGGCTGAAGTGCAGGTCGCCCACGCTCAGGCCGGCGCCGTCCACATAGACGGGGAAGAACACCTTGGCGCCGCGCGAGAGGTCCTTGATGTCGCAGTTGCCGCCATGCTCGCGCGGCGGCACGGTGCGTGCGCCTTCGGCGGCGGCCTTGTCGCGGGCCTCGCCGCGCATCTGGCCCATGTGGGCCGTGCCGGCCGACGGCGGGTTGGCCAGGCCGGGCACGCGCTCGGGATCGGTGGCGATCAGGGCGCGCTCGCGCTCGTTCCACATCTCCAGCATGGGCCGGTCAGGCAGGCAGCCGATGAGGCCGGGATGGATGAGGCCGGGGAAGTTCACGCCCGGGATATGGCGCGAACTGGTGAACATGCCCTTGAAGTCCCAGATCGATTTCTGGGCCGAGGGGAAATGGTCGGTCAGGAAGCCGCCGCCATTGTTTTTGGAGAAAAAGCCGTTGAAGCCCCAGAGGCTGTCGGGCTTGGCGCCGATGTCCAGCAGGTCCACCACCAGCAGGTCGCCGGGCTGGGCGCCCTTCACGCCCACGGGTCCGGACAGGTAGTGCACCGTGGTCAGGTCGATGTCGCGCACATCGTCGGCGCTGTCGTTGTTCTTGATGAAGCCGCCGGTCCAGTCGTAGGTCTCCAGGATGAAGTCGTCGCCGGGCTGGACCCAGCAGGCCATGGGAATGTCCGGGTGCCAGCGGTTGTGGACCCTTTCGTTATCGGTGGGCGGGCGGTTCAGGTCCACCTTGATCAGCGTATCCGTCATGTGCAAAAACCTCCTGGGTGGGTGGGGATCGACAGCGGAGAACGGGCCGGGGTGCGGCGCGCCATTGCCGGCCTTCCTGTGGCGCCACGCTGTGCCAAAGCGGCGGCGCGCCCTCGGTGCGCCGGCAGGCGGCGCAGGGCGGGTATGAAGAAATGGCCGGGAATGCATAAACACCATAGCAGCCGTGCCCGCCGGCCCGCCTAGGCAGCAACCCTGGGTTGACAGCCGGGCGCCGGCACTGGTGAAGCCACCCTTCCAGATTGGCGAATTGAAGCGGCCTCGCGATGCGGGCATGCTGGCGGACAGCCGCTGCGCCCGCGTGCCGGGTGCAGCGCCAAGAACACCGAGAACGGAAACACCGCCCATGCACCTGAGCGCACAGACCCACTACCAGGCCGAACTCGATGCCGGCCGCTTCTGCATACAGCAGTGCCCGCAATGCACGCGCCATGTCTTCACCCCGCGCGAGCTGTGCCCGCACTGCGGCGCCAGCCCGCTGCGCTGGGTGCGCGCCAGCGGCCAGGGCACGGTCTACTCCACCAGCACCGTCGCGCGCAAGAGCGATGCCGGTGGCGACTACAACGTGGCCCTGATCGACCTGGACGAAGGCGTGCGCATGATGGGCCGCGTCGAAGGCATTGCGCCGGCCGACGTGCGCATAGGCCAGCGCGTGAGCGCCCATGTGGCGAGCAAGGACGGACGCGGCCTGGTGCTGTTCCAGCCCGCGCTGCAACCGGCTCCACAGGCTTCCCATGGAGGTGCAGCATGAACACCCGCATCCCCCAATCCACCCTGGACGCCGCCGCTGTGAACCGCCCGCTGCGCGGGCGCGTGGCCATTGCCGGCGCCGCCACCTATGGCTGCGGCGAGGCACCCGGCATGGACGACATGACCCTGCTGGTGCGCGCCGCCCATGCGGCCGTGGCCGATGCGGGCCTGACCATGCAGGACATCGACGGACTGGCCACCTGCAGCGTCAACGCCAGCATGTGGACCATGCCCGTGATCGAGCACCTGGGCATCAACCCCACCTACGTGGACGGCACGATGATCGGCGGCAGCAGCTTCATCGCCCACCTGCTGCCCGCCATCCGCGCGCTGGAGGCCGGCCAGTGCAAGGCCGTGCTGGTGTGCTACGGCAGCGCCCAGCGCTCGGCCACCTTCGGCCGCAAGGAAGGCCAGGCGGCGCGGCGTTTCCTGGACCCGCAGCCCTATGAGTTCCCCTACGAGCCCGTGCTGCCCGTGACCGCCTATGCGCTGGCGGCCGCGCGCCACATGCACGAGTTCGGCACCACGCGCGAGCAGTTGGCCGAGGTGGCCGTGGCCGCGCGTGCCTGGGCCCAGCTCAACCCCGAAGCCTTCATGCGCGACCCGTTGACCATCGAGGACGTGCTCTCGGCCCGCCCCATCGCCAGCCCCTTGAGCGTGCGCGACTGCTGCCTGGTGACGGACGGCGCGGGCGCCATCGTGCTGGTGCGCGGCGAGCGCGCCCGCGACCTGCCGCGCCCCCCCGTCTACGTGCTGGGCAATGCCACGGCCATCTGGAACCGCCAGATCTCCTGCATGCCCGACCTGACCACCACGGCTGCCGCGCAGTCGGGCGCCCAGGCCTTTGCCATGGCCGGGCTCACCGCTGCCGACATGGACATGGCCCAGGTCTACGACGCCTTCACCATCAACACCCTGCTGTTCCTGGAGGACCTGGGCTTTTGCGCCAAGGGCGAAGGCGGCGCCTTCGTGTCCGGGGGCGGCATTGCGCCCGGCGGGCGGCTGGCCGTCAACACCAACGGCGGCGGCCTGTCCTGCGTGCACCCGGGCATGTACGGCATCTTTGCGCTGATCGAGGCCGTTCGCCAGCTGCGCGGCGAGGCCGGCCAGCGCCAGCTGGGACGCCACCGCACGGCCGTGGTGCACGGCAACGGCGGCACGCTGTCAAGCCAATCCACGGCGGTGCTGGGAACCGCCGAAACCCTCTGAACCGCACAGGAAGCACACCGCAATGATCCGCGACCAAGAAACCCTCGAAGCCCTGCTGGACAGCGTGCGCCGCTTTGTGCGCGAGCGCCTGGTGCCCGCCGAGAACGAAGTGGCCGAGACCGACGAGATTCCCGAGTCCATCGTGCAGGAGATGCGCAACCTGGGCCTGTTCGGCATGACCATCCCCGAGCAGTTCGGCGGGCTGGAGCTGACCATGGAGGAAGAGGTGCGCGTGCTCTTCGAGCTGTGCCAGACCGCGCCGGCCTTCCGCTCGGTGATCGGCACGACCGTGGGCATAGGCTCGCAGGGCATCCTCATCGACGGCACGCCCGAGCAGCAGGCGGCCTGGCTGCCCAAGCTGGCCACGGGCGAGATCATGGCCTCGTTCGCGCTGACCGAGCCCGAGGCGGGCTCGGATGCGGCCTCGCTGCGCACCACCGCCATCAGGGACGGGGACCACTATGTGGTCAACGGCAACAAGCGATTCATCACCAATGCGCCGCATGCGGGCATGTTCACGCTGATGGCGCGCACCGACCCGGCCAACAAGGGCGCGGGCGGCGTCTCGGCCTTCATCGTGGATGCGAAGTCGCCGGGCATCAGCTTCGGCAAGAACGACGTGAAGATGGGCCAGAAGGGCGCGCACACCTGCGACGTGTTCTTCGACAACGTGCGCGTGCCGGCGGCCAACCTCATCGGCCTGAAGGAAGGCCAGGGCTTCAAGACCGCCATGAAGGTGCTGGACAAGGGCCGCATCCACATCGCGGCCGTGAGCGTGGGCGTGGCGCAGCGCATCCTGCGCGACGCGCTGAACTATGCGCTGGAGCGCAAGCAGTTCGGCCAGCCCATCTGCGAGTTCCAGCTGGTGCAGGCCATGCTGGCCGACAGCCAGGCCGAGCTGTATGCGGCCGAGTGCATGGTGATCGACGCAGCGCGCCGCCGCGACGAGGGCCGCAACGTCTCCACCGAGGCCTCGTGCTGCAAGATGTTCGCCACCGAGATGGTGGGCCGCGTGGCCGACCGCGCCGTGCAGATCCTGGGCGGCTCGGGCTACCTGGCCGAGTTCGGCATCGAGCGCTTCTACCGCGACGTGCGGCTGTTCCGCCTGTACGAAGGCACGACCCAGATCCAGCAGGTCATCATCGCGCGCAACATGGTGCGCGAGGCGCGCGCCGCATGAGCCACATGAGTGCACCGGCCCCCGACCGCAATGCCTTCATGCGGCTGATCGGCGCCTCTCAGGTGCCCGCACCGCCCGGCAAGGTCCATGTTCGCCTGCCCCACATGCGCGAGGAACTGCTCAACCAGCTGCCCGCCGCGCACGGCGGCGTGCTCATGACGCTGCTGGACTCCGTGATGTCGCGCGCCGCCGGCGAGCTGCCCGGTGCGCCATCGCAGACCGCCGTGACGGTGGAGATGAGCAGCCGCTTCCACCGCCCGGGCAAGGGCGCGCTGCTGGCCGAAGGCTGGGTGGTGCACTCCAGCCGCAGCCTGTGCAGCTGCGCGGCGCAGTTGCTCGATGAAGACGGAAAGCTCGTGGCCACGGCCACCGGCACCTTCAAATACTGGCTGGCACCGACGGTATGAACACCCCCTGAGCGGCTACGCCGCTTCCCCCTCTCTCGCTTCGCGGGAGGGGGACGACGCCCTCGCTGCGGGGCGGCCCTTGCTCGGCGTCTCGCGCTTGGAACACGCCAGTTGCGTAGGCCGTGCGCAAGCACTGAATAGTTGAGTCCAAGCTACTCCAGCGTGAGCCGGCCCTGTGCGTCGGCCACCAGCAGCTCCACCAGCTCCTGGGCGAAGGACGGCAGGGCCTCCAGGCTGCGCACGCAGATCTGCATCTCGCGCACCGACCAGGCATCGGACAGCGGCACGATGGCGATGTCCATGGAATGCGCATGGCGGCTGGCGGCCGATTCGGGCAGCACGCCCACGCCCACGCCGGACTCGATCATGCGGCAGGCCGTCTCGAAGTTGCCCACCTGGATGCGCTGCTTGATGGGCCGGTGCAGTTGGTCGCTGGCCTGGCGCAGGAAGGCGTGGATGGCGCTGGATTCGTGCAGGCCCACATGGTCCAGGTCCAGCGTGTCGGCAAAGGCCATCTGCATCTCGCCATCGAGCGCATGGCCGCGCGGCACCACCAGTACCAGGCGGTCGCGGCGGTAGGGCAGGGTCTCCAGGTTCTCGGTGCGCACCAGGCCGGCGACGATGCCGATATCGGTCTGCCCCTCGGTCACGGCACGCACGATGTCGTGCGACAGGCGCTCGCGCAGGTCGATGTTCACGTCGGGATTGCGGCGCAGGTAGTGGCGCAGTACGGGCGGCAGGAACTCGCCCAGCGAGGTGGTGTTGGCAAACACCCGCACATGCCCCTTGATGCCGCGCACGTACTCCTGCATGTCGCCGCGCAGGTGCTCGATCTGGCCCAGCACCATGCGCGCATGGGTGACGAAGGCCTGGCCCGGCGGCGTCAGCGTCACGCCCTGGCTGGTGCGGTACAGCAGCTTGGTGCCGATGCTCTCTTCCAGGTTCTTGATGCGGGTGCTGGCCGCCGGCAGGGAGATGAAGGAAAGTTCCGCGCCACGCGTCATGCTGTTGGCGTCGGCGATGTGCACCATGAGGCGCAGATCCACAAGATCGAAATGCATGGCCATCCGGCATTGTAGAAAGCCGCAGCGGCCCCGGCTGAGCCCTGCGCGTCAGTACAAACCGCAGTGCCGGCCGGGCGCGAACGCGCGCTTTCACAAATGCGAAGCCACGGCGGGCCGCCGCGCCGTAGCATGGCCCATCTGCCCGGGATAGCCGCCTCAGCCCATGAACCACACAGCAACCCCCTCCCCCAGCCCCATCCACAACACGGCCACCCAGACCGCAGGAGCGCTGGGCCATCTGCGCGTGCTCGACCTCTCGCGCGTGCTGGCCGGCCCCTGGTGCACCCAGAACCTGGCCGACATGGGGGCCGACGTGATCAAGATCGAAAAACCCGGCGAGGGCGACGACACGCGCCACTGGGGCCCGCCCTTCTTTCCCGATGCGCAAGGCAATCCCTCGGACAACGCCGTGTACTTCGCGGCCTGCAACCGCAACAAGCGATCGGTCACCGTGGACATGGCCACGGCCGAGGGCCAGCGGCTGATCCGCGAGCTGGCCATGCAAAGCGATGTGGTGGTGGAGAACTTCAAGACCGGGGGCCTCAAGCGCTACGGCCTGGACTACGCCTCGCTGAGCGCGCTGAACCCGCGCCTCATCTATTGCTCGGTCACGGGCTTCGGCCAGACCGGGCCGTATGCGCCGCGCGCCGGCTACGACCTGCTGGTGCAGGCCATGAGCGGCCTCATGAGCATCACGGGCCGCGCCGACAGCGAGCCCGGCGGCGGCCCGCTGCGCGTGGGCGTGGCCGTGATCGACCTGTTCACGGGCATGTATGCCACCACGGCCATCCTGGGCGCACTGGAGGCCCGCCACCGCACGGGACGCGGCCAGCACATCGACATGGCCCTGCTGGACGTGGCCATGGCCGTGCTGGCCAACCAGGGCGCGGGTTTCCTGAACACCGGCCATGTGCCGGGCCGCCAGGGCAACACCCATCCCAGCGTCGTGCCCTACCAGGACTTCCCCACGGCCGACGGCCGCATGCTGCTGGCCATCGGCAACGACGGCCAGTTCGCGCGCTTTTGCGAGGCGGCCAGCACGGACTGGGCGAGCGACGAGCGCTTTGCCACCAATGCCGGCCGCGTCACCCACCGCGACGCGCTGATCCCGCTGATGGCCGATCTCACGCGCGGCCGGCCCACGGCCGAATGGATCGCGCTGCTGGAGGACAAGGCCGTGCCCTGCGGCCCCATCAACCACATCGGCCAGGCCTTCGACGATGCGCAGGTGCGTGCACGCGGCCTGCGCGTGGAGCAGGAACGCTACCCGGGCGCCACGCCGCCTGCCGGCGAGACCATCAACAGCGTGGTGACCACGGCCAGCCCGCTGCGCCTGTCGGACACGCCCACCACGCTGCGCCATGCGCCGCCGGCCCTGGGCCAGCACACGGACGAAGTGCTGCGCCAGCGCCTGGGCCTGGATGCACAGCAGCTGCAGGCCTTGCGCGACCAGGGCGTGGTCTGAACGACCGGCATCGGCAGGCACCTGGCACACGCTGTCGCGCGGCTGTCCTGACGTCCTGAAGGCTGGGGGCCGGCCCGTCGCACCGGCGCACATGACGGCACAAATGACGGAGCGAAAGCCGGTGCGAAGACGGTGCGAAGACGGTGTGAAGACGGTGCGGACGGCCGTGTCGCGCGCCCGCAAACCGCTTTTAGGACACGTCCTATCGAAAATCAGATAGGAAGCATTCTCATCATCTGGCGGTGCGGAAATAATCCCCACCACAGATGCACATAGCCAATTCTTTCCTGTCCGAAATCCCTAGGACACCCATCCGCAGCACCTGGGCGCAGAAGGCGGCAGCCGCCGCCAAGCACCGGGCCGCAGCTGGCGTCCGGGCGCCAAAAGGTGTAGGCGGACGGCTCGGCATCTTCCGCATCCACCGCCCCTGCCCTGCATCAGACCCGCGCATGGCCAGCCGCAGTCCTGCCGCCCTGGAAGGGCCTGCGCCATGAGACCCCGCATCAAGGGCCGCATCTGCCGGACCTCGGGCTGGTTCCCCCCCTGAGCGCACGCGCCGGCCCTCGTCATTGCCTTCGTTGATCCCTTTCCACCTTGCTCTGCACCGCAGGCCAGGTGTGCCCTGCTGCACGCCTTTTTTTGCTCCCTTGCCGTTCAAGGGATACGACTTCAGAACTTCGCCATGCAAGCCTTTCGCAACCTCAAGATCTCCTCCAAGCTGCTGCTGGCCTTCCTGGCCGTGCTGGCGCTGACCACCTTCGTGGGCCTGTATGCCGTGATGCGGCTCAGCCAGATCAACCAGGCGTCCGTCGACATCGCCACACGCTGGATGCCCTCGTCGCGCATGCTGCTCACCATCCGCGCCACCACGGCGCGCTACCGCGCCAACGAGCTTCAGTACCTGATCTCCACCAGCGACCAGGATATCAAGGCCTTCGACGCCATCATGAGCGACCTGTGGAGCAAGATCCAGACGAACTACGACAACTACGCCAGCTTCATCCAAACCGAGCAGGAAAGGGCGTCCTACGACGAGCTGGGCCGGCTGCGCAGCGCATATGCCAGGGAGCACGCCATGATCATGACCCTGGCACGCAACGGCCGAAAGGACGAAGCCTTGGTGCTGGCGCAGGGTGAATCGCTGGAGCTGAGCCGGCGCCTGTACGACCAGATCGACCGCATGGTGCAGATCGACCACGATGCCGGCCAGGAGGCCAACAGGCACGCCAATGATCTGTACCGCAGCGCGCGCGCCTGGGTGGTGGGGCTGCTGGCCGCCAGCATCGCGCTGGGACTGGCGCTGGCGCTGGCGCTGGCGCGCATCGTGGCGCGGCCGCTGATCGAGGCCGTGGGCGTGGCCCAGGCCGTGGCCGAAGGCGACCTGACGCGCCGCATCCAGGCCACTACCACCGACGAAACAGGCCAGCTGCTGCAAGCGCTGCACCGCATGGACCAGAGCCTCATCCACATCGTCAGGCAGGTGCGCAACGGCACGGACTCGATCGCCACGGCCTCCAGCCAGATCGCCTCGGGCAACAACGACCTGTCGCTGCGCACCGAGCACCAGGCCAGCTCTTTGCAGGAGACGGCTGCCTCCATGGAGCAGCTCACCGTTACCGTGCGCCAGAACACCGACAACGCGCGCCAGGCCAACCAGCTGGCAGCCTCGGCCTCGACCGTCGCCCAGCAAGGCGGCGAGGTGGTGTCCCAGGTGGTGGACACCATGGACGCCATCCATGCCTCCTCGCGCAAGATCGCCGACATCATCGGCGTGATCGACGCCATCGCCTTCCAGACCAACATCCTCGCGCTCAACGCCGCCGTCGAGGCGGCGCGCGCGGGCGAGCAGGGCCGGGGCTTTGCCGTGGTGGCGGCCGAGGTGCGCGCACTGGCGCGACGCTGCGCCGATGCAGCCAAGGAGATCAAGCTCCTCATCGAGGACTCCAACGGCAAGGTCAGCACCGGATCGGCCCTGGTGGCGCAGGCCGGCCAGACCATGCAGAACATCGTCAGCAGCGTGCGCAACGTGACCGACATCATGGGAGAGATCACCGCTGCCAGCGTGGAGCAGACGGCGGGCCTGGAGCAGATCAACCAGGCCATCTCCCAGATGGACCAGGTCACCCAGCAGAACGCGGCCCTGGTCGAGCAAGCCGCCGCAGCAGCACAGTCCCTGCAGGAACAGGCCTACGGCCTGCAGCAGGCCGTGAGCGTCTTCAAGCTGGAGCGCGGCATGGAACTCACCGCCCTGCCCGCCACCCCTCAGCCCATGCCGGCTCCAGACCTGGCCAGGATCACCAGCGCAGCCCAGTCAGGCCGCTGGGAAGCGCATTGATCAGAACGAATGGGCCATGCCCACGCCGAAGGCCGTGCGCGAGCTCTGGTTCTCGTAGCGCTGATGGCCCAGGCTGGTGTAGAGCATGGTGCGCTTGGACAGCGCGTACTCGGCGCCCAGCGACAGCATGTTGTTGGTGTCTCGGTCCAGGCGCTGGCGCGCATAGCTGGCCTTGAGCGTGGTCGCGCCCATGCCGTAGGTGGCGCCCAGCGAGACCATGCGCGACTTGTCGGGCCCCGTGCCGGGCGTGCCCGACTTGCTGCGGTCATAGGCCAGCATCACCGCTGCCGTGCCGATGCGGTACTTGCCGCCCATGTACAGGTCGGTGTCGCCGCTGCCGTTGCGCTCGTGCGCCACCATGGCCGCCACCGCGCCCTGGTCGTAGTTGACCGATACCGAGCGCGCACGGCCCTGGCGGCCGGGCGCCTGGGTGCGTTCGGGCGAGGCGCTCAGGTGCAGGGAAAAGCCGCCGAACTTGGGCGAGTCGTAGAACACGCCGTTGGACATGCGGCCGTATTCGGGCGAGCCGTTGTTGCTGGCGCGGTCGGTGGGCGTCAGGTAGTGGGCCATGTGCCAGGCCGGCGAGGCGATGCGGTTGAAGTTGCCCCAGGGATCGAACTGCCATTCCTGGCTCCACATGGCGCTGAGCGCGCGGCCCAGGCGCAGGTGGCCCCAGTTGCCCTGCAGGCCCACGGTGGACTCGTCATGCCAGAAGGGCTTCTTCGGATAGTCCTCGGTCAGGCCCGTGTCCAGGTCGAAGCGCGTGCTCAGGCGGAAGGTGGCCTTCAGGCCGCCGCCCAGGTCCTCGAAGCCGGCAATGGCCAGGTTGCTGCGCTGAATCGTTCCCAGCTTGCTGGTCTTGTCGAAATCCCGGAACACACCCGCGTCCAGATAGCCACTGATGGTGACGTTGGAGCCGGCGCCAGATGACTGGGCGGCCACCGGCAGGGCGGCAGCGATAGCGAGAGAGGCAAGGGTCAAGCGGGAGGTACAACGCATCCTGAACGGGTTCCTGAAATGAAAGATGGCACAACACCGGCGCGGCCCGGGGGCATGCGCGAACGGCGACGGGGGCTGCCACAACGGGGGTGGCTGGAAAGGTGCGCGGCGGGCTGGTGGCCAGCCGCGACTTGAAGGCAGCCAGGATGCAGATCGCAGCATGATCGCTGCACATTCGTCAAACATCCCGGCCAAAGACGTCAACCGCGCAGGTGGCGGGCAACAGGCGGCATTATGAAAGCAGGGGCCGGCGATGACCACGCCACCGTCAGGCCCGGTCAGTTTCGCAAGGCCGGCCTCAGCGGCTGCGCTCGGTGCGCGACACGTCCCAGAGCCGGTTCATCTCGCTGCAAAAGGGCTGGGCACAGGGCGCGCGGCCCTCGTACTGGCAGCCTTCGGTGGTACAGAAATGCGACTGGTGCTCGAAGGCCCGGCGCTCGCGCGGCAGGGCGCCCGAAGCCTGGGCCGCCGCCATGTGCAGCCAGGGATCGTTGCGCTGCTGCAGCATCTGCTGCACCTCCTGCGCGAACGCGGGCGACAGCGACGCCACCGAGGCCAGCCCGGCCGGCGATGCCATGGCGCCACCGGGCTGGCGCAGCGGCTGCAGCTCCAGCAGCAGCAGGGCGCTGGTGCGCAGCGCATCGGCGCCACGCGGCTGCACCACCACGGCCACCGGCCCCGAGGCCAGGGACTGCAGCGAGGCATCCAGCGGCAGGCGCAGGCCCGGCTCCGTGGCCTGGGCGCCCGCCAAGGGCAGCGCAGCGCCCGCAGGCAGGGCCGCCGCCGCCGTGAAAGGGGCCGCACCCGGCGCGGAAGCCGATGCGGCCGCCAGCGCCATGGCCGCGCCCTGCGCCTGGGCCCAGGCCTGGGGCACCTGCAGGCTCAGCGTGAAGCCGCGCTCGCCCTGCGGCGTCAGCAACGTGCCCTGCTGCACCCACCAGCTTTGCAGGGCGGGCAGGGTCTGTGTGGCCCCCCCGGCAGCGCCACCTGCAATGCCCCCTGCTGGGCGCGCCCCGGCCTGCGGCGCCAGCCCGGATCCGGCCAGCAGCGCATCCATCACCTTGCCCTTGGCAGCCGCCACGGCCAGCGTCACTGCGGCAGCGGTGGGCGGCATGGAGGCCGCAGGCGTTGTCGATGCAGACGGGATGGGCGGTCCGGCCTGGGCCGATGGAGCGCTCCGGGGATCCTGCCCGCCAGGCGCCGTCGTGCCTGCCGCCAGCGCCTGGAGCAATGCCGCCGAGCCCGGCTGGGCCGCCAGCAATTGCAGGGCCTGGCCCTGCTGGGTGCCCACCTGGGCCAGCAGGGCCTGCAGCAGCCGGCCCAGCGCCTCGGACACGCCGCTGGCCGGCCACTGCGGCGCAGGCGCGCCGGGGCTGGCCTGCACCTGGCGCGCCAGCTGGGCCACCAATTGCTCGAAGGCCTGCAGGCGCAGGCTTTGCAGCATCTCGGGCGACCAGCGCACGGCCGTGGCCGCTGGCGGCGTGACGGGAACGGAGGGTGAGGCGGATGACGCGGGTGAAGCCGGCGCCACCGGCGCACCAGCGGCCGGGCCGGGCACAGGCGCCGCCACTGTCTGCGGCAGCCCTGCGGCTGGGGACGGGACGGGCGGCAGCGGCGAACTCATGTCAGAGGCTCCGCCCGCGCGATCAGGCCGATTCCGGGTAGAACAGGCGGCGCGTGGGCGTGCTGCCCACGGCCTTGGCGATGGCGCCGATGTGGTCCGGCGTGGTGCCGCAGCAGCCGCCCACGATGTTGACCAGGCCTTCGGCCGCGAACTCATGCACCAGGCGGCTGGTGACTTCGGGCGTTTCGTCAAAGCCCGTGTCGCTCATGGGATTGGGCAGGCCGGCGTTGGGGTAGCAGCTGATGAAGGTCTCGGGCGCGGCCTTGTTCAGTTCCTGGACGTAGGGGCGCATCAGCGCCGCGCCCAGCGCGCAGTTCAGGCCGATGGACAGCGGGTTGGCATGGCGCACGCTGTGCCAGAAGGCCGTCACCGTCTGGCCGGACAGGATGCGGCCCGAGGCATCGGTCACCGTGCCGCTGATCATGATGGGCAGGCATTCGCCGCTTTGCTCGAAGGCCTCGTCCACCGCGAACAGTGCGGCCTTGGCGTTGAGCGTGTCGAAGATGGTCTCGACCAGGATGACGTCGGCGCCGCCCTCGATCAGCGCCAGCGTCTGCTCCAGGTAGGCCTGGCGCAGCTGCTCGAAATTCACGTTGCGCGCGCCCGGATCGTTCACGTCGGGGCTGATGCTGGCCGTCTTGGGCGTGGGGCCCAGGGCACCGGCCACGTAGCGCGGATGGCCGGGCGTGCTGTACTTGTCGCAGGCCGCGCGGGCCAGCCGGGCGCTCTCGAGATTCATCTCGCGCGCCAGATCGGCCATGTGGTAGTCGTCCTGCGCAATGGTGGTCGCGCCGAAGGTATTGGTCTCGATCAGGTCGGCGCCGGCGGCCAGGTACTTGTCGTGGATGTCGCGGATCACGTCGGGGCGGGTGAGCGACAGCAGCTCGTTGTTGCCCTTGACGTCATGCGGGAAGTCCTTGAAGCGGTCGCCCACGCTGCCGGGGCCCGTGTAGCCCTGGCCCCGGTACTGGGCTTCGCCCAGCTTGAAGCGCTGGATCATGGTGCCCATGGCGCCGTCAAGAATGACGAGGCGCTTGGCAAGGATGGCGGGAAGCTCTTTGGCGCGGGTGTACTGGGGCAGGCTCATGGGCAGCGATTGTAGGAATTCCGGGGCGGCCGTGCCGGGCACGAGGATTCCCCCAGAAAAACGGCCTGCGCCCCAAACAAGAGGCGCGACCTATGAAACTAGCGCACCCCCACGCCAGAGACACCGAGGAAGGGCCTATGCCGGCCGCGCCGCCCCGCACCGAGGGTGTCGTCCCCCTCCCGCGTAGCGAGAGAGGGCGCCGTGCACACGGGGGAAGCGGCGCAGCCGCTCAGGGGGTGCTAACCATTTCAGGTGCAGACAGAGACGACTTGAGCCGGCTGGCGGCTCAGGCTCACATACACATGGCCCACGCCGCTGTCGAAATATGCGGCCTCGTGGCGGCCCAGTTCCACCGATTCGCCGTTCTCGAACAGGATGCGCACCCGGCCCGAGAGCACCATCACGAACTCCTGGCCCGCATGGCGGATGGTCTCCGAGAATTCGCCGGCCTCGCGCGCATTGATCACGGCCACCAGGGGCTGCATCTTCTTGCCCGGGAAGGCGCCGCATAGCACGCTGTAGAGGTACTGGTCGGTCTCGTAGCGCTGCACGTCCTCGAAACGGTCCTTGACCACGGTGGGCGTGTCGCCGGCCGCCTGCTGGGCGTCCCCGACCATGAACAGCCGTGTCATGTCGATGTCCAGCGCATTGCCCAGCATGAGCACCTTCTCGTAGCTCAGCGCGATCTGGCCGCGCTCGGCCTTGGAGATGGTGGACACGGCCAGGCCGCTGCTTTCGGCCACCTGCTGCAGCGTCAGGCCGCGCTCCTTGCGGGCCTTGCGCAGCTTGGCCCCCACTTCGTGCTTGCCTGCGGGCAGGGCGGCGGCCGTGCGGGCGCCCGGCAGCACGGCGGCAAGGACCTGGTCTGCCGTGGGAAGCGGGCTGGAACGAGGGCTGGGGCCGGGACCAGGGGCGGGACTGGTGCGAGGACGGGGGCTGGGCATGAAGCGGGCGATCGGGGCTGGCGACCGCCCGATTCTAGGGTCAGGCCCGCCCCCTCAGGTGCCGCGCAGATCGGCCTGGGGCGCCGGCCTGCGGCCCATGCGCAGCCAGCCTGCCAGCGCGCAGGCCATGAGCGCGAAGCCGATGTAGCCATAGACCGGGTACACCATGCCCACCAGCGTGATGAAACCCGCGAAGCTGCCGCCCAGTGCCACCACGCCCGCCACGCCCGTGCCCCAGCGAAAACGCGGCGTGCCGGCCGGCAGGATGCGGGCCACGAAGGCATAGAGCATGCCCACGGCGGTGTTGAGGATCATGCCGAAGATGACCAGCGACATCAGGTGCCCCAGCCAGGGCGAGATCTGCGTGGCCAGCGCCAGCATGGGCATGGACAGGCCGCCCAGCGTGTCCATGCGCCAGACCATGGCGGCCGCGATCAGCAGCATCAGCAGGCCCAGCAGCAGCCCGCCGGCCACGCCGCCCCACAGCGCCACGCGGCGCGAGCTGGCCTGGCCGCCCATGATCACCAGGAAGGGCATGCCCGCCACCACGTTGTAGGAGACATAGAGCAGCGCGGCCACCAGCCAGTGCCCCGCACCCCGGGGCTGGGCGGCGGTGGCGGCCTCCAGCGCGGCCGGCTCGCCCTGGGGCGTCACCAGCACGTAGCCTGCGACCACCACGGTCATGAACACCAGCAGCGGCGTGACCGCGCCGATGAAGGCGATCACCCGGCCCACGTCCAGGCAGACGATGAGCACCGTGGCCACGGTGGCCAGCACGCTGCCCCAGACCTCGGGCAGGCCCAGCCACTGGTGCAGCAGCGAGCCTGCGCCCGCCAGCATGACCACCGTGATGGCGAAGAGGAAGAAGGTGATCAGCACATCGAACACCATGCCCACATGCCGGCCCAGCAGGGCCTGCACCACCTCCTTGTGCGAGCCGGCCTGCAGGCGCTGGCCCATGGTGGAGAACGCCATGGACAGAAAGACGAAGGCCAGGGCCGCCACCAGGCAGCCCGCCAGGCCGATGGCGCCAAAGCCCGCAAAGAACTGCAGTATCTCCTGCCCCGAGGCGAAGCCCGCCCCGACGATGACGCCGACGAAGGCGCCGGCAATCCTGCTCACTTCCTTGAATGCACCCATGCCTGTCTCCTTGGATTGTTGTGTGTTGCGGGGGCTGAAAAAGCGAAAAGGCAGGCGTCTCAGGCCGCGAAGCGCTCCGGGCTCAGCCGCCGGGCATCGACGCCCTGGGCCAGCAGCTCGGCGGGCAGCGGCTCGCGCATCAGCAGCGCGGCAGCGGCGGCCGAGGCGCCGGCGGCCGTCTGTATGCCGTAGCCACCCTGCCCTGCCAGCCAGAAGAATCCTTCACGGTGCGCGTCCCAGCCGATCACGAAGTCGTCATCGGGCGCAAAGCTGCGCAGCCCGGCCCAGACATGGCGCGGCCGGCGTATGCGCAGGCGGGTCAGTGTCTCGATGCGGTCTATGCCCATGGCCACGTCCAGTTCCTCGGCCACCACGTCATGCGGCGGCACGGGATCGGCATTGGCGGGCGAGCCCAGCAGCTGGCCGGCATCGGGCTTGAAGTAGAAGCTCTCGTCCACGCCGATCACGGCAGGCCAGCCGTGGATGTCCTCGCCCTCGGGTGCGGCAAAGGTGAAGGCCGAGCGGCGCCGGGGCTCGATGCCCAGCGGCCGCGCGCCGCACAGCCGGGCCACGGCATCGGCCCAGGCGCCTGCGGCATTGACCACGGCGCGGGCACGGACCTGCGACCCGTCCTGCAGCACCAGGGTCCACAGGCCCTGGCCACCACCATCCACCTCGCGCTCGGCGCCGGAAAGTTCGGCGCCGCAGCGCAGCCGCGCACCGGCACGCGCCATGCCGCGCAGAAAGCCCTGGTGCAGTTCGGCCACGTCGATGTCCATGGCGTCCAGGTCATGCACGGCACCCACCAGCTGGCTCTCGTCCAGGCAGGGCACCAGGGTGCAGGCCTGGCGCGCGTCGATGCGCTCGGCGCGCAGGCCGTCGCGGCGGTACATGGCCAGGGCCTCGTCCAGCTGGGGCTCCTGGCCGGCCGTGCCTATGTAGAGCACGCTGCGCGGCTGCAGCAGCGCGTGCTCGCAAAAACCTTCGGGCGGCGCGCTGTAGAAGGCGCGGCTGGCGCGTGTCAGCGCGCGTATCTGCGCGGTGCCGTAGCTTTCCATGAACATGGCGGCCGAGCGGCCCGTGGCGTGGTATCCGGGCTGCGGCTCGCGCTCGAGCACCAGCACCGAGGCGCCCGCACCGGCCAGCCGCCAGGCCACGGAGGCGCCGGCCATGCCGGCACCGATCACGGCGAAATCCAGAACCTGGCTTTCCATCATCCATCGCTCCATTTTTTCCAATGAGAAAATTATCTGATAAGAAAAAAATGAGGCAAGCCCTTCTGACTCCTGGTTTTCACCGGGGGTCCGCACAAGCAAAAAAAAGGACGGCACCTGGCCGTCCCTTATTGCAACGCACGCCTTGTGCTCAGGCTGGCGGCAGCTTCCCGTCCCAGCCACCGGCCAGGGCCTGGTACAGCGCCACGGCAGCGCGCAGGCCGCGCGCACGGCTGTCGGCGGCGGCGTCCTGGGCCGCGTAGAGGTCGCGCTGCGCATCCAGCACTTCGTACAGGCCCACGCTGCCCAGGTGGTAGCGGCGCAGCGCCAGCTGTTCTGCGCGCTGGCGCTGCTCGGCGGCCTGGGCCAGGTGGGCATCCTCGGTGCGCGTGCGCTGCAGGCGCACCAGGGCGTTCTCGGCGTCCTCCAGCGCCAGCAGCACGGTCTGCTGGTACTGGGCCAGCGCGGCCTGGGCGCCGGCCTCGCTGGCCGCGATGCGCGCCCGCACGCGGCCCACGTCGAGGAAGGACCAGTCCACGCCCAGGAACACGCTGCTGGTGGCGCTGCCGCCCTCGAACAGCGCGCCGCCGTGCAGCGCCGTGCTGCCCAGCAGCCCGCCCAGCGACAGGCGCGGGAACAGGTCGGCCGTGGCCACCCCGATGCGCGCCGTGGCCGCATGCAGCCGTGCCTCGGCCACGGCCACGTCCGGACGGCGGCGCAGCAGGCCGGCCGGCGTGCCGGGGTCGATGGCCGGCGGCAGCTGCGGCAGGGCGGCAGGCACATCCAGCGCGGCGATCAGCGCCTCGGGCACCTGGCCCGTGAGCACGGCCAGCCGGTGCTGGGCCATGGCGATCTGCGCCTGCAGTGCCGGGATGCGCGAGCGCGTGGCCTCCAGCTGGGCCTGGGCGCGCGCCAGGTCGAACTCGGTGCCGCTGCCGTGTGTGAGGCGCAGCTGCACCAGGCGCAGCGTGTCCTGCTGGTTGGCCGCGTTGGCCTGGGCCAGGGCCAGGCGCTGCTGCCAGCCGCGCAGGTCGGCATAGCTGCCCGCGACCTGGGCCGCGATGGCCACCTGCAGCGCCGCGAGATCGGCCGCGTCGGCGCGCAGGTCGGCACGCCGCGCCTCGATGTTGCGCCGCACGCGGCCGAACACGTCGATCTCCCAGCTGGCCGACAGCCCGGCCGTGTAGCTGCGCTGGCTGCGCGGCCCGTAGAAGGCCTCGCTCTCGCTGCGCTTTTGCTGCGTGGCCTGGCCCGACATCGTGACCGTGGGGAACTGGTCGAAGCGGCTTTCGCTCAGCAGCGCCTGGGCGCCGTCCAGCCGTGCCAGCGCCACCTGCAGGTCCTGGTTGCCGCCCAGCGCCTGCTCCACCAGCCGCGTCAGCTGCGGGTCCTGGAACTGGCGCCAGAAGGCGGCATCGGGCTCGGCCTGCGGGGTGGCCGGTGCAGGCTCGGCCCGCGCGAACTGTGCTCCGGCCTGCGGCGCCGCAGGCGCCTTGAAGTCGGGGCCGACCGCGCAGCCGGCCACAAGCCCGGCAGACGCCAGCGCCAGCGCGTGTCGGCTCAGGGAATTGCGGATTTCAGACATGGTGGGGCTCCAGCGGTGCGGCTTTGTCGGAGGGTGGGGAGGCAGGCGCGGCATGTGCAGGCGCATGCCCCGTCAGCGCCCGGCCCGAGAGCCGGCGCAGCGTGACGTAGAACACCGGCGTGAGGAACAGGCCGAACAGGGTCACGCCCAGCATTCCGGAGAACACCGTCACCCCCGTGGCCGCGCGCACCTCGCTGCCCGCGCCGCCGCCGATGAGCAGGGGCACGGCACCGGCGATGAAGGCGATCGAGGTCATGACGATGGGCCGCAGCCGCAGGCGGCAGGCCTGCAGCGCGGCATCGACGATGCCCACGCCGCGCAGCTCCAGCTCGCGCGCGAACTCCACGATCAGGATGGCGTTCTTGCAGGCCAGCCCCATCAGCACCACCAGCCCCACCTGTACGAAGACGTTGTTGTCGCCGCCGGCCAGCCAGACGCCGAACAGCGCCGCGCAGATGCACACGGGCACGATGAGGATGACGGCCAGCGGCAGCGTCCAGCTCTCGTAGAGCGCGGCCAGCACCAGGAAGACCAGCATCACGGCGATGGCGAAGACCACGGCCGCCGCGTTGCTCTGCTCCACCTGCTGGTAGCTGAGGTCGGTCCAGGCCAGCTCGATGCCGCGCGGCAGCGTGCGCTGCGCGATCTCCTGGAGCTTGGTCAGCACCTCGCCCGAGGACAGCACGCGCGGGTCGGAGTCGCCGATCAGGTCGGCCGCCGGGAAGCCGTTGTAGCGCAGCACCGGGTCGGGCCCGAAGCTGGGCACCACGGTGACCATGGAGCCTATGGGCACCATCTCGCCGCGCGCATTGCGCGTGCGCAGCCGCGCGATGTCCTCCACGGCCTGGCGGTGGTCGGCATCGGCCTGCAGCATCACGCGCCAGACGCGGCCGAAGGCGTTGAAGTCGTTGACGTAGACCGAGCCCAGGTAGGCCTGCAGCGTCTGGAACAGGTCGGTCAGCGCCACACCCTGCGCCTTGGCCTTGGTACGGTCCACCTTGACTTCGAGCTGCGGGATGTTGGACTGATAGCTGCTGACCGGATAGGTCATGCCCGGCGTTTTGGCGATCTCGGCCTGGAAGGCCTGCAGCGCCTGCTGCAGCGCCGCGTAGCCCAGGCCCGCGCGATCCTGCAGGAACAGCGAGTAGCCCGAGCCGTTGCCCAGGCCCTGGATGGGCGGCGGCATCAGCGCGTAGGCGAAGCCGCCCTCGATCTGCGCGAACTTGGCGCCCAGCTCGGCATTGATCTCCTCGGCGCTGCGCGTGCGCTCGCCGAAGGGCTTGAGCATGATGTAGGAGCTGGTCAGGTTGGGCGTGGTCGTGGTCTGCAGCGCATTGAAGCCTGCGAAGGCAGCGACTTTGTCCACGCCCTCCACGCTGTGGGCCAGCTCCACGATCTGGCGCGTCACCTCGGAGGTGCGGCCCAGCGAGGCGCCCTCGGGCAGCTTGGCGCCGCCGAACAGGTACAGCTTGTCCTGCAGCGGGATGAAGCCGCCCGGCACGGCCTGGAACAGCACGGCCGTGCCCGCCAGCAGCGCCGCGTAGACCGCAAACACCAGGCCGCGGCGGCGCAGCGACTGCCCCACGGAGTTCTGGTAGCCGTGCGCGCTGCGGTCGAAGAAGCGGTTGAAGGGGCGGAAGAACCAGCCCAGGCTGCGGTCCAGCCCGCGCGACAGCAGATCGCGCGGCGCGCCGCGCGGCTGCAGCAGCTTGGCCGCCAGTGCAGGCGACAGCGTCAGCGAGTTGATGGCCGAGATCACCGTGGAGATGGCGATCGTCACGGCGAACTGCTTGTAGAACTGGCCCGTCACGCCGCTGAGGAAGGCCATGGGCACGAAGACCGCGCACAGCACCAGGGCGATGGCGATGATGGGGCCCGAGACCTCCTTCATCGCCAGGTGCGCCGCCTCCAGGGGCGTGTGGCCCTCCTCGATGTAGCGCTCCACGTTCTCCACCACGACGATGGCGTCGTCCACCACGATGCCGATGGCCAGCACCAGGCCGAACAAGGTCAGCGTGTTGATGGAGTAGCCCAGCAGGTACAGCCCCGCGAAGGTTCCGACGATGGACACGGGCACGGCCAGCAGCGGAATGATGGAAGCACGCCAGGTCTGCAGGAAGACGATGACCACCAGCACCACGAGGATCACCGCCTCGATCAGCGTGCTCTGCACCGCCTTGATGGAGTCGCGCACGAAGACCGTGGGGTCCCAGACGGTCTCGAAGTTCACGCCTTCGGGCAGATCCCTGGACAGGCGCTCCATGGTGGCGTAGACCTCCCGCGCCACGCCCAGCGCATTGGCGCCCGGCGACAGGAAGATGCCCACGGCCGCCATCTGCCGCGTGTCGCTGAGCGAGCGCATGCTGTAGTCGCTGGCGCCCAGTTCGATGCGCGCCACGTCGGTCAGGCGCACGACCTGGCCGTCGGCACCACCCTTGAGCACGATGGAGCCGAACTCCTCGGCCGTCTTCAGGCGGCCTCGCACATTGATGGACAGCAGCTTGTCCGAGCCCTTGGGGCTGGGCTCGGCGCCCAGCTGGCCGGCCGATACCTGCACGTTCTGCTCGCGGATGGCGGCGATCACCTCGGCAGCGGTGAGCTGTCGTGCGGCCACCTTGCTGGGGTCCAGCCAGACGCGCATCGCATAGTCGCCTGCGCCGTACAGCGCCACCTCGCCGATGCCGGGGATGCGCGCCAGCTCGTCCTTGATCTTGAGCGTGGCATGGTTGCGCAGGTACAGCGCATCATGGTTGCCGTCGCTGGAGGTCAGGCCCGCATACATCAGCGGCGTGGACGAGCGCTTTTGCGTGGTGACGCCGTACTGGCGCACTTCCTCGGGAAGGCGGCTCTGCGCCTGGCTCACGCGGTTTTGCACGCGCACGGCTGCCGTGTCGGGGTCCACGTCGGCGCGGAAGGTCGCCACCACCTGCAGGCTGCCGTCCGAGGCCGCGACCGACTTCAGGTAGATCAGGCCTTCGACGCCATTGATCGCCTCCTCCAGCGGCACGGCCACCGACTCGGCGATCTCCTTGGGATTGGCGCCCGGATAGGTGGCGCGCACCACCACGCTGGGCGGCACGACCTCGGGATACTCGCCCACGGGCAGCTGCGGAATCGCAACCAGGCCCACGGCGAACAGGATGATGGAGAGCACGACCGCGAAGATCGGGCGGTCTATGAAGAATTTGGAGAAATCCATGGTGCGTCCCGGTTCACTGCGCGGCCACGGCCGACGCCTGGGCCACCGCCGCCTGCCCATCGCCGGGCGCAGGCTTGGGGCTGACCGGCATGCCGGGGTAGTAGATGCGCTGCAGGCCGCCGACCACGAGGCGGTCGCCCGCCGCCAGGCCCTTTTGCACCACGCGCCGGCCATCGACCATGCGGCCCAGCTCCAGGTCGCGGCGCTCGGCCTTGTTGCCCTCGCCCACCACATACACGTACTTGCGGTCCTGGTCGGTGAGCACGGCCTTGTCGTCGATCAGCAGCGCCTGCTGCCCGCCGCCGCCCTGCTCGGACTGCCCTGACTGCAACTGCACGCGCGCGAACAGGCCCGGCGTCAGCAGGCGGTCGGGATTGGGCATGCGGGCGCGCATGCGCACCGTGCCCGTGCCGGCGTTGAGCTGGTTGTCGGTGAAATCCAGCGTGCCCTTGTGCGGGAAGCCCTCATCGCTGGCCAGGCCCATGCGCACGGGCCGGCCCTTGCCGCCGTTGGCGGCGTTGGCGGCCTGCTGGTGGCGCAGGAAGCTGTGCTCGTCCGCATCGAAATACACATACACCGGGTCCTGCGAGACCACGGTGGTCAGCACGCTCTGGTCGGCCTGGGCCAGGTTGCCCACGGTGAGCAGGGCGCGGCCCGCGCGGCCGGAGACCGGCGCGCGCACCTCGGTGAAGTCCAGGTTGAGCCGCGCGGCCGCCAGCGCGGCTTCGGCGGCACGCACCTGGGCGGCGCTCTGGGCCATGGCGCCGGCACGCGTGTCGGCTTCCTCGCGCGAGACGGCATGCTCGGCCACCAGCTGGCGGGCACGCTGGTCCTGGGTGCGCGCCAGGGCGGCGCCGGCACGCGTGCGCTCCAGCTCGGCCTCGGCGCTGGCCAGGGCCGCGCGGTAGGGCCGCTGGTCGATCACGAACAGCAGCTGGCCCTTCCTGACCTCCTGCCCCTCGCTGAAGGCAATGCGCTCGATATAGCCCGACACGCGCGGGCGCAGCTGCACGGAGTCCACGGCATCGATGCGGCCGTTGAACTCGTCCCAGACACGCACGCTGGCCGGCACGACCTCGCTCACCAGCACCTCGGGCGCAGGCGGCGGGCCGTCGCTGGCATGGGCATCGCCCACGGCCTGCGGGCGGCAGCCGGCAAGCAGGGCCAGCGCCGCCAGGGCGCCTCCGAACAGGGCACGCCGCAACGGCGGCGGGGGAAGAACTGGCATGGATCGACTCTCCTTGAGGGGGATGGGCAAGGCCCTGCTGCCGGGGGCGGTGCAGGGCCGGAAAAAGGGGGCTGTACCGCAGGCTCTGAAGGCCTTGCCGGCGGCTGCTCACAATGGGTTGCATTCTTCAAGTTCAAGTGAACTTGAAGTCAAGATCCAGCCACAAAGACACCACGAAAATTGAGGACGGTTTGCCAGGGGAATCAATGGCCGGATCGGACAAGCGCAGCGGCCATCGGCACTGCGGCGGGCACGCGGCGGGCGGCGCCCGCAGGGCATCGAGGCACTACACTGCGATGCCATCTGACCCTGCGTTGGCCAGCGGGAAACGACGGCCGCGAACACTTTGCGGCCCCGGTTGTTCCCGCCAGCCAACCCCATATGGAAAAGCACTGGATGCCTGCCGCATGAACCTGCTTGCTCAAGCCGTACTGTCCCGCCCGCAGGGACGCAATGAACGCATCAGCACCGTGACGTTGGTGGCCCTGGACCCGCAGGGGCGCGACGCGGCGGCGCGCCATGTCGTGACCTTGCAGGTCACGCAATGGAAGGCCGGCGTCGTCGCGCAGGTCGATGACAGCACGCTGACCCCGTTGCCGCTGGCACTGGAGCCTGCACGCCAGCGCGCACTGGCCTATCTGCGCCAGCGCCTGGCGGCCGGCGATGTGCTGCAGTCCCAGCAAGGTTTTGCCGAGCTGGATGGCGTGCAAGCCTTGCCCTTGGCTGGCCACGCCCAGGAACCGGCACCGCAGCCGCCACAGCTGCCGGAGTCGCCCGTGCAGGCCGCCGCCATACCGGCCCTGTGCCGGCGCCTGGACGGCAATGCCTGGCGGCTGATGCCCGCAGGCCAGCAGGCGCGCCTGGTGTGGCGCCTGGCGGAATATGCGGATGCCGCGCGCGGCGGCGGCGCCCAGCGCCTGCTGCATGCGCAGGTGCCGCGCCTGGTGGCCCTGCTGGGCACGGGCGACGACCTGCTCGACTACTGCCTGGCCTATCTGGTGGGCCGCCTGGGCGATGGCGGCGCGGCGGTGGCCATGCAGGCGCTGTCGCAGCGCGGCGCCAGCGAGGCCACGCGCGACCTGGCGCACCAGGCCTGGCTGGCGCTGCTCGCGCCGCAGGAGCGCCAGGCGGCGCTGCAGGAGCACCGGGATCAGTGGGAGCAGTGGATACAAGGGGAGCAAGGGGCACAGGGGGAACAAGAGACACGCACCGCCCCGCCGGAGGACGGCCCGCAGGCGCAGCAGGCCGTGTTCAACGCCCTCACGCCCCAGGCGCTGCTGGCGGCCGATACGCTGGGAGCGCACGATGGCGCCGTCCACCGGCAGCTGCTGGCCTGGATGGAGCGCATCCCTTTCACACGCCCCTGGTGGCCTGCCATACGGCGCATCCACAAGCGTGCCGAGTGGCGGCGCGACCACGCCCTGCTGGCCGTGCTGCATGCCCGCTTCGATGGCCCGCGCGACGAGGGTGCCGTCTTCAGCCGCGACACCTCCCTGTACCTGCGCCTGCGCGGCTGGCGCCAGCTGCGGCGCATGGTCTCGGCCGGGCACAGCGAAGGCGCCGCGCAGGCCACGGCCCTGCTCCAGGCCATGGACCGCCGCTGCGCGGGCCAGGCTGCCTCGCGCTCCGGCCGCCTGCCCGAATCGCGCTGGCTGCTTGCCGCCCGGCTGCTGCTGCCGCGCTGGCCGCAGCTGCATGCCTCGGCACGCGCCCATGGCTGGTACACCGACAAGCCGCTGGACCTGCAGCAGCTGCCCGCGCAGCGCGTGGAAGGGCTGTCGCCCCTGTGGGACGCCCACCCCGAGCGGCTGCTGCAGCTGGTGGGCCGCTCGCAGTCCACGCTGCTGCTGTGGTCGCTCACGCGCGCTCTGCAGGACCAGAAGGCCTTTCTGGACAGCCTGGATGCGGCGGCCGCCGCGCCGCTGCTGCACCAAACCTATGCGCCCGCCGCCGCCTTGGGCCTGGAGATTGCCCAGCAGCGCATGGTCGCTCTGACCGACGATGCGGCGCGCCGCCCCTGGCTGCTGGCGCTTGCGCAATGCGGCGAGGGGCCGGCCGCCCGCTACCTGGGCGCCTGGCTGTCGCGCGACCGCGCAGCCGCCGCGCGCGATGCCGAGCTGGTGGCGGCCCTGCTTCTGTCGCCCGCCGCCAGCTCGCGCACGCAGGCACTGGCCCTGCTGCTCTATGCCGATGGCGCCGCCGTGGCCCTGGCCCTGCTGGCGGCGCTGCCCACGCTGGATGCGGACGGCGCTGCGCTGGCCGACATCCGCGATGCGGTGCAGGCCCTCTTCGCGGACAAGGCACCGCTGGTCGCGCACGCGCCCGGCGTTCCGGCCCCGCCGCTGCACCACCTGCTGGCGCATTCGGTGACGGCACTGGTGGAGATGGCGACCGCCTGGCTGCTGGCGCACCCGCAAGGCCTGCGCACCTTGCCTGCGGCGGCGCTGCGCGGGCTGCTGGAATCCGAGGAACCTGCGCGCATGGCCTGCGGCATACGGCTCATGGGCAGCCTGGCCGACGATCTGCTGTGCGAGCAGGCCGACATGCTGGCCGGGTTCGCGGTATCGCCCCATGCCGCCTTGCGCGCAGCGGCCGCGCCCCTGGTCGAGCGCCTGGCCGGCACCCCTCTGTACAACGCGCGCTGCAACGCCCAGATCGCCGAACGCCTGCACGAGGTGCTGTTCCGCGCGGAAAAGGCCGAAGGCGTCCACGACGCGGCGCTGCGCCTGCTCACCGGCCCGCTGGCCGCCGTGGCCCCGGCCCGCGATGCCTCGGGCATCTGGCGCGCCCTGCAGGCCCAGGCCACGGGTGCGCAACGCTACGGCGCCTGGGGCCTGAAGGCGCTGGACATCCAGGCCTACACCCTGCGCCAGTGGTCCACGCTGGCGCGGCATGCCGATGCCGATGTGCGCGCACTGAGCCGCCAGAGCATCGACACGCGCCTCACGCCCATGGAACAGACCCGGCCCGAGCAGGCGGAACAGCTGCTGCCGCTGGCCGACGCCCTGTTCGCCGACACCCAGCAGTACGCACGCGAGATGTTCGGCCAGCGGCTGCCGGCCAATGCGCTCACGCCCGATCTGCTGATAGGCTGGGTGGACCATCCCCAGTCCTGGGTACAGGCCCTGGGCCGCCAGCGGCTCGAGCAGCACATGAGCGCGCCCGAGGCCAGCCTCTACCTCGCGCGCCTGGCCCAGCACCCCGCCACCAGCGTGCAGCTGTTCGTCACGCAATGGCTGCTCGCCCTGCCCGACGAGCCCGCACCGCAGCGCGCGGCGCGCCTGCAGGAGCTGCAGCCCTACTTCCTGGCCGTGCTCAGCCAGGTGCACCGCGCGCGCGCCAGCAAGACGCGCGTGCTGCATTTCCTGCGCGGCCAGGTCGATGCGCCCGAGACCGCGGCCGTGGTCGCGGCCATCTTCGCGCGGCAGGTGGTCAGCGCCAGCCAGGCCGACCAGCCCGACTATGTGGCCGGGCTGCGCGACATCGTGCAGCGCCATCCCCATCTGGCGCAAAGCTTCATGCAGCCCCTGGCGGCGGAGCGGCGCGGCCAGGCCCCGTCTTCCACCTGAGCGCCTGTTCACAGCACGGAGTCGAACGGACATGGAATTTCGCTATCAGTACTACGGCAGCACGCAGGTCAGCGACACGGCCACGCAACAGGCGTTTTCCTTCGCGCCCGACCTGCTGCGGCCTCCCACGCGCTTCGACGGCCTGCTCCGGCGCGACGGCCCGGCCTTCCTGCAGGTGCGCGAAGGCCTCAGCGCGCTGCACAGCGTGGTGGTCAGCGACATGCGTACGCGCGGCCGCGACAAGACGGCCTACCGCGAATGGCTGCAGGAGCATGAGTCCCAGCTGCTGGCCGGCTTCATGGCCGACACCGGCGGCGCCCAGGCGCGCGCCAAGGAAATCAGCGTCGAACTCAAGGACCTGCGCGAGACCCGCAATCAGGTGCTCGCGCCCTTCTACAAGGCGCAGCGCAAATACTTCGACTGGCTGTACCAGGCCAACCGCGATGCCTGGTACGTGCTCGATCCCGTGATCACCGTGCACCCGGACCGGCTGCTGTTCGAGGCCTTCAGCCAGGACGAGTCCAGCTACTGCGCGGTCAGCATCCGGCACGAGGCCTTCGAGCATGCGGGCGAGCGCATCTGCGGCACCACCAACATCGACTACTCGGCCAGCCTCTACGAAGAATTCCAGAAGATCCGCAGCTACCGGGACACGCGGCTGACGCTGGACCCGGCCGGCTTTGCCGTGCAGGTGGGCGCCGATCCGGCACTGCGCGAGGAAAAGATCGACCTGCCCGACAGCTGGCTGCGCGGCTTCGTACAGGTCTCCAGCGCCATGGCCCTGCCCGCCACCGTGGTGGAACTGCACCCCATGGACCTGTTCAACATCTGCGCGCGGCTGCGTGCCCGGCGCGAGCGCCATGGCCCGCGCGCGCTGCGCTTCGAGCTGACGCCGGGGCAGCCGCCCGCCGTGGTGTTCGAGCCCTGGGAGGAACGCCTGGCCACCCGGCGCTCGCACGTCGTCAGCGATGCCTTGGGCGCGGGCGGCGGCACCATCCGCCTGTGGGGGCGCCGGCGCCTGCTCACGCTGGAGCGGCTGATCCCGCAGGCCACGCGCGTGCGCGTGCACCTGCTGGGCAGCGGCATGCCCAGCTTCTGGGTGGTGGAGCTGGGCCAGGTCACGGTCACGCTGGGCCTGTCGGGCTGGAGCGCCAACGACTGGGCCGCCAGCGCGCGCTTTCACCTGATGGCGCCGCAGGCCGAGGTCACGCCCGCCCAGGTCGAGGCCGTGGGCCGGCAACTGCAGTCGTGCTGGCAGGCCGGCGCGCAGGAACTGGCCCAGGCCACGGGCCTGGCCCCGGCCCAGGTGCACACGGCCATGACACGCTGGATGCAGGCCGGGCGCGCGGTCTACGACCTGGACGCCGGGCGCTACGCCTGGCGCGAGCTGCTGCGCGAGCCGCTGACGGCGCAGCAATTGCAGCCCGCCAACCCCGAGGAGGACAAGGCGCTGGCCCTGGTGCGCGGCAAGGCCATTGCCCCGCCGCGCATCGACCGCAAGGACGGCTTCAGCCGCATCACCGGCCAGATACCGCGCGCCGACGGCAAGCGCCTGTTCGACACCCAGCTCGAACTCAACGCGGACGAGCGCCTGACCGATGCGCGCTGCAGCTGCAACCACTACCAGCAGCACCGGCTGCGCCAGGGGCCCTGCGAGCACATGATTGCGCTGCGCCTGGTGGCGCAGGCCCAGCTCGATGCCGCACGCCAGCCGGCAGGCCCGCAGCAGGCGGCCGCAGCAGGACAAGGAGAAATCGCGTGAACCGCCTCAATTGCTCTACACTGCCACGCGGAGCGACGCGCAGGCTCTTGCAACCCGGGTGGTGTTTCGCCACCCTTGTGAACTGCCGTTTCATGCACCACGGGCGCCGTTTTCACTGTGCCACCCCAGCGACGGTATGCGTTTTCCTGAGTGGCTTGCTACAAGCGAAACACGCATACCGTCGCGGGGTGGCGTCGAGCGAACAGCTCCCGTCCCGTGAGCCCTGCGGGCTCTTCGACGAGAAGCGCGTCGCTCCACCTTCTTGCCCGCCTCGCACCGGCCGGGCCCGCCTTGCAGGGGTTGCCGCATGAGCCAGCCGCAACCCACGCGCGCCGAGATCTACGAGCGCATCAAGGCCTCCAGCAAACAGGAAGTCATCCTCGAGGAAATGCAGCGCCTGGGCTTCTGGCCCAAGGGCGAGGGACAGCCGCAGCTGGCCGCCGCCCACATCCAGCGCGAAGGCGAGCTGCAGCGCGAGCTGGCCGAGCTGCGCCAGCAGATCGCCGTGCGCCAGAACCCCGAGCGCGCACTGCGCCAGATGCGCAAGGAGCGCATGCAAAAGGCGCTGGCCCAGCGCGAGGAAACCAAACGCCGCCAGGCCCAGGAACGCCATGACAAGGCGCTGGCCTGGCATGCCAGGCGGTCCACGCACGTGGGCTATCTGGGCCCCGGCGTCTCCGCGGCCCTGCAGGATGCCGCCCGGGATGGCACGGAGCGCCGGCAGGCCGATCCGCAGCGGCTCGCCCGGCATGGCCTGCCGCAGCTGGCCGATGCCGCCCAGCTCGCCCAGGCCATGGGCATCACCGTGGCCGAGCTGCGCTTCCTGGGCTTTCACCGCGAGGTGGCCCGCACCCACCACTACCACTCGTTCACCCTGCCCAAGAAGACCGGCGGCGAGCGGCTGATCTCCGCGCCCATGCCGCGCCTCAAGCGCGCGCAGTACTGGGTGCTGGACAACATCCTCGCCAAGGTGCCCGCGCACGATGCCGCGCACGGCTTCCTGGCCGGCCGCTCCATCGTCAGCAACGCCGCGCCGCATGCGGGCCACGACGTGGTCATCAACCTGGATGTGAAGGACTTCTTTCCCAGCATTGCCTTCGGCCGCATCAAGGGCGTGTTCCGGCATCTGGGCTATGGCGAGGCCATGGCCACCCTCCTGGCCCTGCTGTGCAGCGAAAACCGCGCCCAGGCCTGGCAGGTGGATGGCGAGAAGCTCTTCGTTGGCGGCAAGGCGCGCGAGCGCGTGCTGCCCCAGGGCGCGCCCACCAGCCCCATGCTCACCAACCTGCTGTGCCGCCGCCTGGACCGCCGCCTGCTGGGCCTGGCCAGGCAGCTGGGCTTTGTGTACACGCGCTATGCGGACGACCTGACCTTCTCGGCCTCGGGCGAGGCCGCGCGCGACAACGTGGGGCGGCTGCTGGGCCGCGTGCGCTGGATACTGCGCGACGAAGGCTTCACGCCCCACCCCGACAAGGAGCGCGTGATGCGCAAGGGCCGCCGCCAGGAGGTCACGGGGCTGGTGGTGAACGCGGACAAGCCCGGCGTATCGCGCCAGACGCGCAGGCGCCTGCGCGCCGCCCTGCACCGCGCCACGCAGGCCGGGACAGGCCTGCCAGGCCAATCTGTCCAGCCTGCCCAGGCGCCCCACTGGCAAGGCCAGCCGGCCCATGCCTCGCAGTTGCTGGGAATGGCGCAGTTCGTCCACCAGATCGATCCCGTGCAGGGCGGGCCGCTGCTGGCACAGGCCCGGCAGCTCACGCGCAGCCCTGTGGACCGGGCGAACGACGCCCTGCTCGAGGCCAGCCGGCAGGACCGCGCCGCCGCGCGCGCCAAGCCCCCCGCAAACGCCACGTTCCGGCGCCTGGCAGCCGGCGGGCAGGCACCTGCGCTGGCCAGCGGCAAGCCATGGTGGCAGCCGGCCGCACCTGCAGCGCCCGTGCTGGAGAAGACCGACCAGCAGCGGCGCGAGCAGCGCCAGGAGGAACGGCAGGCCGCCCGGCAGGCGGCTGGCCCTGCCCCCGGCGCCGCAAGCACCCTGCCCGCGGCATCGACCTCTCCATCGCCATCGCCATCACCGGCCGCACCGGACCCGAATCCGCCCGCATCGAAAAGGCCGCCGATGGCCGGCCTGCTCACCTACTGGGCGCAGATCGTGATCTGCTTCCTGCTGGGCACCGTGTTCCAGGCCCGGCTGATCACGCTGATCGGCATCGTCCTGGTCGTCATCCTCAGGTACCGGCGCATCCAGCGCTGGGATGTCTTCGGGGCGGCGATGGTGGTGGCCGTGCTGGTCGGCCTGGGATTGCGGCTTTCGTAGCGATCAGCGCACCGCGCTGCGCAGTGCCAGAAAGCGGCGCGGCGAGGTGCCCACGGCCTTGCGGAACATGGTCACGAAGGCCGGTGCGCTTTCGTATCCCAGGGCATCGGCCACGGTCTGGATGCGCAGCCCCTGGGACAGCTGCTGCAGCGCGGTGAGCACATGCAGCTGGCGGCGCCACTGGTTGACGGTGAGGCCGGTCTCGGCCAGGAACAGCCGCGTCATGCTGCGCTCGCTCATGCCGATGCGCTGGGCCCAGTCGGCCAGCCGCGCCTGCAGCTGGGGCTGCTCGCACAGGGCGCCGGTCATGCGGCGCAGGCGGCGGTCGCGCGGCAGGGGCAGGTGCAGGCCCTCGGGCTGCGCGTTCTGGATTTCATCGAGCAGGACCTGCATGAGCCGGCCATCGCCGCTGTCGGGCTCGTAGTCCTGCGGCAGGCCCTGCACGCGCTCCAGCAGGGCATGCAGAAAGGGCGAGACGGCCAGCGCATGGCAGGGGCCGGGCGCGGGGCGCGCCGCGCCGCATTCCACAAAGACGATATGGCCGCTGGCCGCACCGCTGCAGCTGACGCGGTGCAGCGTGCCGCCCGGAATCCAGGCGGCGCTGCGCGGCGGCACCACGCAGACGCCGGCCTCGGTCTCCAGCGTGATCAGGCCCGCATTGGTGACCATGAGCTGGCTCTTGCGGTGGGCATGGAAGTCCATTGCCCAGTCACCCGGGCCCGAGCGCATCGGCAGGACGATCACGGGACGGTCCACATGGTCGGGATCCCACCTCTCGGGCAGGACTTTGAGCAGGGCGGAATCCACGGCATTCATGGTGTTTCTCTCAGTTCATGTCAATCGGTCATCAATCGGACCCGAGCAGCTCCCGTGCACGCTGCTGCGCCTCCTCGGGGGAGGCCACCAGCAGCATGGGATAGCCCCAGGCCTTGCCGAACATCTGTGCGAAGGCCTCGGCCTCGGCGCGCTTGTGCGCATCGGGCTCGGCGTGGACCAGGGCGCGCACCAGGCTTTTGAGCTCGGGGCGGCGGGCCTTCATCCACAGCACGACCTGCTTGCGCTCCTCGGGCGAGCGCTCCTCCTGGGACATGTCGCCGTCGCTGAAGAAGACAAAGGCCTGGCCGCGGGCCAGCAGGGCCGAGAAGTCCTCCAGCAAGCGGTCCACGGGCACGGCCTTGTCGCGCTCGTAGCCCATGCGGACCAGGGGAAAGCTGCTGCTGTCGATGTACATGGAAACCTCCGGCCGATGCCATTCAATACAAATGAGACCCATTACTGTATGAATGAACGGCAGCTGCGTCATTGCAGCACTCGGCCAAAGAATTTCGCAGTCCGGCCAGGACGCCTGCAGGGGCGGTACAAGCCCCGGTTGCCCTGTTCCTGCGCTTTCGCTCAGAATGGCCGCATTCTTCGAGTTCAAGTGAACTTGAAGTCAAGCCACGAAGGAAAGCCACCATGAAAACCGAGGATGATCCGCTGCTCAGCATCGGCGACGTGGCGCAGCGCAGCGGGGTCAAGGCCTCGGCGCTGCGCTTTTACGAGTCGCTGAACCTGATCGAGTCCGTGCGCAGCGCCAGCGGCCACCGGCGCTACCACCGCTCGTCGCTGCGGCGCATCGCCTTCGTGGTGTTCGCCCAGCGCATCGGCTTCACGCTGGAGGAGATCGCCGAGCAGCTGGCCAAGCTGCCCAGCCGCCATGTCCCCACGGGCGGGGACTGGCAGAAGATGTCGCGGGTCTGGAAGCAGCGGCTGGACGACCGCATAGGCGAGCTGCAGCGGCTCAGCGAGAGCCTGGACCAGTGCATTGGCTGCGGTTGCCTCTCACTGCGCCACTGCGTGCTGCACAACCCCGGCGACCTGTGCGCACAGAACGGCCCGGGGCCACGCCGCTGGCTGGGCGACCCGCCGCCCGTGGCCATGGGCGGGCCCTGCCCGGGCCACTGCCACGACGAAGGCTGATCAGGACACGCGCCGTGTCGTGACGAAGTCCAGCACCGCCTGCAGCATGCGCTGCAGCGTGGGCTGGATCTGTTCGGCGCGCTCGGGCAGGTAGTCGAAGGGCAGGGCTTCCTGCATGTAGCTGCACTGCGTCATCTCCAGCTGCACGGCGTGGATGCCGGCCTCGGGCTGGCCGTAGTGGCGCGTGATGTAGCCGCCCGTGAAGCGGCCGTTGAGTATGGCGGTGTGGCCCGGCGCGGTCTGCGCAATGGCCAGCAGATGCTCGGCCAGTTCCAGCGCGCAGCTCGTGCCCTTGCCGGTGCCCAGGTTCAGGTCGGGCAGCTTGCCTTCGAAGAAACGCGGCAGCACCGAGCGGATGGAGTGCGCGTCCCACAGCGCCACGGTGCCGTGCACGGCCTTGAGGCGGTCCAGTTCGGCGCGCAGCTGTGCGTGGTACGGGCCCCAGATGGCCTCGCGGCGCGCGGCGATCTCGGCGTCCGCGGGCACATCGGCCGGGTCGGCGTACAGCGGCGTGTCGTCGAAGGTGTCCACGGGGCACAGGCCGGTGACGCTCTGGCCCGGGTAGAGGCTGGCGCCATCGGGCGGACGGTTCAGGTCCACCACATAGCGCGAATGCGTGGCCACGAGGATGGAGGCGCCCATGGCCTTGGCGAACTCGTACAGGCGCGGCAGGTGCCAGTCGGTGTCGGGCACGTGGCGGGCTTCCTCGGTCAGGCGCGCGGCGATGTCGGGCGGCACATGGGTGCCCGCATGCGGCATGGAGATCAGCAGCGGCGCCGTGCCCTGGTGGAAGACGAAGGGAGGGGGAGCGGTATCGGTCATGGCGTGATTCTGGAACGTTTCTGGCGGGTTTCGCGGGCCCATGGCATGCGGGGGCCTCAGGATTGCAGGGTGGCCGCGCGGGCCGCGACAAAGCCGCGGGCTGCCGCCTCGTGCAGCGCATGCCGTCCGGCCTGCACGCGGCGCTCGCCGCCCACCCACAGGCTGTGCAGGGCGCTGCTGCGGTGGCTGCCGAAGACATGGGCCGAGACCATGGCCTGCACCGGCAGGCCGGCCAGCGCCACATGGTCTGCGTCCAGCGCCAGGAAGTCGGCCTGCTGGCCCACGGCCAGCCCGGCCACGGGGCGGCCTGCGGCCTGGGCACCGCCCTGCACGGCAGCGGTCCACAGCGCGGTGCCCACCTGCGGGTCGGGGCCGGCCAGCACATTGCGCTGGCGCAGCGACAGGCGCTGGCTGTATTCGAGCATCAGCAGTTCCTCGGCCGCATTGACGCAGGCATGGCTGTCCGAGCCCACGCCCCAGACGCCGCCGTGGCCCAGCCATTGCGGCATGTCGAAGATGCCATCGCCCAGGTTGGCTTCGGTGGTGGGGCAGATGCCGGCCACGGCGCCGCTGCGCGCGGCGCCCGCGTATTCACCGGGCGTCATGTGGGTGGCGTGGACCAGGCACCAGCGTGCGTCCACGGGGGCATGCTCCAGCAGCCATTGCACGGGGCGCTGGCCGCTCCAGGCCAGGCAGTCGTCCACCTCCTGGGTCTGCTCGGCAATGTGGATGTGGACGGGCGCGCGCGCGTCCAGCGCCGTCAGGCCCTCCACGGCCACGCGCAGGCTGTCGGGCGGCACGGCGCGCAGTGAGTGGGGCGCCAGGCCCAGGGCCGCGCCCTGTGCGCGCGCCTCGGGCAGCAGGCGCTGCAGCAGGGCCAGCATGTTGTCGGTGCTGCGGATGAAGCGCGCCTGGTCGGCGCGCGGCGGCTTGCCGCCGAAGCCGCTGGTCTGGTAGAGCACGGGCAGCAGGGTGATGCCCATGCCGGCCTTGCGCGCGGCGCGCAGCAGGGCCAGGGACAGCGTGGCGTCGTCGGCGTAGGGCCGGCCATCCCGGTCGTGGTGCACGTAGTGGAATTCGCAGACCGAGGTGTAGCCGGCCTCCAGCATCTCCACGTACAGCCAGGTGGCGATGGCCTCCAGCGACTCGGGCGTGATGCGCGCGGCAAAGCGGTACATGAGGTCGCGCCAGCTCCAGAAGCTGTCCTGGGCCTCGGCGCGGTATTCGGTCAGGCCCGCAAAGGCGCGCTGGAAGGCATGCGAGTGCAGGTTGGGCATGCCGGGCAGCACGGGGCCGGGCGCGCGCGGCCCGTTGCCGGGCTGTGCGTCGGCCTGTACGGCCTGCAGGCGCCCTGCGCCATCCCAGCGCAGCAGCACATTGCGCGCCCAGCCCGTGGGCAGCAGCGCATGCTCGGCGAACAGCGTGCGGCTGTCGGGTGTCGGGTCGATGCCGCTCATTGCCCGGCCTCCAGGATCTCGGCCAGCGCGCGCACGAAGCGTTCGTTGTCGGCCTCGGTGCCCACGGAGACGCGGATGAAGTGCTCGAAGCCCGGCTCCTTCCAGGGCTTGACGATCAGGCCCCGGGCCAGCAGCGCCTCGTTCACGGGGCCGTTGGGGCGGCCGATGTCGATGAACAGGAAGTTGGCGGCCGAAGGCGCCATCCGAAGTGCGGGCAGTGCAGGCAGGGCGGCCAGCCGCTGCGCCAGCACATCGCGCAGGCGCACGGTCTCGGCCACGCCGCGCTGCATGAAGTCCTCGTCGCCCCAGGCCGCCAGCGCCGCCGCCTGGGCGGCCTGGTTGACGTTGAAGGGCGTGCGCACGCGGTCCAGCAGTTGCACCAGGGCCGCGTCGCTGGCCAGTCCGTAGCCCACGCGCAGGCCCGCCAGGCCCCAGGCCTTGGAGAAGGTGCGCAGCACGATCCAGGGCATGGCGCGGCCGCGCAGCAGGGCCAGCACGTCGGGGTAGCCTTCTGCGTGCAGGGCGTACTCGTAGTAGGCCTCGTCCACCACCAGCAGGGTCTGCGGCGGCGTGGCGTCCAGCAGGCGCGCGAAATCCCCGGCGCTGAACATGCAGCCCACGGGATTGGAGGGATTGGCCAGCATGGCGATCTTGGGGCCGCGCGCCAGCGCCTGGCACCAGGCATCGACATCGAAGTCCAGCGCGGGCGTCAGCTCCAGCAGCTCGACGCGGGCGCCCATCATGCGCGGGTAGATCTCGTGCAGGCCGAAGGCCGGGCGCTGGGTGAGCACGCGGTCGCCGGGCGAGAGAAACGCCTGGCAGAGCATCTGCAGGATGTCCTCGGAACCGTTGCCCACGGCAATGGCCTCGGCCGGCACGCCGGTGCGCGCCGCGATGGCCGCGCGCAGCGCCGTGCATTGCGCATCGGGATAGGTGCCCACATGCAGGGCCAGGTCGGCCAGGGCGCGGGCCACGGCGGGGCTGGCGCCAAAGGGGTTCTCGTTGCTCGCCAGCCGCGCGATCTCGGTGACGCCGTAGCGCGCCCGCACGGCCTCGGAGGACAGGCCTGCGTTGTAGGGCGGCAGCGGCGGCACTTCGGGGCGTGCCAGGGTGTGGATCGCGTGGAGGGCGGGAGCGTTCATAGGTCGAATACCTTGCCGGGGTTGAACAGATGCAGGGGGTCCAGCGCCTGCTTGATGGCGCGCATGACGGCCAGTTCGGCCGGGGTGCGGCTGGCGCCGAGATAGGGCTTCTTGTGCAGGCCGATGCCGTGCTCGGCCGAGACGCTGCCGCCGAACTCGCCGACCAGGTGGTACAGCGCGGCCTCGACGCCTTCGCAGTCGCCGTTGGCGGTGGCACCGTCCACCGAGACATGCAGGTTGCCGTCGCCCACATGGCCGAAGAACAGCGTGTGGTGGGCGGGCCAGCGCGCGTCGAACGCGGCGCGGCAGGCATCGGCGAAGCGGCCGATGTCGGCCTGGGGCAGGCTGACGTCGAAGTTCACGGGCGGATGCATGTTCGTGTTGAGCTCGGCCGGCGCCTCGCGCAGCTTCCACAGCTGGCGCGCCTGTGCCACGGACTGGGCGATGACGGCATCGGCCACCTCGCCGGCCTCCATGGCCTCGCCCAGGGCCTCTTCCACGTCAGCGCGCAGCGTGGCCTCGTCCTTGCCGTCCACATCGATCAGGGCCAGCAGCGCATGCGCCTGGCCAAACGGCGGCTGCAGCTTCTGCCAGCGGATGGAGGCCTGGATGAAGCTGTCCCACATCAGCTCGAAGGCCGCCACACCGTTGCCAAAGCGCGACTGCATGCGCGAGAGCACGGACAGCGCCGCATCGAAGTCCGGCACGGCCACCAGGGCCGTGGCGCGGGCCTGGGGCGCGGGGCGCAGGCGCAGCAGCACGCGCGTGACGATGCCCAGCGTGCCCTCCGAGCCGATGAAGAACTGCTTGAGGTCGTAGCCCGTGTTGTTCTTGAGCATGGGGCGCAGCATGGGCAGCACCGTGCCGTCGGCCAGCACCACCTCCAGGCCCAGCACCTGCTCGCGCATCATGCCGTGCTGCAGCACGCCGTTGCCGCCCGCATTGGTGGCCACGTTGCCGCCGATCTGGCAGCTGCCGCGCGCGCCCAGGTCCACGCCGAAGACCATGCCTGCGGCCACGGCCGCCTCCTGCACGGCCTGCAGCGTGGCACCGGCCTGCACGGTCATCAGCGCGGTGCGCGCGTTCACGTCCTCGATGGCATTCATGCGCTCCATGGAGACGGCCACCGCACCCGGCACGGGCACGGCCGCACCGGCCAGGCCCGTGAGCCCGCCCTGGGGCACGACAGGCACGCGGTGGGCCGTGCACAGGCGCATGAGCGCGCTGACCTCGTCGGTGCTGCGCGGGCGCACCAGGGCCAGCGGGCGCTGGGGCGGCGTGCCGCTCCAGTCGGTGTGGTAGCGCGCGGGCACATCGTCGCCGCGCTGCGCCACTTCGGCGCCCAGGGTGGAAATCAATTCATCGAGAAACAGTGCATGGGGCATGGGACAGGCTTTCAGTGGCTCCCCTGCCCGCGGGTCCGCACGATGCGGCCCTGTCGCACGATGGTGCAGTCAGGCTTGCTGCCGAACCAGTAGGCCAGCTCGGCCGCATGGCGCACGGGCCAGAGCACGAAGTGGGCGGGACGGCCGGCCGCGATCAGGCCATGCTCGTCCTGCAGGCCCAGGGCGCGCGCGGCATGGCGGGTGATGCCCGCCAGGGCCTCGGGCACGGTGAGCCGGAACAGGGTGCAGGCCATGTTGGCCATGAGCAAAAGGCTCAGGCAGGGGGAGGTGCCCGGATTGTGATCGGTAGAGACGGCCATGGGAACGCCCGCGGCGCGCAGGCCCGCGATGGGCGGCATGTGGGTGTCGCGCAGCGTGTAGTAGGCGCCGGGCAGCAGCACGGCCACGGAACCCGCGCCGCGCATGGCGGCGATACCTGCTTCCGACAGGTGCTCGATGTGGTCGCAGGACAGCGCGCCATAGCGGGCCGCGAGGGCCGCCCCCTCCATGTTCGACAGCTGCTCGGCATGCAGCTTGACGGGCAGGCCCAGGCGGCGTGCGGCCTGGAAGACCTGCTCGGTCTCGGCCAGCGAGAAGGCGATGCGCTCGCAGAACACATCGACCGCATCGACCAGGCCCTCGGCCGCCAGCGCGGGCAGCATGGTGCCGGCGACGAGGTCGATGTAGTCCTGGCTGCGCCCTGCGTACTCGGGCGGCAGCGCATGCGCGCCCAGGAAGGTGGTGCGCACGGTCACGCCCAGGGCCTGGCCCAGGCGCCGGGCCACGCGCAGCTGCTTGCGCTCGTGCTCCAGCGCCAGGCCGTAGCCCGACTTGATCTCGATGGCGCAGACGCCCTCGTCCAGCAGCTGCTGCAGGCGCGGCAGGGCCTGGGCGAACAGCTCGTCCTCGCTGGCCTCGCGCGTGGCACGCACGCTGGAGACGATGCCGCCGCCGGCGCGTGCCACTTCCTCGTAGCTGGCGCCGTCCAGGCGCATGGCGAATTCGTTGGCGCGCTCGCCGCCATAGACCAGGTGGGTGTGGCAATCGACCAGGCCCGGCGTGGCCAGCATGCCCTGGCCGTCATGGCGCGGCAGGGCCGCATATGCGGGCGGCAGGGCCTGCTGCGGCCCCACCCAGGCCACGCGGCCCTGCTGCACCACGATGCAGGCATCCTCCCCGTCACCCACGGCCTGGCCGGCCTCGAACATCTCAGGCGCCAGGCGCAGGTTCTGCCAGCAGCCGTCGGCCGAAGAGGATGGAGCGAGTGCGCAAGCGGATGCAGAAGCGGGTGCGTGGGGCTCGGTCATGGGGGGGATTCCTTGGATGTCGTGGGTCGTCAGCAGGCTTGCAGCAGCACCTGCACCAGCCGCGCGTCGTCGGTCTGCGGCACCAGCTGCTGCGGGTCGGGCTGCGGCGCGCTCCACCACAGGCCCTGGCCGGGGATGAGCGCAGCGCCATCCGCCTGCCAGTCGCCCTGCAGCACCATGCACAGGCCGGCGTCGGCGCGGCCGGCGTCGGCAGCGCTGTCCAGCACCTGGACCTGCGCCCGCCACCGGCCGCGCCGCGCCATCACGTTGAAGTCAGTGGAAGTGCCGCCCAGCAGCGAGCAGCCCAGCGCCACATCGCCGGAGAAGGCAAACGGCTGCCAGCGCGCGTCCAGCACATGGTCGATGCCTTCGCCGCGCAGGTGCACGCCGTCGCCATCGAGCAGCATGATCTGCCGGTCCACGCCCGCAAAGGCCGAGAACGGGCCGGGCTGGTCAATGGTGGCCACGCTGATGCGCCAGCCAAAGGCCTCCATGCCCGCCCCGGGCGGCCAGCAGGCGATCTCGCGCGTGCTGCCGCCCCCGTTCTTCCAGGGGCTGGCGGCGATCTGGTTCAGGTCGAAACGCTGCATGGCCGTGGTGTCCTGCAAGCGGCTCACTTGACCATGGGCAGGTTCAGCTGATGGCGCTTGGCCGCAGCCACGGCAATGTCGTAGCCCGCATCCGCATGGCGCATGACGCCGGTGGCCGGATCGTTCCAGAGCACGCGGCCCAGGCGGGCGGCGGCCTCGTCCGTGCCATCGGCCACGATGACCACGCCCGCATGCTGGGAGTAGCCCATGCCCACGCCGCCGCCGTGGTGCAGGCTGACCCAGGTGGCGCCGCCTGCGGTGTTGAGCAGGGCGTTGAGCAGCGGCCAGTCGCTGACGGCGTCCGTGCCGTCCTTCATGGATTCGGTCTCGCGGTTGGGGCTGGCCACGGAGCCGCAGTCCAGGTGGTCGCGGCCGATCACGATGGGGGCCTTGAGTTCGCCGTTCTTCACCATCTCGTTGAAGGCCAGGGCCGCCTTGTGGCGCTCGCCCAGTCCCAGCCAGCAGATGCGCGCGGGCAGGCCCTGGAAGCTGATGCGCTCGCGCGCCATGTCCAGCCAGCGGTGGGTGTGCTTGTTGTCGGGGAACAGTTCCTTGATCTTGGCGTCGGTCTTGTAGATGTCCTCGGGGTCGCCGGACAGGGCCACCCAGCGGAACGGGCCCTTGCCCTCGCAAAACAGCGGCCGGATGTAGGCGGGCACGAAGCCGGGGAAGTCGAAGGCGTTCTTCACGCCCTGGTCCAGGGCCACCTGGCGGATGTTGTTGCCGTAGTCCACCGTGGGAATGCCCATGGCCTGGAAGTCCAGCATGGCCTGCACGTGCTGGGCGCAGCCCTGGGCGGCGGCGGCCTTGAGCTGGGCATGGCGCGACGGGTCTGCCGCGGCGGCACGCCACTCGTCCACGGTCCAGCCCACGGGCAGGTAGCCGTTGATCAGGTCATGGGCGGAGGTCTGGTCGGTCACGATGTCGGGGCGGGCGCCGCCGGCCTTTGCGCGGCGCACCAGCTCGGGCAGGATTTCGGCGGCATTGCCCAGCAGGCCGATGGAGATGGCCTCGCCCGCAGCCGTGTGCTGGGCGATGAGCTCCAGCGCGTGGTCGATGTCGCGCGCCTGCTTGTCCAGGTAGCGCGTGCGCAGGCGGAAGTCGATGCTGCTTTGCTGGCATTCGATGGCCAGCACGCAGGCGCCGGCCAGCACGCCGGCCAGGGGCTGGGCACCGCCCATGCCGCCCAGGCCCGCCGTGAGGATCCACTTGCCCGTGAGGTCGTTGTTGTAGTGCTGGCGGCCGGCCTCGACGAAGGTCTCGAACGTGCCCTGCACGATGCCCTGGGCGCCGATGTAGATCCAGCTGCCGGCCGTCATCTGGCCGTACATGAACAGGCCCTTCTGGTCCAGCTCGTTGAAGTGCTCCCAGTTGGCCCACTGGGGCACGAGGTTGGAGTTGGCCAGCAGCACGCGCGGTGCGTTCTCGTGCGTCTTGAACACGCCCACGGGCTTGCCCGACTGGATCAGCAGCGACTCGTCGGCCTCCAGCTTTTTCAGCGACTCCAGGATCTGGTCATAGCACTCCCAGTTGCGCGCCGCGCGGCCGATGCCGCCGTAGACCACCAGGGCCTTGGGGTTCTCGGCCACGTCGGGGTCCAGGTTGTTCTGCAGCATGCGGTAGGCGGCCTCGGCCAGCCAGTTCTTGCAGTGCAGTTCGCTGCCGCGCGGGGCGCGGATGACGCGGCTGGCGTCATAGCGGGGATTGGTGGCAGCCGTGGCAGCGTTGGCGTTGAGGATGGCGTCGTTGGCGTTCATGGCGATCTCCTGGGTGCGGGGGGTGAGCGGTTGCGGGGTTCAGGCAGCCTGGTGGCTGGGCAGGTGGCGGACGATGGCCTGGGGCCAGTCCGTGGCAAGCGCCCACTGGCGCATGGTTTCGATGTCGGGTGCCAGGTAGCGGTCACGGTCGAGATGGGGAACCTGGCTGCGGATCAGCGCGTACTGCGCCTCGATCAGCTCGGAGCTGCTCAGGCTGCGGTCGAAGTCCATGCCCTGGGCGGCGGCCATGGCCTCCACGCCCACGATGACGGCGGTGTTGCGCGCCATCTCGCCCAGGCGCCGCGCGCCGTAGGTGGCCATGGAGACATGGTCTTCCTGGTTGGCCGAGGTGGGCAGGCTGGTGACGCTGCTGGGATGGGCCAGGCACTGGTTCTCGGCAGCCAGGGCGGCGGCCGTGACCTGGGCGATCATGAAGCCCGAGTTCACGCCGCTGTCGGCAATCAGGAAGGCCGGCAGGCCCGACAGGCCGGTGTCCAGCAGCAGGGCCATGCGGCGCTCGGAGATGGCGCCGATCTCGGCCAGGGCCAGGGCGATGATGTCGGCCGCGAAGGCCACGGGCTCGGCATGGAAGTTGCCGCCCGAGATCACGTCGCCGTTGTCGAAGACCAGCGGGTTGTCCGAGGCGGCGTTGGCCTCGATCACCAGCACGCGGGCCGCATGGCTGAGGTTGTCCAGGCAGGCGCCCATGACCTGGGGCACGCAGCGGATGGAGTACGGGTCCTGCACGCGGCCGCAGTGGGGGTGGGAGGTGTCGATGGCGCTGCCGTCCAGCAGTTCGCGCACGGCGGCGGCCACGGCGATCTGGCCAAGCTGGCCGCGGGCCTCGTGGATGCGGGCGTCAAACGGCTTGACCGAGCCCTTGATGGCCTCCAGCGTCAGGCAGCCCGCCACCAGGCCGGCGGCGAACACGCTCTCGCCCTGGAACAGGCCCACCAGGGCCAGGGCCGTGGACACCTGGGTGCCGTTGAGCAGGGCCAGCCCTTCCTTGGGGCCGAGCACGAAGGGCTCCAGGCCCACATGGCGCATGGCCTCGGTGCCGGACACCACCTGTCCATCGATCTTGGCCTGGCCTTCGCCGATCAGCACGCAGGCCAGGTGCGACAGCGGCGCCAGGTCGCCGGAGGCGCCCACCGAGCCCTTGGCGGGGATCACGGGCAGCACGTCGGCGTTGGCCAGGGCCAGCAGCGCGTCCACCAGCTCGGGGCGCACGCCCGAGTGGCCGCGCGCCAGGCTCACGGCCTTGGTGGCCAGCACCAGGCGCACCACGGCGTCAGGCAGCGGCTCGCCCGTGCCCACGCTGTGCGACAGCACCAGGTTGCGCTGCAGTTCGGCCAGGCGGTCATGGGCGATCTTGGTGGAGGCCAGCTTGCCGAAGCCGGTGTTGATGCCATAGACGACCTGGTCCTCATCCACGATGTGCTGCACATGGGCCTGGGCGGCGCGCATGCGCTCGTAGGCGGGCGCCGCCATGGACAGGCGCACGCCGCCCTGCTGTATGGCCCGCAGCTGGGCCAGGCTGACCTGGCCGGGCTGCAGCGTCAGCGCGGTGCCGGGACGGGAGGTGAGGCCGGGAGTCGTGATGGTGTTCATGGTGATGCCCTGTCGGTGTCTGGAAGGATGTGCCAGGATGGATGTCTATGCCTGTCTATACAATATCAATCGAAGCGGAACAGCGCAAGAGCGGGAACCCCGCCTTTCCGGCCTCAGCCGTCGTGCGATCCGCCGTCGGTGCGAAAGCGGCTGCCCAGCCGGTAGCGCATGCCCGGATGCACGCAGTGCACCCAGGTCACGGGCGTGCCCAGGTACCAGGTGCGGCGCGTCAGCGTCAGGCAGGGCTGGTCGGTCTCCATCTGCAGCCAGCGTGCCTGCTCGGGCGTGGGCAGCATGGCGTCCACCACATGCTCGATCTGGTCGAAGGGCACGTTGCGCACCAGGTACACCGAAGGCTGGATCAGCGAGAAGTCCTGCTCCATGAAGTCCGGCGCCATGCGCGGGTTCACATGGCGGTCTTCCAGCTGCACGGGCACGTCGTTCTCGAAATGCACGCCCTGCAGGTGGAACACCGAGCTGCCGGCGGACAGCTGCAGCGAAGCCGCCGCCTCGGGCGAGGCCGACTCGCGGCGCACGCTGATCAGCTCGAAGCGGTGGTCATGGCCGCGCTGGCGGATTTCCTCGGCGATGTTGGCGATGCGCAGCAGCGTGGACTGCGGCTTTTCCTCGGCCACGAAGGAGCCCACGCCGGCCACCCGCACGATCACGCCCTGCTCGGCCAGCTCGCGCAGCGCGCGGTTGGCCGTCATGCGGGCCACGCCGAACTCCTGCACCAGCTCCTGCTCGGACGGCACGCGCTCGCCGGCCGACAGCGAGCCATCGGCGATCTTGCGCATCACATGGTCCTTGACCTGCTGGTACAGGGCCATGGGCACCTCCGCCGTCGTTGCGGAAAGACGAGAAGCCGTGGAGCGGGAAGACATGGTGTGGGCAGTGGTCATGAAAAGCGTCAGTGTGCAGCAGCAGCCAGCGACTCTGCGCGAATCTCTTCGGTCAGCCGGGCTTTCAGCTCCATGAACTCGGGCGATGTCTTGACCGTGTAGTGGCGCGGATGCGGCAGGTTCACGGGGATGTCGGCCTTGATGCGGCCCGGCCGCGCGCTGAACACGGCCACGCGGTTGGCCATGAAGATGGCCTCGTCGATGTCGTGGGTGACGAACATCACGGTCTTGCGCTCGGCCTCCCAGATGCCCAGCAGCAGCTCCTGCATGAGCACGCGGGTCTGGTTGTCGAGTGCGCCGAATGGCTCGTCCATGAGCAGGATCTTGGGATCGTTGGCCAGCGCGCGCGCAATGGCCGTGCGCTGCTGCATGCCGCCCGACAGCTGCTTGGGAAAGTGGTTCTCGAAGCCGCGCAGCCCCACCTTGGCGATGAAGTAGTCGCTGCGCTCCTTTTGCAGCGCCTCGCTCACGCCCTTCTCGCGCAGGCCGAAGCGGATGTTCTGGGCCACCGTCAGCCAGGGGAACAGCGTGTAGCTCTGGAATACCATGCCCCGGTCGGCGCCCGGCCCGTCCACGGCGCGGCCGTCCAGCAGCACCTGGCCCGTGGTCGGGAAATCCAGCCCCGCCGCAATGCGCAGCATGGTGGACTTGCCGCAGCCCGAGGGGCCGAGGATGGTGACGAAGTCGTTCTCGCGGACCTCGAAATCCACAGGCAGCAAGGCCTGCGTGCTCGTGCCCTTGTGGCTGGTGAAGGTGCGCGAAACACCTTGAATGGACAGCAGATTCATCACAGGGTGCTCCACTCGAACATGCGACGGTTCAGCGATTTGAAGATGAAATCGGACACCAGGCCGATGAGGCCGATCACGATGATGCCGAAGATGATCTGGCCCGTGTTCAGCAGCGCCTGGCTGTCGGTGATCATGTGGCCGATGCCCGAGGACGAGCCGATCAGCTCGGCCACGATCACATAGGTCCAGGCCCAGCCCAGCACCAGGCGCAGCGTCTCGGCAATGCCGGGCGCGGCGCCCGGAATCAGCACGCGGCGCACCACGCCGGTGTTGGAGGCGCCCAGCGTGTAGGCGGCCTCCACCAGGTCCTTGCGTGCGCCGCCCACGGTGACGGCCACCATCAGCGTGATCTGGAACACCGAGCCGATGAAGATGACCAGCAGCTTCTGCGTCTCGCCCACGCCGGCCCACAGGATCAGCAGCGGGATGAAGGCCGAGGCCGGCAGGTAGCGGCAGAACGACACGAAGGGCTCGAAGAAGGCCTCGACCGGCTTCCAGGCGCCCATGGCAATGCCCAGCGGCACGGCCACGACCGAGGCCAGGATGAAGCCGCCCATCACGCGCCAGACCGTCATGCCGATGTCGTGCAGGAAGCCGTACTCGGTGAACAGCAGCACGCCCTCGCGCGCCATGGTCATGGGGCTGGCCAGGAAGGTCGGGGAGACGAAGCCGCCCAGCGTCACAGCCGCCCAGACGAGAAAAAACAGCACGAAGAAGGCCACACCCAGCACCCACTTGGCCGTGGGGCTGACGGGCTCCAGCGGCGCCATGCGGCGGCGGCGGACGGGGGCTGGCGCCGCGGCGGGCGCGGGAGCGTGCGGTGTGGCGTGGGTCATGGGCTTGTTAGCCGGCTGGACTGCGGAAGTGGATGCGGCTTGCATGGTCATCCCCTGGCGGGCTTACTGGATGAAGCTGGCGTCGTACATCACGCCATAGTTCTCGGGGATGGAGCGGATGATGCCGGCCTCCTTGAGGATCACGGCCGATTCCTTCATGAACGGCACCAGCTCGTTGGCGAAGAATTTCTGGTTGGCTTCCTTGTCGGACCACTTGAGGTAGGAGGCCGACTTGCCGAACTGCTCGCCGCTTTGCTTGACGGCCGTGCCCATGATCTCGAAGGACTTGGTCTTGTCGGCCTCGATCATGGCCACCGCATCGAAATACGACTGGGCCAGGGCCTTGGCGGCGGCGGCGTTGGCCTTGAGCCACTTGGGATCGCAGCCCACGGTGTCCATAACCATGGGGTAGTCGATGGTGGTGGCCAGGATCTTGCCCGCCGCCGGGTTGGCGCGGATGGTGGACAGGTAGGGCTCGTAGCTCATGGCCGCATCGTTCTGGCCGGCCACGAAGGCCTGGGCCGCAGGCTGGGGCTCCAGCGAGACGGTCTTCACATCCTTCATGGTCATGCCGTTCTTGTGCAGCATCCAGGCCAGGCCGAAGTACGGCGCCGTGCCCGGCGCGCTCACGGCCACGGTCTTGCCCTTGAGGTCGGCAAAGCCCTTGACGTCATTGCGCACGGCAATGCCGTCGGCGCCATAGGACTTGTCCATCTGGAAGATCTGCACGATGGGCACGCCGTTGGTGTTCCAGGCCACATGCGTCTCGATGGTGGTGGCCGCGCACTGGATGGCGCCCGAGGCCAGGGCCAAGTGGCGGTCCTTCTGCGGAATCATCTTCAGGTCCACCGCCAGGCCGTTCTTCTTGAAGATGCCGGCCTTGTCGGCCAGGGTCAGCGGCGCGAAGCCGGTCCAGCCCGACATGCCCAGGGTGATCTTGGTCTCCTGCGCGGCAGCGGGCTGCAGTGCGGCGGCAAGGCAGAGGGCGGCGGCCAGCGGCCCCAGGGGCAGGCGGCGGAACGTGGGGATCGAACTCATGTGGCACTCCTCGGTCGGGAAAGCAAGTTGGCAATGGCAGTTTCGGGGTCCGCGGGCAGACCGGTGCGGAAGCCCGAAGTGTGTTTTTGCCGATCAAACATGTATATACAGGATTACCCGGCAAACCTGGCAAGGGCGGAAACCTGCATCCATCTGCGGTCAACACAGAGAGCGAGAGCAAGCACCGTGCCAACCCATCTTGTCCATACAAGCTGGGGAAAGTCCCTGGTCGCGATTCACCACCGTGGTGCAGGCCACCGCACGGCGCGCCGCTACGGTGCAATCACAGCCCGCGCCACCTTCAAAAAAGGTGCAATCAGCGGCGAGGCATTGCCCGCCGGCACGGCCAGCACCACGGGCTGGGGGGCCACGCGGCCCCGGATGCGGCGGCAGGCCAGGCGCTGGCCATCGTGGGCGCGGTCCACCACCGGTCGCGTGGTCAGCACGCTCAGGCCGTGGCCATTGGCCACCATGGAGCGCAGCATCTCGATGGAGGCGAACTCATGGGCCACCAGCGGCGTCACGCCGGCCTCGCGGAACAGCGACAGGAAATACTCGCGGCTGTGCGGCAGGTTGATCAGCACCAGCGGGTGGGCCGCCACTTCGGCCAGGCTCACGCTGGTCCTGGCCGCCAGCGCATGGCGATGCGGCAGCAGCACATAGGGCGGCAACGCCGCCACGGGCAGCAGCTCCATGCGGGGACGCGCCAGGCCCGTGTTGTACTGCAGGGCCGCATCGAGCTCGCCGCGCTCCACCTGCTGCGTGAGCGAGGCGATATCGCCCTCCACCAGCTCCAGTGCAATGCCGGGATGGCGGCGCTGCATCTGCGCCAGCAGCGCCGGCACCCAGCGCGCGCCCAGCGTGCTCAGAAAGCCCAGGCGCAGCACGCCCGCCACCGCCGCCGTGCGCGGCCCCTGCAGGCTGCGTGCGCCGTCCAGCAGCGCCTGGGCATCGCGGCTGCGCACCGCGCCGGCCGCCGTGAGATCCAGCCCCCTGGCATGGCGGCGCACGAACAGCGCCTCGCCCCACTGCGCCTCCAGGTCGGCAATCGCCTTGGAGATGGACGGCTGGGACACGCCGATGGCTTCTGCCGCGCGCGCCGCACTGCCATGGCGTGCAGCGGCCACGAAGTACTCAAGCTGCCGGAGGCTGATATGGATCATCTTTTTGAATGCATTGCATCAGGATTGAATATTTTCCATTGATTCAATTGCGGGCCAGCATGCAGCCATCCACCACCTGTCCATGGCTGCATCAATGACCGAATCCGCCTCGCCCCCCGCCCCTGCCAGTACCGCCCGCCCGCTGGACGGCGTGCGCATCCTCGACTTCACGCGCGTGCTGGCCGGGCCGCTGTCCACGGCCCTGCTGGCCGACCTGGGCGCCGAGGTCGTCAAGATCGAGCCGCCGCAGGGCGACGACTACCGCGCCATCGGCCCCATGAACAACGGAGAAAGCGCGCTGTTCACGGTGATGAACCGCAACAAGCAAAGCCTAGTGCTGGACCTCAAGCACCCCGAGGCCGTGGCCCTGGTCCACGAGATGGCGGCCCAGGCGGACGTGGTGGTGGAGAACTTCCGGCCCGGCGTGGCCGAGCGCCTGGGCATAGGGGCAAGCCAGTTGCGGGCGCTCAATCCGCGCCTGGTCTATGTCAGCGTCTCGGGCTTCGGCCAGACCGGGCCGCTGGCCCACCGGCCGGCCTACGACATCATCGTGCAGGCCATGAGCGGCCTCATGGAGGCCACGGGCGAGCCCGATGGCGCGCCCACCGTCGTGGGCGAGGCCGTCAGCGACGTGGTGGCCGGCCTGTTCGCCTCCTGGGCCACGCTGGCCGCGCTGCTGCAGGCGCGTGCCACCGGGCAGGGCCAGCAGGTGGACGTGGCCATGTTCGACACCACGCTGAGCTTTCTGGCCACCTCGGTGGCGCGCTACCTGTTCACGGGCCGGCCCGCGCGCCGCGTAGGCAACCGCCATCCGCTGTCGGCCCCCTTCGGCGTGTACCGCGCAGGCGACGGCCACTTCGCGCTGGCCGTGCTCAACAACAAGCTGTTCGCCGCCGCCCTGCAGGCCATGGAACTGGGCAGCCTGGCCGGCGACCCGCGCTTTGCCAGCGATGAATCACGCTCGGCCCACGAACCCGCGCTGCGCGAGGCCATCGAGGCCTGGGCCGGCAGGCATGAAGTGGCGCAGGTGGTGGCCGCGCTGGATGCGGCCGGCGTGCCCGCCGCCCCCATCTGGAACATTGCCCAGGCGCTGGAGTCGCCCCAGAGCCAGGCACGCGGCCTGCTCGGCGCGGTGCAGGACCCGCGCCTGCCCGGCCTGCGCCTGCCCACCCAGCCCGTGCATTTCAGCGGCGCCGCACCCAACCGCGCCGAGCGCGCACCGGCCCTGGGCGAGCACACCGAGGCCCTGCTCTCGCAGTGGCTGGGCCGGGGAGCCGAAGCCATTGCCGCGCTGCGCGCATCCGGTGCCCTGGGCACCGCAGGCGCAGTCCCCTCTTCCCCATCACATTGAGCAACCGACATGAACTTCCAACGACTGGGCACCACCGCCGACGACCACGCCATTGCCGATGCCGTGGCCCGCTTTGCCGACGACGCACTCGCCCCGCTGGCGCAGCGCATGGACGAAGAGGCGCTGTCCGCCACCTGCCATGTGCCGGGCCTGTCGGCCCTGGGCGTGATGGGCATGAACCTGCCCGAGGCCCTGGGCGGCCCCGGCGTCACGCCCACGGCCATGCTGCTGTCCCTGGTGGCCATCTCGCGCGCCTGCGCGGCCACCTCGTCCATGATCGGCGCCCACTACCTGGGCACGGACGCCGTGCTCATCGGCGGCGACGACGCCCAGCGCCAGCAGTGGCTGCCGCGCTGCGCCAGCGGCCAATGGCTGGCGGCCTTTGCGCTGACCGAGCCGCGCGGCGGCTCCCACCCGGCCGACATGCGCACGCGCGCCGTGCGCGATGGGGACGACTATCTGATCACGGGCGTCAAGCACTTCATCTCCAACGCCGCCGAGGCGCGCTTCATGGTCGTCTTCGCCAAGACCGACATGGAGGCCGGCGCGCGCGGCGTCAGCGCCTTCATCGTGCCGCGCGATCTGCCTGGCATCCAGGTCTCGGCCCCCGAAAAACTCATGGGCATCCGCGGCGGCCATGCCTTCGAGGTCTCGCTGGACGGCGTGCGCGTGCCTGCCAGCCACCGGCTGGGCGCCGAGGGCACAGGCTTCAAGACGGCCATGAAGGTCCTGGACAACAGCCGCCTGGACGTGGCGGCCACCGCCCTGGGCGTGGCCGAGGCCGCCCTGGCCGCCGCAGCGCAATGGGCCAATCAGCGCCTGGTCGGCGGCGAGCCGCTGGCCACGAAACAGGGCATCCAGTGGAAGCTGGCAGACATGAAGCTGCGCCTGGAGGCATCGTGGGCACTGACCATGCAGGCCCTGGCCTTGCGCCAGGCAGGCCAGCCCTTCACCCAGCACTCGGCCATGGCCAAGCTCCATGCATCCGAAATGGTGGGCTTCGTCACCGACGAAGCCCTGCAGATCCACGGCGGCTACGGCTACACGCGCGAAATGCCGCTGGAGCGCCTGGTGCGCGATGCGCGCATCCTGCGCATCTACGAGGGCTCGTCCGAAGTGCAGCGCAGCATCATTGCGCGCGGGGTGCTGGCCGGCAGCTGAATGCAGCAGCGGGTGGCTAGGAGAAATCTGAAAATGGCACCCTCGCGCCCGGAAAAGGCCGTTGATGCAGAGCGGTTCAAACCCCAGGTCTTCCCTGGACCTTGCGAGGGGGCGCAAAATGGCGGCTGTTGCGGCCTTCGGGCCGCAGCGCATTTGTTGCGGGAAGCGCCCGCATCCCGCCCCCTCCCGCGCCAGCCGCCCCTGCCGAAAGAAGCCTCCGTTGTCCGCCGCGCATTCCGTCCTGCAAGCCGTGTTCGGCTACGAACAATTCCGCGGTCCGCAGGAGGCCATCGTCTCGCATGTGGTCGCCGGCGGCGATGCGCTGGTGCTCATGCCCACGGGCGGCGGCAAGAGCCTGTGCTACCAGGTGCCGGCCATCGTGCGCCAGCAGCAGGGCCACGGCGTGGCGGTGGTGGTGTCGCCGCTGATCGCGCTCATGCACGACCAGGTGGGCGCGCTGCACGAGGCCGGTGTCAGCGCCGCCTACCTGAACTCCACGCTGTCCTATGACGAGACGCAGGAAGTCGAATGGCGCCTGCAAAGCGGCGACATCACATTGCTGTATGCCGCGCCCGAGCGCCTGAACACGCCGCGCTTCCTGGGCCTGCTCGACGACCTGCATGCCCAGGGCAAGCTGTCGCTGTTCGCCATCGACGAGGCGCACTGCGTGAGCCAGTGGGGCCATGACTTCCGGCCCGAGTACCGCGCGCTGAGCGTGCTGCACGAACGCTATGCGGGCGTGCCGCGCATTGCGCTCACGGCCACGGCCGATGCGCTGACGCGCGCCGACATCGTCGAGCGGCTGCAGCTGGAGAGCGCACGGCACTTCGTCAGCAGCTTCGACCGCCCCAACATCCGCTACCGCATCGCCGAGAAGAAGGACGTCAGCAACCAGCTGCTGCGCTTCATCGAGCGCGAGCACGAGGGCGAGGCCGGCGTGGTCTATTGCCAGTCGCGCAAGCGCGTGGAGGAGCTGGCCCAGACGCTGAGCCAGGCCGGCGTGCCCGCCCTGCCCTACCACGCGGGCCTGCCCTTCGAGACGCGCCAGCTGCACCAGGACCGCTTTCTGCGCGAGGACGGCATCGTCATCGTCGCCACCATCGCCTTCGGCATGGGCATCAACAAGCCCGATGTGCGCTTCGTGGCGCACGTGGACATGCCCAAGAACATCGAGGGCTACTACCAGGAAACCGGCCGCGCAGGCCGCGACGGGCTGCCCGCCGACGCCTGGATGGCCTACGGCCTGTCCGACGTGGTCAACCAGCGCCGCATGATCGACGAAAGCCCGGCCGAGGACACCTTCAAGCAGGTCATGCGCGGCAAGCTCGATGCCCTGCTGGGCCTGGCCGAGGCCACGGACTGCCGCCGCGTGCGGCTGCTGGCCTACTTCGGCGAGCAGTACGGCCTGGGCGCACCGGGAGAAGACGCAGAGACGGACATTGAAGGCCGGCCGCTGCAGCGCGTGGCAAAGACCGCCTGCGGCAACTGCGACAACTGCCTGGAGCCCCCGGCCCTGTGGGATGGAACGGACGCCGCGCGCAAGCTGCTGTCCACCATCTACCGCGTGCACGAGGCCAGCCAGCTGACCTTTGGCGCGGGCCACATCATGGACGTGCTGCGCGGCAAGGACACCGAGAAGGTGCGCCAGTACGGGCACGAGAAGATCTCCACCTTCGGCCTGGGCAAGGACTACAGCGAGCCCCAGCTGCGCGGCGTGATGCGCCAGCTGCTGGCCACCGGCGCCCTGGGCCTGCACAAGATCACCAGCGAGAACAGCGGCCACAGCTTCGACACCCTGTGCCTGGCCGAAGGCTCGCGCGAAGTGCTGCGCGGCAATGTCCAGGTACAGCTGCGCGAGGCCGTCGCAGCGCCGCGCACGCGCACCTCCAAGCGCGCCACCCAGCCCAACGCGGCCGCCGCCAGCCTGGGGCCTGATGCCCAGGTGCGCTTCATCAACCTCAAGGCCTGGCGCGCCGAAGTCGCGCGCGAGCACAACCTGCCGGCCTACGTGATCTTCCACGACGCCACGCTGGCCGCCATTGCCGAGCGCAACCCGGCCTCGCTGGACGACCTGCAGGGCATCAGCGGCATGGGCGCCAAGAAGCTGGACGCCTATGGCGCCGAGGTGCTGCGGGTGGTGGCCACGGGTTGAGTGAACTTCAGGGCGCCACCGTGATGCCGGCCGCGTGCGCACGGCGCGCAGGCCGCACGACGATCTCGACCTGCTGGTCCAGCGACACCAGCGCCTGCATCAGGCGCTCCAGAGAGATGTTCTGCAGCTTGTAGCGCCGGACCTGGGAAATCTTGGGCTGCGTCATGCCCGTAATGCCTGCAGCCTCGGTCTGACTGAGCCCGCGCTTGTCCATCAGCTCGTTGAGCTTCATGGCCAGCACGGTTTTGGCCGACAGTTCCTGTGCGTCCTCGAAGCCCAGATCGACCAGCACATTGGCTGTTCCCTGCGAAGAATCCTGGCGATGCATCATGTTCTCCCGCCCGCGCCATGGCGGGCCAGTACGGACTTCAAACGCTTCTCGATCAGATCCACGTCAGGCTGCGGCGTGGCAATGCCGGATTTTGATTTTTTCTGAAACGCATGGAGCACATGGACGGCGTCGCCGATACGGACACTGTAGACGGCACGGAAAGCGTCTCCCCTGTGGTCTTCGACCAGCTCATATACGCCTGGTCCCAGCCCTTTCCACGGCTTGGCCGAGTTCGGCATGCCGCCCAACTGGACAACGAACAGCGCCACGCCCATATCCTTCTGAACGCCGATGGGGAAGTCCTTGAAGTCTTTCTTCGATGAGCCTTCCCAGTACAGCAGTTTGCGTTGGTTCGTCATGAATTATATCCGTTCAGATATAAATTTCTCCATGCTTGCATCCAGCAAAAAGAAGAGCCCGCATCAGCGGGCTCTCGTCATCACTGCGCCAGCACCCTGAAGGTCAGCGTGTAGTTGTTGCCGTACTGCGGCGCGGCGGCGCCGGCGGGGGCGTCGGCTCGGTAGCGCACCAGGGCCAGGTAGATGCCGGACTTGGGCAGGGCATAGGAGATGCGGCCCTGGCCATCGGTGGTCAGCGCGTCCACGCTGTGCTGGCTGGCCAGGTCCATGGCCGAGCGGAAGATTTCCACCTTCTGCGCGGCCAGCGGCCTGCCATCGTATTGCACGGTGAAGTCGAACTTCTCGCCCGCGAACAGGTCGGCCGGATGCGTTACGGGCACGATCTCCAGGCCCTTGCCTGAGGGCGCGAGCGCGGCCCGGCTGGGCTTGCCCACCGTGATGTAGGTCTCGGAGACCGACAGCGACTGGTAGTGGCTCAGCAGCCTGGCATCGGCCGGCGTGGGCGTGGCGGGATCACGCGCGGTCTCGACCTTGCCGTTGCGCTCCCACGAACGGAAGATGGCGCCCAGGCGCGGGCCGGTGCTCACGCGGTAGGTGCCCTTCTCGTCGGGCAGTTGGTGCTCGGCCACGGTGCGGGTCTTGAACTGGCGCACATCGGCCATGGGCGTGACCGAGCCGTCGGGCGCCGTCACGGCGAAGCGCGTTTCGCCAAAAGCCACTTCGGGGATGAAGAACTTGTCGGCAAAGCTGGCGTCCACGCTGATGACGGCCCGGGGCGAAGCCTCGAAGCTGGTGGGCAGCAGGTAGGGCGTGTGGGCCTGGGCGGAGATGCACACGGCCGACAGCAGCGGCAGCCACCAGGCCAATCGCTTGGATGGGGTTTTGGCCATGTCCGCTCAGGGCTTCTTGACGTCGTTCTTGTCCACGACGCCATCGGCATTGACGTCGGCTTCCTTGAAGCTGCGTTCGGCGATGGCCATGTCTTCTTCCACGGTGTATTTGCCGTCGCGGTTCCTGTCCACGATGCCGAAGCGCACATGGGCCTGCTTCATGGACTGGGCATAGCGCTCGTCGGGCTGGCGGCCCGCGTACTGCTGCTTGAGGCGGGCCTCGAACTCGTCCACGTACTCCTTCTCGCTGAGCCAGCCGTCGCCATTGGTGTCGCCGGCCAGGAAGCGCTGCTTGCGCACGGTGTCGTACTCCTGGCGCGTGACCACGCCATCACGGTTGGCGTCGTAGCTGCCCATGAAGGCAGACTGGCCATGCCCGCCCGCAGGCTGGGCCGGGCCGCTGGCGGACGGTGCCGTGGGCGATGCGCAGGCGGTGAGCAGGGCCGCCAGGCCGGCAGCGGCCAGCATGCGGTGGGACAGAGAGAACTCGATCATGAAACGACTCCTGAAGTAGGCAGATACAGCGGCGGCTGCGATGGTGGTGGAGGCTTTCCGGCCGACACCGCCGCTGTAGGGAAGGCCGGCCGGCCCCTGGAGAAACTCCTCGGATCCGCGCCACGCGGCAAGTGAAGGTGGCGTGGATGCAATGGCATGGTGCGCAGGGTGCTCAGAACGCAACGTTCATGGACACGGCGAAGGTGCGGCCCGGGTTGCTCAGCAGCTCGATGTCGCGGCGGTCGCGCGCCACGCCGGGCTGCAGGCTGCGGGTGCTGGAATAGTCCCAGTAGCGCTTGTCGCCCAGGTTGTAGATGCCGGCGTTCAGGCGCACGTTCTTTGCGACCTGCCAGTAGCCGGCCAGGTCGAAGATGGCATAGCCGGGCACGCGGAACAGCTCGGTGGTCGAGTCGGTCAGGCCGGTGCCCGCGTTCTGGTAGCTGTCGCGGTTGGTGGCCACGGCCTGCTTGCCCGCGACGAAGGTGCCGGTCAGGTTCAGGCCCCATTGCCGGGCTGGTGCGTCATAGCCCACGCCGACGATGGCCTTGCGCGGCAGCACGCTGTCCAGCGGCACATCCTTGTCGCCTGCGTAGTAGGACTTGGAGGTGCCGCGGCTGATGCCCAGCGCCCAGGTGGAGTACAGGCCCCTGGCGGCGGGCATCCACTGGCCGTGGTCCAGGCGCGCGCTGGCCTCGAAGCCGTAGATCTTTGCGCTGTCGCGGTTCTCGGCCTGGTAGATGGTGCCGATGTGGGCGGGCACGTTGACGAACAGGTCGGGACGGCCCGCGCGCAGGTAGCGCGTGTAGGCGATGAAGTCGGAGTACCTGGTATAGAAGACCGAGCTGTTGAAGGTCACGCCCGGCGTGGGCGACCCCTTGAGGCCGAAGTCGAAGGCATTGCTGCTTTCCTCCTTCAGGTTGGGGTTGCCCACCAGGGCGTACTGGCCTGCCGCGTTGTAGTTGCTGGCCATGTTCCACGAGCCGAAGATCTCGCCGGCCGAGGGCGCGCGCCCGCTGCGCTTGAACTGGGCATAGGCGCTGAACGTGGGCGTGAGGTCATAGACCAGGGCCAGGCTGGGGCTGAGGATGGTGTTGCCGCGCGTGCCACCGTAAATCTTTTCCACATCGGCGGCCGTGAGCACGCCCGAGACGAAGTTGTCCAGGTCGCGTGTCTTGATCTCCACGCGGTCCACGCGCAGCGCGGGAATCAGCGCCAGGCGGCGGCCGCCGGCCTGGAAGCTGATCTCGTCCTGCAGGAAGGCGCCGTAGCGGCGGGTGGTGGTGTCGGGCTGGGGCTTCATAACGGGCGTGCCGGTAGCGAAAACGTTCCACGGCCGCTCCGTGTCCTGGGTCGATGCATTCACGCCAAAGCTCAGGCGGTGGCGGTCGATGCGCTTGTCGCCCGTGCTCGAGAAACCCCAGGTGCGCGTCTCATTGCCGGAGACGTTGTGCACCTTGGCGCCCGTGGCCAGCGTGGTGGTGTCGGTGACGTCGTTGGTGTCCGTGTTCTGGAAGTACAGCCGCGTGTCCAGCTGGTCCACCCAGGCGCCGGCCGGTGTCCACAGGTGCTGCAGCTGCAGCGTGTTGCGACTGGTGTCGCTGTTCTGGCGCGAGCTTTCGGTGATGCTGGTGTTGGTGGTGTCCCAGCCGTGGAAGGAGGTGTCGTTCTTGCGGCGGTACAGGTCGGCCGACAGCACCAGACGGTGGGCCGGGTTGATGCGCAGGCCGCCCTTGAGCAGCAGCGCGTTGGAGTTCCAGTCGTCGGGATAGCTGTTGACGATGGCGCTGTGGTTGCGCGTCTCGTGGCCGTCGCGGCGCGAGTAGGCGATCAGGCCGTCGAGGTCGCCCGAGCGGCCAGCGGCCGTGAAGCTCTCGTTCCAGGAGCGGTCGGCCGTATCGTGGCCGATCTTGCCGCCCAGGTAGGAGGTCTTGCCGCCCACCAGGTAGTCCTCGGCGGACTTGGTGCGAAAGCCCACCGAGCCGCCGATGCCACCGGCCGCGCGCCGCGCCGTGGTGGTGCCGGAGTGGATGTCCACGCCCGAGAACATTTCCGGATCGATGAAGTCGCGGCCCACGCCGAAGGTGTTGGCGCCGACACGGCTCACATAGGGGCGCGTGGTGGCGTCGGGCATCTCGACGCCGTCCACATCCATGCCGATGCGGTTGCCCTCGATGCCGCGGATGTTGTAGCCCGTGGTGCCCGAGCGGTCGAAGCTGCTGCGGTTGCGGCTGGTGCCCGAGGCCGTGCCCGGCGCGGAGACCAGGGGCTGGTAGCGCACCACGTCGGCCATGCTGCCGGCCTGCTCCAGCGCCGGGCCGCTGACGGTGGTGGAGGCGCCCGGGGTTCGCTGCGCGGGCTCGGCCGTGTCGACCACGTCGACCTGGGCCAGTGCCTTGGTGGGTGCCTGCGCCATCAGCCGGGCCTCATCGTCCAGGGCCTGAGGCCGGGGCTGGGCCCAGGCGCCGGACGTGGCCAGGCCGATCACGGCGGCCTGCACGGCCACGGCCAGCAGGCTGGGCCGCAAGGCCGGCGCAGCGCAGGGATTCCAGAAAAGGGAGACAGGGGCGCAGGAGCGTGAAGATGGAGCCATGGCAGGAATCGGGGAACGAGGGTTGCTGGCTAGCTGCCGACCTCTTCGCGGAGTGCTCTTGCGAGACCATTGATTCCCCCCGGGTGTGATTTCTTCCTGCTGGCTTTCCGCGATTCTCCCACCAATTGATAATGATTATCATTTGTTTTGTATCATTTACGTCACAGGGACAGATCACGGTCCCGCGCGGACCTCCTCCACAAACCCCACACAAAGACTCGACAGCGCAGCAAGATTGCCCGCTCACACTGCGGCGGCTGAATATCTGGAGCCCTTTGCTGTGACCAATAACGCCCAACTCCTGGCCGACGAAGCCAAGTACTGCTCGTTCGGGGATACCGTCCACTACGTCAATCCCCCCAAGATCTTTTCGGGCTGCGAAGGCAGCTACATGTACGACGAGGCCGGCACGCCCTACCTCGATCTGCAGATGTGGTATTCGGCCGTGAACTTCGGCTACAAGAACAAGCGCCTCGAGCAGAAGATGATCGAGCAGCTGCAGACCCTGCCCCAGGTCGCCAGCCAGTACCTGCACCCCACCAAGATCGAGCTGGCCAAGTTCATCGCCCAGGATGCGGAGCGCAAGTGGGGCCATGCCGGCCGCGTGCACTTCAACGTGGGCGGCGCCCAGGCCATCGAGGACTCGCTCAAGGTCGTGCGCAATGCCAGCGGCGGCAAGAGCCTGATGTTCGCCTTCGAGGGCGGCTACCACGGCCGCACGCTGGGCGCCTCCAGCATCACCTCCAGCTACCGCTACCGCCGCCGCTACGGCCACTTCGGCGACCGCGCGCAGTTCATCCCCTTCCCCTACCCGTTCCGCCGCCCCAAGGGCATGACGTCGGAGGAATACGCGGACTCCATCGTCCGGGAATTCGCGCGCAAGTTCGAGAACGAATACCACGCCATCTGGGACCCCAAGACCAACCAGTGCGAGTACGCAGCCTTCTACGTGGAGCCCATCCAGGGCACGGGCGGCTACGTCGTGCCGCCGCCCAATTTCTTCAAGGGCCTCAAGAAGGTGCTGGACGACCACGGCGTGCTGATGGTGGTCGATGAAATCCAGATGGGTTTCTGGCGCACCGGCACGCTGTGGTCGGTGGAGAACTTCGGCGTCAAGCCCGACGTGCTGGTCTTCGCCAAGGCGCTGACCAACGGCCTCAACGCCCTGTCGGGCCTGTGGGCGCGCGAGGAACTGATCAACCCCACCATCTTCCCGCCGGGATCGACCCACTCCACCTTCGCCTCCAACCCGCTGGGCACGGCCCTGGGCCTGGAAGTCATGAAGATGACCCACGAGATGGACTTCGGCCGCCAGGTGCGCGAATCGGGCGCCTACTTCCTCGAAGGCCTCAAGGAGCTGCAAAAGCGCCACAAGGAAATCGGCGATGTGGACGGCCTGGGCCTGGCGCTGCGCGCCGAGATCTGCACCGAAGACGGCTTCACGCCCAACAAGGCGCTGCTGGACAAGATGGTGGACATCGGCCTCGAAGGCGGCCTGGAATACCAGGGCCAGAAACGCGGCCTGGTGCTGGACGTGGGCGGCTACTACAAGAACGTGATCACCTTCGCGCCCTCGCTGATGATCTCGCGCCCCGAGATCGACGAAGCCATGGTCCTGCTGGACCAGTTGCTCACGAAAGCCAAGGCGGCCTGAAGGCGCGATGCCCGCAGAGCGCCTGCACAACCAGCTCGAACCCCCAGGCCTGCTCGCGCAGTTCGCGGCCCATCCTCCCGAGGGCTTCGCACTGCTGCAGGACTGGCCGGCGCCGGCCTTCACGGCGCCCTTCGATCTTCTGACCACGGCGGACGACGCGCTCAAGGCGCGTCTTTTGTCGTTGCCCGGTGGCGGCTGGCTGTCGCGCCGGCTGCGCCTGTCCACCGATTTCGTGGGCACCACGGTCAGCGAGTACGCCGTGCTGCCCATGGGCATCCCTGCCGCCCAGCAGGCTGCCGCGCTGCGTGCGCGCGCAGGCCGGCGCATGCTGACCATCGTCAAGGACCTGCCCCAGGATTCCCCGCTGCTGCCGGACGCCGACAACGCCCATGCACGGGCGCTGGCGCAGGCCCTGGCCGATGCGGGCTTCATCCTGGTCGAAGGCCAGGCCCTGGCCCATGTGCCCATCGACTTTTCCAGCCTGGACGAGTACCTTGCGCGCCTGTCCAGGAGCCGCCGCCAGAACCTGCGCCGCAAGCTCAAAAGCCGCGCGCAGCTGCAGGTGCAGCGCATTCCCACGGGCGCGGCCTTTGCCGATGACGCCTGCGTCGATGCCTACTACGCGCTGTTCGATGCGGTGTATGCGCAAAGCGAGATCCACTTCGACAGGCTCACGCGCGATTTCTTCGCGGCCGTGCTGCGCGATGCAGGCAACGGCGGCCTCGTCTTCGAGTACCGCGCGCTGCAGGACGACGGCACGCCCGGCGCGCTGCTGGGCTGGAACCTGTGCTTCGAGCACGGCGGCAAGCTGATCGACAAGTACATCGGCCTGTCCTACCCGGCCGCACGCGAGGCCAACCTCTACTTCGTGAGCTGGATGGTCAACCTCGAATACGCCATCGAACGCGGCCTGAGCCACTACGTGGCCGGCTGGACCGATCCCGAGGTCAAGGCCCAGCTGGGCGCCAGCTTCACCTTCACGCAGCATGCGGTCTTCATCCGCAACCCGCTGCTGCGCGCACTGGGCCGGCGCTTTGCCGGCCACTTCGAAAGCGATCGCCAATGGAGCGAACAGAACTGAATGCCCAGCCGGTCGTGCTGGATGTGGATGGCTCGGTGGGGTCCTTGCCCGGCGAGCTGCGCCTGCCGCTGCAGCACTGGCAGGAGCAGGTGCGCTTCGGCTGCGGCCTGCGGCGCTTCGCGCGGTTCCGCGCGGCGCTCGATGCGCAACTGCCCGCCGCGCATGGCACGGCCCTCATGGGCAGCGGCGACTTCCACCATCTGAGCTGGCCGCTGATCGAGCGCTGCATCGCGGCGCGGGCCCTGTCCTCAGGCCGGCCGCTGCGCGTGGTCGTGCTGGACAACCACCCCGACAACATGCGCTTTCCCTGGGGCGTGCACTGCGGCTCCTGGGTGCGCCGCGTGGCCCTGCATCCGGCCGTCTCGCATGTGCACGTGGCCGGCATCACCTCCGGCGACATCGGCCGCGCGCACGCCTGGGAGAACTACCTCACGCCGCTGCGCGCCGGCCGCCTGAGCTACTGGAGCGCGGGCGTGGACACGGGCTGGGCGCGCCGCCTGGGCGTGGACTCGGCCTTTCGCAGCTTTGCCAGCGTGGCCGAGCTGTCGCGCACGCTGGCGCGCATGCTGCGCGAGCAGGCCCAGCCCACCTACCTGAGCATCGACAAGGACGTGTTCGCGCCCGAGGTGGTGCGCACCAACTGGGACCAGGGCCGCATGCTGGAGAGCGAAGCCATGGACATCATTGGCGCGCTGTCCGGCCAGATCGTGGGCAGCGACATCACGGGCGATGTGTCTTCCTGGCGCTACGCGACCTGGTGGAAGCGCTGGATGAGCGCGGGTGACGGCCAGGACACGCAGATCGGCGCGCAGACGCTGGCCACCTGGCAACTGGGCCAGCATGCGTTCAACGAGCGCCTGGTGGAGCGTCTGCAGCAGGCCGGCTGAGGCCCCACCGGAGCTGCGGCGACCGGTGCTGCGAGGTCAGGCGGCGGCCTGCTTCATGGCGCTTTCCAGCACCTGGACCAGATCGCCAAAGCGCGCGTCGTCGAACCACAGGCTGTTGCCCACCGCCACCAGGCGCCGTGCCCAGTCACGCCCCTGGTCCACCACGTCCTGGCGCGCCAGGCCCAGCACATGGTCGTAGCGGCCATAGTCGGGCAGCACATGGACGAAGGGCAGCGACAAACCCCAGCCCCGCCCCCATTGCGCGCGCAGCAGCGCATCGCGCGTGGCGGCATCGCGCAGGCGCAGCAGCAGCACGGGCCAGACGCCTTGCGCGCCCGGCACGGTGTCGCCCACCACCTCGATGCCATCGATGGCCGACAGCCAGGCGCCGCGCTCGCGCGCCTGGCGCTGCAGTTGCTGCTGGAAGTCCGCCAGCCGCGCCAGTGCGCGCCGGCCCACGCGGCGGCGCCAGGTGCCCAGTTCATGGCGGGCAATGGCGTCGTCGAAATCATCGCCGGCGGCCTGCACCCAGTCGCTGCGCGACAGCGCATCGCGCAGGGGGCGGCCATAGGCCAGGTCCAGCCCGGCGGGGCGGTACAGCGCCGCATAGCCCAGCAGCTCCAGGCTGCGGCGCAACTCCCAGCCCCGGTCCTGGCGCACGCTGGCTGCATGTGTCTCGCGCAGTGCCTCGCGCAGCGCGGGGTCGCGCGCCAGCAGCACGCCGCCCTCGAAGGTGGTCAGGCCCTTGCCCACGGCCAGGCTGTAGAAGCCCACATCGCCCTGCCAGCCCACGGGCTCGCCGCGCAGGCGCGCGCCCAGGGCCTGGGCCGCGTCCTCCACCACCCAGGCACCCACGGCGCGCGCGCAGTCCAGGGCCGTGTCCACGTCGGCCACGCGGCCGCACAGATGCGTGGGCAGCACGGCCAGGGTGCGTCCGCTGCACAGGGCGCGCAGGCGCGCGGGGTCCATGTCCAGCGTGTCGGCATGCAGATCGCACAGGCGCAGCTGCAGGCCGCAGTGCGCCACGGCCAGGGCCACCAGCGGGCAGGTATAGGCGGGTGCGATGACTTCGCTGCGGCCCGGCGCCAGGCGGCGCAGGGTCTGCAGCGCCACCATCAGCGCCGAGGTGCCAGAGCATTCAAGCTGCACGGCGGGCACGCCCAGCCACTGCGCCAGCGCCGTCGCCAGGTCCGCGTCGCCCCAGGGCAGCAGGTCGGCCGCGCGCAGTGGCAGGCCCGCCGTGGGCGGCAGCATGCGTTCAGCCACGGTGCGTGCCGTGCTCGGCCGAGGCCGCCAGATGCGCGGCACCCGCGCTGGCCGAACCCGCGCCCGGGTTGCCGCCCGCATGGCCCGGCGTGTCATCGTCTGCGCCGGGCCCCTCGGCCTCCTGCGTCTCGCTGACGGCCAGGCAGGCGATGCCGGCCACGATGAACAGGCAGCCGATGATCTGGGGCATGCCTATGCGCTCGTCGAACAGCCAGTACGACAGCGCCAGCACGGAAAGAATCTCCAGGTGCGATGCCGCAAAGGCCGGGCCGATGGGCGCGCGCTTGAGCAAGGTCATCCACGAGAAAAAGGCGCCGATGTAACCCACGAAGGCGCCATAGATCCAGGGCTGGCCGAACACGCGCGCCAGCCAGTCCACCGAGAACTCCAGCGGCAGCGCCGCATTGCCGGCCTGCTTGAAGCTCAGCTGGGCCAGCGTGTCGAAGGCCATGAGCACCAGAAAGCCGATGAAATAAAAGCGCTTCATTTCAATGCAGGCCCACGATGGCGACGCCTATGGACACCAGAACGATGCCTGCCACGCGCATGGGTGCCAGCTTCTCGGCAAACAGCAGCCGGCCCGCGATCATGATGGCCACGATGTTGATGGAGCCCAGCAGCACACCTTCGGACAGCGGCACCAGCGAGAGAAAGGCCAGCCACAGCACGAACTCGGCCACATAGCAGCCCACGCCCAGCCACAGCCAGGGCCTGGAGGCCATGAAGCGCCAGCGTGCCAGGCCGTCGAGGTCACCGGGCTGGCTGGCAGCGGCCTTGAAGGCCAGCTGGCCGCCGCTGTCCACCAGCACGTTCAGCACCCACAGCGTGATGACCAGCGGCGAGAGATCACTGCCCATGCGGCGCAGCCTCCACAGCCCGGCCTTCGCGGGGGGCGGCGCCGCTGGCGATGCGCGCCACGAACTCGGTGGTGCGCGCGATCACGGTGCGGCGGTCGCGGTCGATGGTGACCATGTGGTAGCTGTTGTCCAGCAGCACCAGCTCGACATGGGCCTGGCTGGCGCCGTGCACGATGTCGTGGGCGTTGGCCACCGACGAGATGTCGTCGTTGCGCGCATGGATGACCAGGCAGGGCGAGCGCAGCTGGGGCAGGCGCGCCAGCACGTGGGCCGAGAGGCGGCGCAGCTCGATGATGGACCACCAGGGATTGCCCGGCAGGCCGGCCGCCGCGCTGTCGCCCGAGTGCATCTGCTCGACCACGCGTGCGCGCAGGGCCTCGTCCTTGATGCCGTAGGGCGGCTGCTCCATGAACACGCTGCGGCGGCCAATGCCCAGCGCGCGGAACAGCGGCAGCAAAAAGGCCAGGCGCGTGTAGAAGGGGATGCTCCAGCCGTCGTAGCGGAAGGTGGTGGACAGGGCGCAGACGCCGTCCACCTTGTCGGGATGACGCTGGGCCACGGCCAGCGAGAGCACGGCGCCCATGGACAGGCCGCCGACCACCACATGGTCCACATGCTGCGACAGCCGCTGCAGGCCGCCTTCCACGCTGGCCAGCCAGTCGGTCCAGCGCGTGTCCACGAGATCTTCCATGCTGCCGCAATGGCCGGCCAGCTGGACCGCATAGACGGTGAAGCCCTGCTTGTTCAGCCCCTTGGCCAGCAGGCGCATCTCGGCCGGCGTGCCCGTGAGCCCGTGCACCAGCAGCACGCCGGTGCGCGCGGCAGCGCCCGTGCCGGGCATGACGAATTCATGCTCGGTCACGCAGACGCTGTCCAGCCCCGTGGCAGGCTCGCTGCGCTGAACCAGGGAGAGCCCATCACTCAAATTCATGTCAATTTTCCATGACGCTGCGCGTCGCCCTCTGACCATGAAAATGGCGTGCCCTGAAGCCAGAGACACCAAGGAAGGGCCTTGGCCGGCCGCGCCGCCCCGCACCGAAGGTGTCGTCCCCCTTGGGGGGCGCCGTGCAACGGGAAGGCGCGAAGCGACTCAGGGGGTGGTATGTCATGCCAGCGCCTCCAGGCCCAGGACGACCTTGTCGAGCAAGGCCGTGGCCTGCTCGAAATGCTCGAAGGGCGCATGGGCGATGCCCCGGCTTTCGCAGTGGGCGATCAGCTTGTACTTGGCCAGCACGAAGTCGGCCCGGCCCGAGACGCAGAAGTCCGAGGTGCTGTCGCCCACATAGAGCACGCGGCCATGCTGGGCCTGCTGCTCGGCCAGGCGCTCGCACTTGCAGTTGCCGCTGGCGCGCGCGCACTGCGCACTGGCCCAGGGCGAGTCCAGGCGCCAGCTGCGCTCGCCGGTCGGCACCAGACGGTTGGCGATGACCTGCAGATGGCCCAGGCCATGGCGCTCCAGCACATGGCGTATGGCGTAGTCGATGCCGTCGCTGACCACCTGCACCACCATGCCGTGGGCCTGGGCGGCCGCCACGAAGCCGGCGAAGCCGGGATCGATCTCGATGGTGTCCAGGTGGGCGCGCAGCTCGGCCTCGTCCATGTCCAGCAGCGCGACCTGGCCCTTCATGCATTCGCGCGAGCCGATCTCGCCGCGCTCCCAGGCGTCTTCCAGCTCCTGCCAGCCGGGCTTGCCGAAGCGGTTGAGCAGGGTGTCGGTCACGTCCAGCAGGCTGATCGTGCCGTCGAAATCGCTTTGCACCATCCAGCCGGGCGCGGCGGTGTCCAGATACAGGGGAATGCGCTTATTCATGGAACTGCACCCTTACGTTTTGGCCCACGCGCACGGCGGCGGCGGGAGCTTGCTCGAAGACCAGCACACATTCGATGACACGCACCGGCCCGCGCTGCTGGTCGTCCTGCAGCCGCGCCGTGCCATAGACGGGGCTGATGCGCAGCACGCGTGCCGAAGGCAGCTGCTGCTGTGCGGCGCCATCGGCATCCAGCGTCACCGTGGCACGCATGCCTTCGCGCACGGCGGCGGCGAAGCTTTCGTTGATTTCGGCGCGCACCTGCAGCGGGCGCTGCGGCAGCAGCACCACGGCCGGCGTGCCGGGCACGGCTTGGCTGCCCGCGTGGGTGGCCAGGCGCACCACGGTGCCGGCCTCGGGCGCGCGCAGTTCCTGGCGCTTGTGCTGGGCGCGCAATTGTTCGAGCTTGCGCTGCGCCACCTGGGCCTCGGCCGCGGCCACGTCGATCTCGGCCTGGGCATCGCGCAGTGCCTGCGCGGCCTCGTCCACGTTCTGCGCGTCGGCTGCGCCCTCGCGGGCCGCTGCCTGCCAGCGCGCCAGGGTCTGCTTGAGCTGGGGCAGGCGCGCGGCGCGTGCCTTCTGGCGGGCCTTGGCCAGCTGGGCCTCGGACTCGGCCACGGCCAGGTCGGCCTGGCCCGTCTCGTCGGCCAGCCTCAGCAGCAGCTGGCCGCGCTGCACGGACTGGCCTTCCTTGACGGACAGCTGCTGCACCACGCCGGCCACGGCGGGCGACAGGTCCAGCAGTCCGCCTTCCACCTCGATCTTGCCGCGCGCCACGGCCACTGCCGCCGGGCCGTTTTGCTGCGCCCTGGAGCTGGCCTGGCCCGCATTGGCGGGCGCATCGTGCGAAGGACCGCAGCCCGCCAGCAGCGCGGCGGCGGCCAGCGCCGCAGCCAGTCCGGCAGTGGAAGCGGCAAGGCCGCTCAGGGGGTGCTTCATTGTTTTTCCTTCAACGGGGAGGTCTGGCGCCAGTCGCTGCGGATGGCGCCATCCTCCATGCCGAGCACGCGGTCGGCATGGCGCACCAGGCGCGGGTCATGGCTCACGCACAGCACGGTCGTGCCATGGTTGCGCGCCGCGCGGTGCAGGATGTCGATGACGCGCTGGCCGCTTTCGGCATCCAGCGCGCTCGTGGGTTCGTCGGCGAACAGCAGCTGCGGCGCCTTGGCCATGGCGCGCGCAATGGCCACGCGCTGCTTTTCGCCGCCCGACAGTTCGGCCGGGCGCATGTGGGCGCGGTGGGACAGGCCGACCTCGTCCAGCGCCTGCTGCGCGCGGCGCAGGGCCTCGTCGCTGCGCAGGCCCATGTAGCCCAGGGGCAGCTGCACCTGCTCGATGGCCGTCAGCGCCGGGAACAGGTTGAAGCCCTGGAAGACGAAGCCCGTGTGGCGTAGGCGAAACTTCTCCAGCGCCCGCGTGCCCAGCTTGCCCAGGTCCTCGCCCAGCGCCATGGCGTAGCCGCTGTCCGGCGCCTGCAGGCCCGACATCAGCGACAGAAGGGTGCTCTTGCCGCAGCCCGAAGGGCCAGAGATCAGGCTCAGTTCGCCCGCGTACAGCGATACCGACAGGCCCTGCAGCACCTGCACGCTGACCATGCCCGACAGGAAGGACTTGCACAGCCGCACGGCTTCCAGGCTGGGCGCCGTGCGAGGCACCGCCGTGGGCGCGGGGGAAGAGGCATTCATCACGTTCATGGTGTATGGAAGTCTTCAGCGCAGCAGCGTGGCCGGGTCGGCGCGCAGCAGGCTGCGCATGGCGCCCAGGCCCGACAGCAGGGACAGCACGGCCACCAGCACGGCACAGGCCAGCACGGCCGATGCGTTCAGCGCCACGGGCACGCGGTAGGCCGTGGCCACGGCCAGCAGCACGGCGCTGGCCAGCGCGGCCATCACGAAGCCCAGGCCGCCGATCCAGCAGGCCTGCTCCACCACCACGCGGCCCAGGGCCGCGCGGCTCACGCCCAGCGCGTTGAGCACGGCGTACTCGCGCGACGAGGCAGCCACCACAGCCTTGAGCGACTGGCTGGTGACCACCGAGCCCACCAGGCAGACGATGACGGCCATGAACAGCACGCCCGCGCCGGCGCCCGTGTCGAACATCCAGTAGCGCTGCGAGCGCCGCGCGAATTCCTTGGCTGTCCATGCCTCGTAGGGGCCGAAGCTGGGCGTGGACTGGTTCAGGCGCTGCTGGACGGCCTTGGCCGAGGCGCCGGGGCGCACGCGCGCCACGAAGTAGGTGCTGCCCTGGCCCGGGTCACCGGCAATCTCGCGCGCCGTGGCCAGCGAGGCCAGCACGTTCACGCCGCCCAGGCCGCGCAGCCCGTCCACGGCGGCCACCACCTGCACGCGGTGGTTGTTGACCCAGGCCACGCCGCCCTCGCTGGCGCCCAGCGTCTGCAGGTCGGCCCGGTCCACGATCACGGCGCCGGGTTCGCGCAGGCGCTGCCGCTGCCAGGGCTGGAGCACGCGGGAAAACAGCATGGAGGCATCATCGGTGGCAATGCCGGACAGGTAGACCGACACGCCGCCGCCGTGTTCGCTGGCCGCGCCGCCGGCCGGCGTGCTGGAGCGCCAGTCGCCATCGACCCAGACGTAGGGCTCGACGGCAGTGATGTCCGGGTCCATGCGCAGGCGCATGTCCACGTCGCGGCCGATGGTGCGGCCGAAATTCACGCTCTGCGTGCCCGGGTAGCCGATCCACAGATCGGCCGAGGACGCCGTCACATACAGCGCGGCCGATCCGAAGATGCCCAGCACCAGCGCGGCCTGCATGGCCAGCAGCACGCCGGAGAAGCCCACCGCGAAAACGGAGGGAATGAACCGGCGCCACTCGTGCACCAGCGTCTTGCGCGCCAGCGCGATCATGAGGATGCCCCCTGAGCCACGGGCGCAGGGCCGTTGCCGGAATCGTCCTCCGGCCTGTCCTCGGCAGGCAGCGGCGCGCCGCCCAGGGCCTTGTACAGCGCCACATAGGCCAGGGCATGGGCGGCCAGGGCGGTGGTCTGCTCGCTGCGCGCCTGCAATGCGGCGCGCCGGGACGCCAGACCACCGAACTCGCTGTCCAGGCCCAGCTTCTGGCGCTGGTGCTGCACGCGTTCGCGCTCGGCAAGCACCTGCTGCGAGTCCTGCAGCGCGGCGATGCGCTGGCGCTGGGCACCGATGGCGGCCAGTGCGGACTCGACCTCGGCCACGCCGTCCAGCACGCTCTGGCGGTAGCCCTGGATGGCAGCCTGCAGCGCCAGCTCGCTGGCATCGGCCTGCGAGCGGCGGCGGCCCCAGTCGAACAGGGGAATGTCGATCTGCGGCCCGAAGGTGGGCGCGTTGTCCTGCGTCGTGCGCAGGTTCTGGGTGATGTTGAACGAATACAGCAGCGAGCCGCCGATCACGAAGCGCGGGTACAGCGCCGCTTGCGCAATGCCCTGCTCGGCTGCGGCGCGTTCCACGCCGGCCTGCGCCACCTGGATGTCGGGGCGCGTGCGCAGCAGGTCGGCCGGAAGGACCGCCACGCCCAGCGCCTGCGGGCCGGGCAGCGGCGCTGTCGCATCGGCCTGCAGCCATTGCGCATCGGGCCGTGTGCGGCCCAGCAGTGCGGCCAGCATGTGGGCGCTGCGGGCCTGGGTTTCACGCAGGCCCGCACGCAGAGCAGCGCTCTGGCCGGCCTGCAACTGCAGCTGGCGCACGGCCTCGGCCGTGCCCAGGCGCTGCTGCTGGCGCACCTGGGCCAGTTGCAGGGCACGCGCATCCAGCTGCGCCTGCTCGTCGATCAGGGCCAGCTGGCGCTGGGCCATGCGGATGTCCAGGTAGCGGTGCACCACGTCGGCCACCAGGGCCACGCGCGCTGCCTGCAGGCGGCCCCGTGCATCGAGCACGGCAGCTGCGGCATTGCGCTCGCCGGCCTCGCGGGCGCCGAACAGGCCCAGGTCCCAGCTCACGTCGATGCTGGCGTGGAAATACGAGTCGATGGCTGCGATGTCCTGCAGCGTGCGCGCACCGGCCGTGAACACGGGCCGGAAGGCAGCGCCGGCCGTGCCCGCCAGCAGCCGCTGCTGGCGCAGGCGCGACTGGGCCTGGGACAGATCGAGGTTGGCGGCCAGCGCCTCCTCGACCAGGGTGTTGAGGGATTCATCGCCCCAGGCCTTCCACCAGCCCTGCAGGTCGGGTGCGGCGGCCGAGCCAGATGCGCCCGGCGCGGCGGCGGGCAGGGGCTGTGTCCACTGCGCAGGCACCGAGCCGTCGAGCTGTGCCGGGGGCGGCGATGAGCAGCCGGCCAGCGCCAGGGCGGCGCCCAGGCACAGGCTGGAGAGGCGTTGCGTCGCGGCGGCGTGGTTCACGGGATGGACAGGCGGGAGGGGATGATCGAGGGGGAGGACCGGGAAAACGAGGCCAGGGAACCATGTCCCCGGATAGCCATTGGACGCGGCCAAGCTTGCGCGAGGTTGCAGGCTTTATGGAGGAAACATGGAGAACGCGGCGCCGTGCGCAAGCCTCTCTTGCCCATCCCGGGTGGGAGTCAGTCGCGGACCGCGCCAGATTACCGCGGACTCGGATGATTCCGAGTTTATTTTCAGAACACTCCGATTCCAATGCCGCATACAGGTCGGTATATTGACCGGATATCGCGCCCGGTGCCGCCTGTCCCAAGGACATTGATCCATATCTTCCTGGCTGGAGTCCACAGCATGCCTTTCACAGCCATCTTGCGCCATGCATTGGCCATGCCGCTCCTCTTGATTTTCTTCATGGCCCCTATTTCATCCTGGGCCCGTTGTTCCTCCCAGGGCTGGAATGCCCAGTTTCCGGGTTCGGCCAACACCCCCACCATCGTCAACGAAAATTATCCGATTGGCAGCGTTGTCTATTCCAGGACAATGGCTTTGCAAAATACCGGGGCCGGCAGCTACCACATTTCTTGCGACAATGATTTTTATTACATAGAAGGCATTGGAACGGAAAGCGGTGGAATATATTCCACCTCCATTCCCAACCTGGGCATGAGAATCACGTGGGAAAGAGCCGCGCCTTATTCCGGGTCCATGCTGAAACAGGGCATATTCCATTCACTGCCAAGCAACAACATGACCCTCGAGCTCGTGAAAACCGGGGAACTCACATCTGGCGGTTTCCTGAATGGCAGCTTCGCACGAATCTACTCTGGGACCAGCAATGCCCGTGACTTGCTGGCCACGGTATTCTTTTCGAGTGGCATCACCGTCAACGTCAGCAGCCGCCCCAGGCCGCCGACCTGCCGGGTGTCCACGGGCAAGATCGACGTGACCATGGCCCCCGCCCCGTTCGCCGATTTCAAGGGAATCGGGACCGTCACGGCAGCCAAGGACTTCAGCATCGAGTTGACCTGCGCGGGAGGCGAAGCCAATACACGCCTGACCGCCTTCGTCACGCTGACGGATGCCACCCAGGCGACCAACCGATCGAGCACGCTGACGCTGGCCCAAAACTCCAAGGCCCGGGGTGTCGGCATACAGGTACTGAGAAACAACGTGCCCGTGAGCTTCGGCCCCGACTCCGGCAACCTGGGCAATGCCAACCAATGGAATGCGGGCCAGGTCGCACAGGGGCAGAACAGCCTGAAGATTCCGCTGAGCGCGCGCCTGGTGCAGACAGCCGGCAGCGTGACACCTGGCGTGGCCTATGGCAGGGCGACCTTCACGATGAGCTACCAATAGCCGCTGATGGGACTGCAGGAAATGAACAGCGCCAGCCTTGCGCGCGATTGCAGACTTCGTGGAGCCAATATGGAGGGCTGCGGCTCGCAGGGCATCGCACCATAATGTGCGCTTGGCCCTGCCAGCTTTCCCATGAACTCCACAGCACAGCCAACGGCAACCACCCCCCTCGTGCTCGTCGTCGAAGACGAGCCCGCCATCGCCAGCATCCTGACGGCCTATCTCGAGCGGGACGGGCTGCGTTCGCGCATGGCCTCGGACGGGCAGGAGGCGCTGCAGCTGTTCCGCCAGCTGCGGCCCGACCTGGTGCTGCTGGACATCCACCTGCCCGGCATGGATGGCATCGACGTGCTGCGCGCCATCCGCGATGACAGCCAGACGCCCGTGATCATGGTCACGGCCCTGGCCGACGATGTGGACAAGCTGCTGGCCCTGCGCCTGGGCGCCGACGACTACGTGGTCAAGCCCTTCAATCCGCCCGAGGTCGTGGCCCGCGTGCGCGCCGTGCTGCGACGCACCCAGGCGCGCAAGAACCCGGCGCCCGCGCCCATCCGCGTGGGCCCCATCGAGATCGATACCGAGGCGCACAGCGCCGTGGTCTACGACAACGAGGGCCGCGCCCTGCCGCTGCCCCTGACGCTGACCGAGTTCCGCCTGCTGGCCTGCCTGGCGGCCCAGCCCCGGCGCTGCTTCTCGCGCTCCCACCTGATCGAGCACTGCCTGCCCGAGAGCGATGCGCTGGAGCGCGTCATCGACTCGCACCTGTCCAAGCTGCGCCGCAAGCTGCAGCTGGCCGGCCAGGAAGGCCTGATCGAAACCGTGCGTGGCATCGGCTACCGGCTATGGCCCTGGGACTGAGGCCCAACCGCATCTGGGTGCGCTTCGGCCTGTGGATCACGGCCACCGTGCTCAGCACCATCGCCCTGCTGGCCATCGGCGTGCTGGTGTTCTCCGAGATCCAGTACCGCGACTTCTACAACAGCCTGCCGCCGGCCGTGCAGATCGAGCTGGACGAACTCAACGCCCAGTCGCTGGAGGACAGCCCGCGCGCCATGCAGATCTATGGCCAGTACTGGACGGGCGATCTGCTGTTCGGCGAGAAATGGTCGCTGGTCATCGGCCTGCTGGTGTGCCTGCCCTTCGGACTGGCCGTGGGCTTTTGGGTGTCTCGCCTGGTGACGCGGCCCCTGGCGTCCATGGTCGAGGTGGCCAAGCGCGTGGAGCTGGGCGACTTCAGCGCGCGCGCCCTGCCCGGCAAGGCCCACGGCGAGATGGCCGAGATGGTGGAGGCCTTCAACCGCATGATCGATTCGCTGGAGACGCTGGAGACCGAGCGCCGCGCCACGGCGGCCTCGATCTCGCATGAGCTGCGCACGCCGCTGACGGTGCTGCAGGCGCGACTGCATGCCATCTGCGATGGCGTCATCGCGGCGGACGACACCGAATTGAACACCCTGCTGTCCCAGGTCGAGCACCTGGGCCGGCTGGTGGACGACCTGCACACGCTGTCCATGGCCGATGCAGGCCAGCTCTCGCTGCAAAAGCAGCGCATGGACCTGACCCTGCTGGTGGCCGAGACGCTGGACCAGCTCCACCCCCAGCTGCAGCAGCACGGCATGCAGCTGGACCTGTCCCTGCCCGGCCCCACCGACGAAGGCATGACCGACATCCGCGCCGATGCCGACCGCATGCGCCAGATCCTCTCCAACCTGGTCAGCAACGCCATGCGCCATGCGGCCAGCGGCGCCTGGCTGGGCGTGGCGCTCACGGTGGAGTCCGATATCGAAGGCCGCGCCTGGACCGTGCTGCGCATCAGCGATGCAGGCCCCGGCCTGCCCAGCGAGCTGCGCGCCCATCCCTTCCAGCGCTTTGCCCAGGTGCCCGGCAAGCGCCGCCGCGAGGGTTCTGGCCTGGGCCTGTCCATCGTCAAGGCGCTGACCCTGTCCCAGGGCGGCAGCGTGGAGGCCGACGATTCCGAGCGGGGCGGCGCCCGCTTCACGCTGCGCTTTCCGCGCATCTGAGTCTCGGGCCCCTGGGCCCTGAGGGACTACGCAGCCTGCGCCTTGCGCAGCAGCGCATGAATGGCCCAGCCCAGCGGCTCGCGCAGTTGCTGCGGCGTCTGCTGCGGCCCCAGCGCCAGCAGCGACTGCGACACCCAGCCATAGGTCATCGTGTGCAGCAGCCGCGCCAGGGGCTGGGCCGGCTCGGGCAACGGCGGATCGCAGTCCTGCAGCGCCATGGCCCACAGCTGCACATAGGCCTGGTAGTGGCGCCGGAAGGGCTCGGGCGCGGACACCTTGCGCTCGAGCATGAACAGCGCAGCCCACATCGGCGCCTCGCGCGCAATGCCGTCCACCAAGGTGTCCAGCAGCCGGTCCACGCGCGTGGCCGGCGCCATGCCGGCGCATCCCTGCAGCGTCTGCAGTCCCTGGGCATGCAGGGCCTGCACCTGGCGGTGGATGCACATGGCCGCCAGCGTGTCCATGTTGCCGAAGTATTCGTAGAAGGTGCCCAGGCCCACGCCGGCCACGGCCGCCACCTCGCGCACCGTGGTGCGCTCGTAGCCCTGCTCGATCACAAGCCGAACAAAGGCGTCCTGCAGCGCCTGCGAGGTGGCCTGCGCGCGCGATTGCAGGGGGCGGCGCCGCACTTTGGGCGGCTGCGGCTGCTGCCGTGAAACCCGAACACCTTTGCTGGGCATTTTTCCTAGACTTTTGCGTTGAGACCCACGATCACGGAGACACGCATGAGCACCGGCCAGACATTGCAGACAGGGCACACCTGGAACACGCACGACGTCCTGAACCAGGTCGACGAACTCACCGACTTCAACCTGCTGGAGGCCGACCCCGCCCTGGCCGAGGCCCTGCAGCGCAGCGGCGCTGCGCGCCACATCCCTTCGCTGTCGCGCTATGCGCAGCAGCTGGGCGAGCGCGCCACCTGGGAGCTGGCCGAGCAGGCCAACCGCCACACGCCAGAGCTGCACCGCTTCGACGCACGCGGCCGCATCATCGACGCCGTGGAGTTCCACCCGAGCTGGCACACGCTGCTGGGACTATACCGGCAGCAGGGGCTGATCTCCCTGCCCTTCGAGGACAGCAGCGCGGGCCGCTGGAGCGCCTGGGCCGCAGGTTTCTACCTGCATGGCCAGGTCGAACAGGGCACGCTGTGCCCGGCCACCATGACCACGGCCGCCATCCCGCTGCTGCAAAAGGAACCGGCGCTGTGGCAGCAGCTGCAGGGCAAGCTGTTCAGCCACGAATACGATCCGCGCGACCTGCCCGTGGCCGACAAGGCATCGATGTGGCTGGGCATGGGCATGACCGAGAAGCAGGGCGGCTCCGACGTGCGCGCCAACACCACGGTGGCCATGCCGGTGCACGCCGGCGGGCGCGGCGGCGAGTACCTGCTGCGCGGCCACAAGTGGTTCTTCTCGGCCCCCATGTGCGATGCCCACCTGGTGGTGGCGCGCATGGGGGAAGGCGGTGGGCAGGCCTGCTTCTACGTTCCGCGCTGGCGCCCCGACGGCACAAAGAATGCGGTGCGCGTGCAGCGCCTGAAGGACAAGGTCGGCAACCGCAGCAACTCCAGCAGCGAGGTGGAGTTCGAGGACGCCTGGGGCATCCTGATGGGCGAGGAAGGCCGGGGCATTCCCACCATCATCGAGATGGCCACCTACACGCGCCTGAACTGCGTGCTGGGCAGCGCCGCCATCCTGCGCTCGGCCACGGTGCAGGCCCTGGCCTATGCGCGCCGGCGCAGCGTCTTCGGCAAGCGGCTGGCCGAGCAGCCGCTGATGCGCAGCGTGCTTGCCGACCTGGCGCTGGAGAGCGAGGCCGCGCTGCAGATCGCCATGCGCCTGGCCCAGGCCTATGAGCGTGGAGGCGACGAGGGCGATCCGCTGGAGCGCGCCTGGAAACGCATCATGACGCCGGCGGCCAAGTTCTGGGTCTGCAAGCGCGGCGTGGAGTTGACGGGCGAGGCCATGGAGGTGCTGGGCGGCAACGGCTATGTGGACACGGGCGTGATGGCGCGCCTGTTCCGCGAGGCGCCCGTGAACTCGATCTGGGAAGGCTCGGGCAACGTCATGTGCCTCGACGTGCTGCGCGCCATCTCGCGCGAGCCCGACGGCGCGCAGCTGCTGCTGCAGGACCTGATCGACACGGCGGCGGGCGAGCCCGCGCTTCTGCAGCAGGCGCAGTCGCTGGCCCGGCGCCTGTCCGGCCCGCCTGACCAGCTCGAGGCCCAGGCACGCCGCCTGGTGCAGGACCTGGTGCTGCTGGCCCAGGCCTGCCTGCTGCGCCGCCATGCGCCGCCCGCCATGGCCGACGGCTTCATCGCCACGCGCCTGGGCGCGCAGCAGGGCGCCATGGTGGCGGGCGCCTTCGATCCCGCAGGCCTGGACATTGCCGCCATCCTGCAGCGCGCGCTGCCCGCCTGAAGCGGTGGCCGGCCCGCCACACAACAAAGCACAAGGAGACAAGACATGAACCTGCTCGACGCCTTCGACAGCGCCGTGCGCAAGACGCCTGCCAAGGCCTTTCTGCGCGACCGCGGCGCCTCCATCAGCTATGCCGACATGCAGCGGCGCTCGCAGCGCGCTGCCGCCGTCCTCCAGGCCCAGGGCGTGGGCCGGGGCGATACCGTGGCCCTGATGTGCCTGAACACGCCGGGCTTTGTCGAAGCCCTGTTCGGCGCCTGGCGCCTGGGCGCCGCGCTGGTGCCCGTCAACCACAAGCTGCAGGCGCCCGAGCTGCAGTACATCCTCGGCCACGCGCAGTGCAAGGCCCTGGTGTTTGACGCCGCACTCGCGCCCGTGGTCGCCGCCGCGCCACACCCCTGCGCCCGCCTTGTGACCGAGGCGCAAGAGGCCGTCCCGGGTGTCCAGGACTGGGACACGCTGGTGGCGGCCGCCAGGCCCCTGGAAGGCGCGCGGCCCGCCGATGGCGACATCGCCCAGGTGCTCTACACCTCCGGCACCACGGGCCGGCCCAAGGGCTGCCTGCTGAGCCACCGCGCCGTCACGCTGGCGGCGATCACGGCCGCGCTGGGCCTGTCCATCACGCGCGAGGAACGCACGCTGATGGCCATGCCCATCTGGCATTCCTCGCCGCTCAACAACTGGTTTGGCGGCACGCTGTACATGGGCGGCACCGTGGTGCTGCTGCGCGAGTACCACCCGCAGCATTTCCTGCAGGCCGTGCAGGACGAGGGCGTGACGCTGTACTTCGGCGCCCCCGTCTCCTACTTCGCGCCGCTGCAGATGCTGCCCGACTTTGCCCGCTACGACCTGAGCAGCGTGCGCGCCTGGGTCTACGGCGGCGGCCCCATCGGCGCCGACATGGCGCGCAAGCTGGCCACGGCCTACCGCAGCGACCGCTTCTACCAGGTCTACGGCATGACCGAGACCGGCCCCACGGGCACCACGCTCTACCCCGAGGAGCAGGTGGAGCGGGCCGGCTCCATAGGCCGCGTGGCCTTGCCCGGCGTGGACATGCGCGTGGTGCGCGACGACGGCGAGGATGCCAGCCCGGGCGACACCGGCGAGATCTGGCTGCGCACCGGCAGCGTGATGGACGGCTACCTGCACGACGCCCAGGCCACGGCTGCCGCCTTCGCACCGGGCGGCTGGTACCGCACGGGCGATCTTGCGCGCCTGGACGACGCGGGCTATCTCTTCATCGTGGACCGGACCAAGGACATGGTCATCACGGGTGGCGAGAACGTGTATTCCAAGGAGGTGGAGGACGCGATCTCGGCCCATCCCCAGGTCGCCGACGTCGCCGTCGTGGGCCGGCCCCACCCCGAATGGGGCGAGACCGTCATCGCCCATGTGGTGCTGCGCGGCGAGACCGCGCCCGATACCGAGGCGCTGCAGCAATTCCTGGCCGACAGGCTGGCGCGCTACAAGATCCCGCGTGAATTCGTCTTTGCGGCCAGCCTGCCGCGCACGCCCACAGGCAAGCTGCAGAAATTCCTGCTGCGTCAGGAGCGCAGCGCCCCCTGAGGCGCCGGCCTCCTGCGTGGCCTGCTTCGCGGCCTACTTGGCGGCCTACTTCGCGGCCTTGAAATCCGACTCGCTCATGCCCCGCCGCCAGTAGGCCACGACCAGCTGCTCGTGCTTTTCCAGCCCGCGCTCCTCGCGCGCCCACTGGCGCACGGCCTGGGCGGTGTCGAACTCGCCAGCGGCCCAGACGAAGCGGCTGGCGGGATGACCGGCCAACGCATCCGGCCAGCGCACGGCGCGCAGCGCGTCGATCAGCAGCGTGGTGGTCCCGGCCTCGGCAGCGCCGCGGTGCAGCCAGTGCCATTGCAGGCCTGCGGGCGCCTGCACGGGCTGCTCGTCCTGCGGGCCCTGGACTTCGGCAAACACATGGCCGCGCGTGTGCGCCGGCAGGGCGGCCGCAATGCGCAGCATGGCCGGCAGGCCGGTGTCGTCGCCGGCCAGCAGCATCCAGTCGGCCGGGGTGGCCGTGCGCCCGCCGGGGCCGGTCATGCCGATGCGCTGGCCCGGCTGGGCGCGCGCGGCCCAGGCCGACCCGGGGCCTGCATCCTCGTGCAGCACGAAGTCCACGTCGATCCATCCGTCGGCGCCGTCTTGGGCCATTCCCATCGCACGCATGGTGTACGTGCGCATGTCCAGGCGCATGTCACCCTCGGGCAGGCGCAGCAGGCCGCTGGCCGACAGCGTGGGCCATTGGGGCTCGGTCACGCCCGGCTGCGGAAACAGCAGCTTGACGTGGATGTGGGTGTCCTGCGCATAGCGCGCCATGTCGTCGCAGGCAAAGCGCACGCGGCGCATGTGCGGCGTGAGATCGCGCACGGCCAGCACCTGCAGCACGCGGAAGGCCGGCGGGCGCTGCAGCGCGGCGCCGTCACCCTCCCAGGCCAGGGAGCCGTCGGCGGCGCCCGTGGCCTCCAGCAGCAGGTGGGCCAGCATGAGCTTCATGTCCTGCAGCAGCTCCACGCCGGGTGCCGCCACCTCGGCATGCACCTGCCGGCCCTCCAGCCACAGCTGGCCCCGGCCGCCTTCGTAGTCGGCCACCCAGCGCGTGCCTTCGCGGCGCACGGTGATGTCGTGCTCCTGCATGTGCCCGACGATGGCGGCAATGGCTTCGTCGGGCCTGTCCATGTGCACCGAGGTGCGCGCCTGCAGCTGTGTCATTCGCGTATGTCCTTTCTTTTGCCAGATTGCAGCACCGCCTGGCGCAAGCAGGCTTTGCGGCAGGCCTGCCGATGTTTGCGCCACGCGCCAAAGACGCCCGCCGGGCGTCAGACCCGGGCACGCACCAGCTTGGGAGAGATGCCGAAGCGGCGCTTGAAGGCCGTGGAAAAGTTGGCCGCGCTGGAATAGCCGGCCCCATGCGCGACCTCGGCCACGCTGCAGCCCGTCTGCTCCAGCGCGGCCCAGGCGCGCGCCAGCCGCTGCTCGCGCCGGTACTCGTCGATGCTGGAGCCATAGGCCAGGCGGAACTGGCGCTGCAGCGCACTGGCGCTCAGGCCCACTTCGCGTGCGATCTCGGCCAGCGTGCGGCAGCCGTCGCCGCCGCTGTCCAGCAGGGCCTTGAGGCGCGCCATGCGCCGGTGCTCGCGTACGCCCAGCACGCCCGGCACGGTCTGCGCCGGATCGGGCTCGGGCGCCTCGAGGGACTGCACGGCCTCGTGCACCAGCTCCAGCGTGCGGCTGGCCAGCAGCAAGGGCGCCGAGCCCTCGCGTGCCAGCTGGATGATCTGCTCGGCCACCGCCACGGCGCGCGGCGAGGGCTGCCAGGGCCGTATGGCCAGCAATTGCTGCTCCATCCAGCGCTGCAGCAGCGGCGGCGCCGCCATGGGCAGGGTCTGCGCAGCAAACCACTGCGGCTGCACGGTGATACTGAGCTTGCGCTCGAACTTTCCGCGCCGCCACTGCCGCATGAACATGTCGCCGGGCCGCGTGTGGATGACGGCCCCGCAGGCCTGCACATGAGCACCGGCGGCGCTGGCGGGCGCCACCTGCAGCTGCAGGCCCTGGTTGCCGAAGGCCACGTCCACGCACCCCTCCAGCAGCACGACCATGTGCAGGCCCGGCACGGCCGGCGAACGCGTGCTCATGGTGCGCAGGTCGCGGGCTTCCACGCCATGCAGCCACAGGCCGGGCTGGACCTGCCAGGCCTGCAGGTGCCCGGCCAGCAGCGCATCCTGCGCCGTGACCTCGGCATCGAGGATGCGGTAGTCGGGCCCGCTGAAGTCACAGGCACGCAGCGTGCCCCGCCCCAGCCAGCGCGGAGGGCGTGCAGGTGTTTGGACAGAGGAGAAAGCCATGGCCAGCCGGAGCGGTGCGCGCCCCACAGACAAGAATGATTCTTATTTTATGAAAGCCCCCTGCACCACGCTGGCTGCGGGGAATCCATTGCATGGCCTGGCGCGCGCAGGCCCGCGTGTGCGCCACAATGCGCCATGCTCAGCCTCCAAGACATCCAGAACGCCGCCGGCCGCCTGCGCGGCGCCGTGCTCGAAACGCCCTGCGTGGAATCGCGCACGCTGTCCCAGATCACGGGCGCGCAGGTGTATCTCAAGTTCGAGAACCTGCAGTTCACGGCCTCGTTCAAGGAACGCGGCGCCCTCAACAAGCTGGCCCAGCTCTCGCCCGAGGAGCGCGCACGCGGCGTGGTCGCCATGAGCGCCGGCAACCATGCCCAGGGCGTGGCCTACCACGCGCAGCGCCTGGGGGTGCGTGCCGTCATCGTCATGCCGCGCTTCACCCCGGGGGTGAAGGTGGAGCGCACGCGCGGCTTCGGCGCCGAGGTCGTGCTGCACGGCGACTCCCTGGCCGAGGCGCGCCAGCACGCCTACGCGCTGGCCGAGCAGCAGGGCCTGTGCTTTGTCCACCCCTATGACGACGAGCAGATCGCGGCGGGCCAGGGCACGCTGGCGCTGGAAATGCTGGCCGAGCAGCCGGATCTGGACCTGCTGGTCGTGGCCATTGGCGGCGGCGGCCTGATCGCGGGCGTGGCCACGGCGGCCAAGGGGCTGAACCCGGACATCGAAATCATCGGCGTGCAGACCCAGCGCTTTCCGTCCATGTTCAATGCCGTGCGCCAGGCCGAGCTGCCCATGGGCACCTCGACCATCGCCGAAGGCATTGCCGTCACCCAGCCCGGCGCGATCACGCAGGAAGTCGTGGCACGCCTGGTGGACGACATGCTGCTGGTCGATGAGGGCGATATCGAGCAGGCCGTGCTCATGCTGCTGGAGATCGAGAAGACCCTGGTCGAGGGCGCGGGCGCCGCAGGCCTGGCCGCGCTGCTGCGCCATCCGCAGCGCTTTGCGGGCAAGAAGGTGGGAATGATCCTGTCGGGCGGCAATATCGATCCGCTGCTGCTGGCGGCCATCATCGGGCGCGGCATGGTGCGCTCCGGGCGGCTGGCACGCATCAAGGTCAGCGCGCGCGACGTGCCCGGCGTGCTGGCGCGCATCACGGCCACAGTGGCTGCAGCGGGCGCCAATATCGAGGAAGTCCACCACCAGCGCGCCTTCACCATGCTGGCCGCGCAGAGCGTGGAAATCGAGCTGGTGCTGCAGACGCGCAACAAGGCCCATATCGACGAGGTCATAGCCGCCCTTCAGGCCGAAGGCATGCAGGTCAATGCCGTCTAGCAGGCCCGGTGTCATGGCTTTCCCCGAAGGCGCCAGGGGACAGGCCTGCCTAGAATCAGGCATCCCCATTGGCAAGCCAGGAGCTTTTGCATGACGCACGATCCCGCAGCGCACCACGGCGAGCAGCCGGCCCCCGAAGACGCCACCGAGGCCGTCGTCCCCTACATGCCTGTCATCCTGCCCCTGGCAGGCGCCGTGCTGATGTTTCTGCTGGCCTTCATTGCCGTCAACATGGCCTGAATCCGGCCCTCCTGCCCCTGCACCAGGCCCCGCTTTGCGGGGCTTTTTGCTTGCCTTTTCAACAGGCAATTTCATCGTTCATATTGCATACTTCAATGCATAGAATGCATAGTTTTTGCCATTCGTTTGCTGACAAATTCGTGACCGCTCCCTAGAATCGAATCCCCAGCCGGTGCGCCGCCAGCTTCCGCCAGCGCCGCTTCGCCGCCCAGAGAAGAGCTTCCTTCGCGCGCCGACTGAACGAGAGCCCGTTTCTCAAAGTTGGCGCGGTGCAGCAGGCGCGTCCCCTTTGAAAAACTGGTTTTTTCAATTGAAGGAAGCTCCGCGATGAACGCACCCGTCATGCAAGGCCTGAACATCCAGGCCCCCGCCTATGTCAAGAACAGCCGCCTGATCGCCTGGGTGGCCGAGATGGCCGCACTGTGCAAGCCCGCCAAAATCCATTGGTGCGATGGCTCGCAGGAGGAATACGAGCAGCTGTGCCAGCAGCTCGTCGATGCCGGCACCTTCAAGAAGCTCGATCCCGTCAAGCGCCCCGGCAGCTACCTGGCCTGGTCCGATCCGTCCGATGTGGCGCGCGTCGAGGACCGCACCTACATCTGCTCGGCCAACAAGGAAGACGCAGGCCCGACCAACAACTGGATGGCCCCGAACGAGATGCGCGCCACGCTGCAGCCGCTGTTCGACGGCTGCATGGCCGGCCGCACCATGTATGTGGTGCCTTTCTCCATGGGCCCGCTGGGCTCGCCCATCGCCCACGTGGGCGTGGAGCTGTCCGACAGCGCCTATGTGGCCGTCAACATGAAGATCATGACCCGCATGGGCCGTGCCGTGTATGACGTGATCGGCGTGGAAGGCGAGTTCGTGCCCTGCGTGCACACCGTGGGCGCGCCCCTGGCCGAAGGCGAGAAGGACCAGACCAGCTGGCCCTGCAACAAGACCAAGTACATCGTCCACTACCCCGAGACGCGCGAAATCTGGAGCTATGGCTCGGGCTACGGCGGCAACGCCCTGCTGGGCAAGAAGTGCTTTGCGCTGCGCATCGCCTCCACCATGGGCCGCGACCAGGGCTGGCTGGCCGAGCACATGCTCATCCTGGGCGTGACCAACCCCGAAGGCAAGAAGTACCACGTGGCTGCGGCCTTCCCCAGCGCCTGCGGCAAGACCAACTTCTCCATGCTGGTGCCGCCCAAGGTCTTCGAAGGCTGGAAGGTCACCACCATCGGCGACGACATCGCCTGGATCAAGCCCCAGGCCGACGGCTCGCTGCGCGCGATCAACCCCGAAGCCGGCTATTTCGGCGTGGCCCCGGGCACGAACTACCACACCAACCCCAACTGCATGGCCAGCCTCGACAAGAACGTGATCTTCACGAACGTCGCGCTGACCGACGACAACGACGTGTGGTGGGAAGGCATGGACAAGGACACCGGCAAGCTGCCCGATCACCTGATCGACTGGCAAGGCAAGGACTGGACGCCCCAGATCGCCCGCGAGACCGGCGCCAAGGCCGCCCACCCCAACGCCCGCTTCACCGTGGCCGCGACCAACAACCCCGCGCTGGACGAAGCCTGGGACGATCCCAAGGGCGTGAAGATCGACGCCATCATCTTCGGCGGCCGCCGCTCCACCACCGTGCCGCTGGTGACCGAGGCCCGCAACTGGACCGAAGGCGTCTACATGGCCGCCACCATGGGCTCGGAAACCACGGCCGCCGCCTTCGGCGCCCAGGGCGTGGTGCGCCGCGACCCCTTCGCCATGCTGCCGTTTGCCGGCTACAACATGAGCGACTACTTCCAGCACTGGCTCACGCTGGGCGCCAAGATCCAGGCCCAGGGCGCGGCCCTGCCCAAGATCTTCACCACCAACTGGTTCCGCAAGAATGCCGACGGCAAGTTCGTCTGGCCCGGCTACGGCGAGAACATGCGCGTGCTCAAGTGGATGATCGACCGCCTCGAAGGTCAGGCACAGGGCGAGCAGACCGCCTTCGGCATTGCGCCCCAGTACGCCGAGATCAACTGGACCGGCCTGGACTTCTCCGCCGACCAGTTCGCCAGCGTGACCAGCATCGACAAGGCCGCCTGGGCCGAGGAAATGCAGCTGCACACCGAGCACTTCGACAAGCTGGCCCACAAGCTGCCCCAGGAGCTGCTGGTGACCAAGGCCGAACTGGAAAAGCGCCTGGGGACATAAAGCTCCCCCTGAGCGGCTACGCCGCTTCCCCCTCTCGCTTCGCGGGGGGACGGCACCCTCGGTGCGGGGCGGCCCTTCCTCGGTGCCCCTTGCTTGGGGCAGCGCCAGTTTCATGGACTGTGGAAGATGCACAGAACAATGAATCCCTGAGTAGCTCTCGACCCATGGAAAAAGCCTCGCAGTGCGAGGCTTTTTTTGTGGCGTTTCAACGACGCCCCCAGACAACAAAAAAGCCGCGCCTTGTGGGCAGCGGCTTTTTTTGGAGGAGCGCCGCAAGGCACCCCAGGCAGAGATCAGCTACCTTGCCTATCCATGGCGCGGGCCAGGTCGGCCATCAGGCGGGCGTCCTGCAGGGCGGCGTTCCAGATGCGCTCGTCAGCGGCGGCCTGCTGGCGGCTCTCGGTCCAGGCGCGGTAGCCGGCACGGGCCATCATGGCGGCGCGGCGGGCGGGGGCGGAGAACAGGGCCAGGCCCATGAAGGCGGCAACCCACAGCACGACCCAGGCGCCCAGCATGTGGCCGTCGGTCCAGTTGTGGGCGACCTCGTTGACCACCACCATCAGCGCGGCCACCAGGGCAGCGAGCAGCAGGGCGCTGGCGCCGCGCTTGCCGGAGAAACGCTTGACGGCGCTCTTGCGGTCGTCGGCGGCTTGATAGACATGCACCACACCAGGGTGCTCGACACAGTAGGAGTTGTAAATGAAGTTGCTCATGGCAGATAAACCCAGTTAAATGGCCGCTTTTGACGGCGTGGCGGGCGACTAGGGGTAACTATAGGGTTTACCCTAGAGTTCTTCAAATTTATATCTTGAATCTGTAGCATTCACACCAGTGATGACTCAGCGCTCGCTGCCACGGCCATGTCCGCCCTGAACTTCCGCACACTGGATCTGAACCTGCTGCGCGTCTTCGACGAGGTGATGGCGGAGCGCAGCCTCACGCGGGCGGCCCACAAGCTGGCCATCACCCAGCCGGCCGTGAGCAATGCGCTGCGCCGCCTGCGCGAGGCGCTGGGCGACGAGCTCCTGGTGCGCCAGGGCCAGGGCGTGGAGCCCACGCCGCGCGCGCTGGCGCTGTGGCCCGTGATCCGCGAGGCGCTGCAGCAGCTGCAGGACACGCTGACGCCAGGCGAATTCCACCCCTCCACCGCCACCGCCACCTTTGTGCTGGCCATGGCCGACGCCACGGCCGCCACGCTGATTCCTCCCATGTTCAGCCTGCTGGAGCGCGAGGCGCCCGGCATCGGCATCCGCGTGCTGCCGCTGACCACGCGCGACCCGCGCAGCCTGCTGGAGGCCGGCGAGGCCGACATGGCCGTGGGCTACTTCCCCGCCGCGCTGGCCGACCTGACGGCGCGCGCGCAGTCGGGCGCCCTGGTGGCCTTCGACAGCCGGCGCCTGTATGAAGGCGAGTACCTGTGCGTGATGCGCCAGGGCCATCCGCTGGCCGATGTGCCGCTGACGCTGGACAACTACTGCGCGGCGCGCCACATGCTGGTGAGCTTCTCGGGCCGCTCCTTCGGCTTCATCGACGAGGCCCTGGCCTCGCTGGGCCGCACGCGCCAGGTGGTGCTTACCGTCAACCAGTTCTTCACGGCCGGGCGCGTGGTCATGACCTCCAACCTGCTGACCATATTGCCGCGCCACTTCGTGCCCGTGACCGGCATGGCCGACAAGCTGGTGCTGCGCGAGCTGCCCTTCGACGTGCAGCCCGTGCACGTGGACGCGCTGTGGCGCCGGCGCGGCCAGCATCCTCAGGCCTACGACTGGCTGCTGCGCACGCTCACGCGCTCTGCAGAGGCGACCTTCCCGCACACCTGAGCGCCGTTTGCGGGGCGCCCGCGCCAGCGCAGGTTCTACACTTGGCCGCATGAAGATCCAGCTGCTGTCCGACCTGCACCTCGAGGCCCATCCGCATTTCACCGCAGAGCCCGCACCCGATGCCGACGTGCTGGTGCTGGCCGGCGACATAGGCTCCTACCAGAGCGGCAGCCTGCTGCCGGGCCAGGATTTCGGGCTGGAGCGCTTCTCTCCCCTGCCCCAGTACGCGGGCTGGCCCTGCCCCGTGATCTTCGTGCCGGGCAACCATGAGTACGACATGCAGGACTTCGACGCCGCCCACGCCCGCCTGCGTGCCACCTGCGAGCGCATGGGCATGGTCTGGCTGGAGCGCGAGACGGCCGTGCTGGACGGCGTGCGCTTCGTGGGCACCACGCTGTGGAGCGACTACGACGCCATGTCCATGCATGAAGGCGTGACCGATCTGGCCCGGCTGCTCAAACTGCGCGAGAAGGCCTTTCGCGCCGCCAATTTCTACCTGCAAAAGACCGGCGGCACGCGCGACGGCGAGCCCTTCCTGGCCGAGCCCATGCGCGAGCAGTCGCTGGTCTGCCAGCAATGGCTGCGCCAGGCGCTGGCCAGGCCCTTCGATGGCCCCACGGTGGCCGTCACGCATTTCGCGCCCAGCCTGCGCAGCGCCGACCCGCGCTACGGCCTGGTGCCGGGCACGGCCGGCTTTTGCAACGTGCTGGATGAACTGCTGCCCTTTGCCGATCTGTGGCTGCACGGCCACCTGCATTCGCCCAGCGACTATGTGGCCGAGGGCCTGCGCGGCGATGGCAGCGCCTGGCGCTGCCGCGTGGTGGCCAACCCGCTGGGCTACGCGCGCAAGGGCGAGCAGGAGGGGTTTTCGCCGCGCTCTACCATCGAGTTGCCGGTGCACGCGACCGCAGGGGCGGCAGAGGCACCGGCCCGTGCTTGACCTGGATCAAGCACTCCACCCCGGCTTGGGCTTAGTCTCGGGCCATACCCAAGGAGGACCTTCATGAACATCCTGCTCGCTGTCGATGGCAGCCCCTACACCCAGAAGATGCTGGCCTACCTGACCTCGCACCCGGAGATCCTGGGTTCGGCCCACAGCTACAGCGCCATCACCGTCCAGCCCCAGCTGCCGGCCCGCGCGCGCGCCGCCCTGGGCAAGGACGTGGTGGACGAGTACTACGCCGAGGAGTCGACCAAGGTGCTGGACCCCGTGTGCAGCTACCTGGCCGAGCACGGCGTGCAGGCAGCCCGCCTGAGCAAGGTCGGCCCGATTGCCGACTCCATCATCAAGGCGGCCGAAGAAGGCAAGTTCGACCTTCTGGTCATGGGCACGCATGGCCACGGCACGCTGGGCCGCCTGGTCATGGGCTCGGTCAGCACCCAGGTGCTGGCCGGCAGCCAGGTGCCTGTGCTGCTGATCCGCTGATCGACCGCGCGATACGCTGCCCCGTGCACACGCAGCGCCCATAACCAGAAAAAGCAAAGCGCGGGCATCACGGCGCAATGAGGCAAGGACGGCTCCCCTGAGGGAGCCGTCTTTTTTTGCATGGTGCCTTCCCACCATCCTGCGGGCCTGCCGTCACCGGGCTGTCACAGCCGCCTCTTACAGTCGCGCGATTTGTCACACAGGGGGATGGTGAGCATGCGCGCGAGTACTTTGGATTGGCGGCACAAGGCGATTGCAACGGCCTGCCTGGCCCTGTGTGGCGCTGCATGGTCCGCGCCCTTCACCCCGGGCAACCTGGTGGCCTACCGCGTGGGCACGGGCACAGGCGCGCTGCCCGTGTTCCTGGATGAGTACCGCGTGGACGGCACCCTGGTGCAATCGCTGCCGCTGTCAGGCGGAGCGACGCCGCTGACGGCCAGCAGCAAGGGCTCGGAAGGCCTGCTCAACCGCTCGGACAATGGCCTGTGCCTGGTGGTTCCCGGCTATGCCGTGGCCACCGGCGGCACCGAGCCCAACGGCGTCACGGCAGCGGCGGCCCCGCGCGCCGTGGCCGTGGTGGGGTTCGACTCCGACGTGAAAAGCCTGCGCCCGCTCGGCACCACGGCCTTCAGCAAGGACACCATCCGCGCAGCAGCCAGCAGCGACTGCGGCGCCGTCTGGGCCAGCGGCAAGGGTACGGCCACGGCCAACAACGGCATCTGGCATGTGGCTGCCGACGGCACGGGCATCTCCCAACTGAACAGCAGCAATGTCCAGGGCCTGGCGGTCGCCGGCGGCCAGTTGATCGCCGCCATCAACGGCGGCTCGCTCAACCAGATCGGCACGAATTTGCCGACCACGGGCATCCAGACGGCCCTGCCCCTGGCGGGCCTGACGCCCTCCACCTACCGCGGCATCGCCTTCCTGCAACTCGATGGCGGCCCCGCCCTGGCGAACACCGTCTACGTGGCGGACAACGATACCGGCGCCATCCGGAAATTCCGCCTCTCGATGGACGGCACCAGCTGGCAGCCCGCAGGCTCCATTGCCGGCCTGTCCAAGGTCCACGGCCTGGCCGCCTTCGATACCGGCGGCGGCAATGTGATGCTGATGGCCACCGACACCACGGGCCGCCTGTACCGCGCCTTCGATCACGGCGGCTACGCCGGCACGCTGTCGGGCACGGCCGAGTCCATCGCCGCGCCGCAGGACGGCGTGTTCTATGGCGTGGCCTGGGCCCCGCTGGAGACCGTGCCGGCGACCGTGCCCGCCGCCCCCTCCAACCTGACGGCCACCCCGGCCGGCAACCGCGTGACGGCCGCCTGGGACGCCGTGCCGGGCGCAGCCTACTACGTGGTGGAGCTGTCGCAGGACAGCTTTGCATCGGTAGCCTCCACGGCCGTGGCCCTGGGCAACAGCCAGGCGCTGGAAGGCCTGCAGCCCGGCAGCTATACGCTGCGCGTGCGCGCCGTCAACGGCCTCGGCGGGAGCACGGCTGCAGTGAGCGTGCCTTTCATGGCCTCGGCCCCGCCGACGGCCTCGCTGCCCGAACTGACCGCGTTTTCCGGCGTGGTCGGCGACGCCAACGACCCGCTGGCCTCGGCAGGCATCGGCTTCACGGTGCAGGATGCGGGGGGCGCTGGCGGCGTACAGGTCACTGCGCGTTCGAGCAACCAGGCCGTGGTGGCCGACGCCGGCCTGGCCGCGTCCAACCAGGCCGGCAACGCCGTGCTCAGGATCACGCCCACGGGCGTGGGCTATGCCGACATCACCGTCACGCTGACCAACGCGGGCGGCGCCTCCGTCAGCCGCACCATCAAGTACGCGGCCTCGGCCAACACCGCAGCCAACACCAGCCCGCGCTGGCTGGCCGGGCGCTCGGACGCATCGACGGCCATCGTCATCGATGCCGCCACCATGCTGGTGGGCGACGACGAGGCGCCTGCCCAGGATGCCTCGGGCAATGCGCTGCCGGCCGGCAACTCCTTCTCGGCCTATGGCCCGGCCGGCGGGCTGCCCATCCAGCCGCTGATGCTGGACAGGACCGCCCTGGGCCTGGCCGATGCCGCCGCCTGCACCGCCCCCGGCCTCACGGGCCTGGACAGCTGCAAGAGCGACGAGGAAATGGACATCGAGGCCAGCTTTGCCCTGGGCAGCCGCGTGTACGTGGCGGGCTCGCACTCCAACAACAAGAGCGGCAAGTCGCGCACCGACCGCTGGCGCCTGGCGGCGATGGATGTGACCGGCTCCGGCGCCTCCACGGCGCTGACCGCCAGTGGCTACTACCGCTGGCTGCGCGAGGACCTGCGCAGCTGGGACGCGGCCGCGCATGACGGCCTTGCCGCCAACTACCTGGGCCTGGTGGCCAGCTCGGACGGCGGTGCAACCAAGGCGCCCGAGGCCGAGACGATGAGCGGCTTTTCCATCGAAGGCATGTCCACCAGCCCCGACGACGGCGCCGCATGGCTGGGCTTTCGCGCGCCGCTGGTGCCGGCGCCGGGCGCGCCCGCCGTCACGGCCGACGACGCCACGGGCCGCACGCATGCGCTGATCGTGCCCGTGACCAACTTCGCGGCCCTGCCTGCGGCCGATGGCGGCAGCAAGGGCAGCGCGTCCATGGGCCAGCCGATTCGCCTGGACCTGGGCGGCCGCGGCATCCGCGAAATCCGCAAGAACGCGGCTGGCGAGTACCTGATCATTGCCGGTCCCTCGGCCAGCGCCACGGGTACCGCGCCGCGCAACTTCCAGCTCTATTCCTGGGATGGCCGCGTGAACGGCGCAGGCCTGGCCCTGAACCTGCGCCCGCGCGCTGCCGACCTGGCCGCCATCACCGCGCCCCACACCGCCTGCTCGGCCGAAGGCATAGGCGCCATGCCCGCCAGCCTGGATGCGGGCGGCAGCGTGGACATCCTCAGCGACTGCGGCGATGCCGATTTCTACGGCGATGGCACCGTGGCCAAGGACCTGCCCCATGCCGCCTGGAAAAAGGCGCGCCTGGACAGCCTGGCGGTACCCGCCCTGTCCACCGTGGCCCTGTCCGCCCAGGCCGTGGACCAGACATCGGCCGTGGTCCAGGCCACGCCCAGCGTGGCCGGCAGCCTGCGCGCCGTGGCCCTGCCTGCCAATGCGCCCGTCCCCAGTTGGGAACAGGTCATGGCCGGCCTGGATGCCGCCGGCCTGCCGGCCCCTGCCAGCAACACGGTCAGCACCGCGGCCAATACCGCTGCCACGCTGTCCTTCACCGGCCTGGACCCCGCCGTGAGCTACCGCGTGCATGCGGTCAACCTGCCGGCATCGGGCACGGCCAGCGCGCCGGCTGTGCTGGCCCTGAGCAAGCCTGTGCCCATCGGCACGCAGATCGGCACGGGCAGCAACACGGCGGGCGTGAGCAACGGCACGGGCAATGTGGGTGCGGACCAATGGCAGTTCGCCTCGAACTCGGCAGGCTTTCAGCCTGCGCCCTCGCAAAGCCCGCTGCCGGGCAACCTGCGCCTGCCCTACGGCAGCCTGAGCTTCGTGCTCATGGGCGGCACGCCGGGCTCCATGGCCACCATCCGCATGGACCTGCCTGAAGCCGCGCCCGCCCAGGCCACGCTCTGGAAGTACGGCCCCACGGCCGCCACGCCCACGGCGCACTGGTATGAGCTGGCCGCGTCGGCCTACCGCTTCGCACCCGACCGCCGCTCGGTAAGCTTCGACATCACCGACGGGCAGACGGGCGACAGCGACCTAGCCGTCAACGGCGTCATCGTGGACCCCGTGGCGGTGGCCGCGCCTGCGGCCCTGCCGCCCGGCGCCACGGCCACCCCCGTGCCCGGCCTGTCCACACTGGCCCAGGCGCTGCTGGCGCTGGCCCTGGGCGGCATGGCCGCACTGCGCCGCCGCCGCGGCTGACGCCAGCACCGGCCAGCCCCCCCGCCAACACCGGCAGCGCCCGGTGCCCCTTCAAGCCCCTGCACGGTTCGCCGCGCAGGGGCTTTTTGCTGCGGCCTGGGAAAACCCTGAATCCACCGTGTTGACGGGGCTTGTTGCAAAAACAATAATTACCACGTTAACTAAATCCACACCATGCAGATTCAGCCCTTTCTCCTGGATGACGGCCTTGCGCTGGGCACGGTCTACGGCACGCTGCTCAACCAGCAGGCCACCGTGCAGCGCCTGTCGCCGCAGTTCGACAGCGCGCCCTACAAGGCCGCTCCGCGCGCCCCCGTGCTCTACCTGAAGCCGCGCAACACCTGGGCGCGCGATGGCGCTGCGGTGGCCGTGCCGGCCGATCCCGGCGAGGTCCGCGTCGATGCCAGCATCGGCCTGGTGATCGGCCGCAGCGCCACGCGCGTCAGCGAAGCAACGGCCCTGGACCATGTGGCCGGCTGGCTGATCGCCAGCGACCTCACGCTGCCGCACGAGAACTACTACCGCCCCGCCATCCGCCAGCGCTGCCGCGACGGTTTCTGCCCGCTGGGCGCCCTCGTTCGCGGCACAGGCTTTGACGCACAGGCGGCCACGCTCACGGTGTCCATCAATGGTGAACAGGTCTGGCAGCGCGGCTTTGCCGACCTGGTGCGCCCGCCCGCAAGGCTGCTGGCCGACGTGACCGAATTCATGACGCTGTCGCCCGGCGACGTGCTGCTGCTGGGCCCGGGCGAGGGCGCGCCGCTGGCGCGGCCCGGGGACCGCGTGGTCATCGAGGTGCCCGGCCTGGGCCGGCTCACGCATTCGGTGGCGGCAGAACAGGGAGCAGCAGCATGAAGCACGGACGCGTCATCCTCGAAGGACAGACCCTGCAGGTCACCGAAGGCCCGCACGGACAGGTGCAGCTGCCCGATGGCCGCCTGGTGGCGGAGACCGCCGTGCAGTGGCTGCCGCCGCTGCAGTTCGGCACGGTCTTCGCGCTGGGCCTGAACTATGCGGACCATGCCAAGGAAATCGCCTTCAACAAGGCGCCCGAGGAACCGCTGGTCTTCCTCAAGGGCCCGAACACGCTGAACGGCCACCACGGCCGCACGTACCGGCCCGCCGACGTGACCTACATGCACTTCGAGTGCGAGCTGGGCGTGGTCATAGGCAAGACCTGCCGCAACGTGCGCCGCGAAGACGCCTACGGCGTGGTCGCCGGCTACTGCACGGCCAACGACTACGCCATACGCGACTACCTGGAGAACTTCTACCGGCCCAACCTGCGCGTGAAGAACCGCGACGGCGCCACGCCCGTGGGCCCGTGGTTCGTCGATGCGGCCGATGTGCCCGACCCCATGAACCTGCGCCTGCGCAGCTGGGTCAACGGCGAGCTCAAGCAGGACGGCAGCACGCGCGACATGGTGCATGACATCCCCTCGCTGATCGCCCATCTGTCGGGCTTCATGACGCTGAACCCCGGCGACCTCATCCTCACCGGCACGCCCGACGGCGTGGCCGACTCCCGCGTGGGCGACGAGATCGTCACCGAGATCGAAGGCCTGGGCCGCCTGGTCAACACCATCGTCGGCGACGCGCCGGCCGCCTCCTGAACCCATCGCACACGCCAAGGAATCCCCATGCGCATTGACCACCTGATCGACGGCAAGGCCGTCGCCGGCAAGGACTACTTCGAGACCGTCAACCCCGCCACCCAGGAGGTGCTGGCCGAGGTTGCCGCTGGCGGCGAGGCCGAGGTGCAGGCCGCCGTCGCCGCCGCGAAGAACGCCTTCCCGAAATGGGCCAACACGCCCGCCACCGAACGCGCCAAGATCGTGCGCAAGCTGGGCGACCTGATCGCCCGCCATGTGCCCGAGATCGCGCAGACCGAGACCAACGACTGCGGCCAGGTCATCGCCCAGACCGGCAAGCAGCTGGTGCCGCGCGCGGCCGACAACTTCTACTACTTTGCCGAGATGTGCACGCGCGTGGACGGCCATACCTATCCCACGCCCACGCACCTGAACTACACCCTGTTCCACCCCGTGGGCGTGTGCGCGCTGATCTCGCCCTGGAACGTGCCCTTCATGACGGCCACCTGGAAGGTGGCGCCCTGCCTGGCCTTCGGCAACACGGCCGTGCTCAAGATGAGCGAGCTGTCGCCCATGACGGCCGCGCGCCTGGGCGAGCTGGCGCTGGAGGCCGGCATTCCGCCCGGCGTGCTCAACCTGGTGCACGGCTACGGCAAGGACGCGGGCGAGCCCCTGGTGCGCCACCGCGATGTGCGCGCCGTCTCGTTCACGGGCTCGACCCAGACCGGCAACCGCATCGTGCAGGCCGCCGGCCTCAAGAAGTTCAGCATGGAGCTGGGCGGCAAGAGCCCCTTCGTGATCTTTGACGACGCCGACTTCGAGCGCGCGCTGGATGCGGCCGTGTTCATGATCTTCTCCAACAACGGCGAGCGGTGCACGGCCGGCAGCCGCATCCTGGTGCAAAAGGGCATCTATGCGAAGTTCGTGGACCGCTTCGTGGAGCGCGCCAGGAAGATCACCGTGGGCGACCCGCTGGACGAGTCCACCATCGTCGGCCCCATGATCAGCGCCAGCCACCTGGCCAAGGTGCGCCACTACATCGAGCTGGGCCAGAAGGAAGGCGCCAGCATGCTGTGCGGCGGCCTGGACGCGCCCGTGCTGCCCGAGCGCGTGCGCAAGGGCAACTACGTGCTGCCCACGGTGTTTGCCGACGTGGACAACCGCATGCAGATCGCCCAGGACGAGATCTTCGGCCCCGTGGCCTGCATCATCCCCTTCAGCGACGAGGCCGAGGCCGTGCGCCTGGCCAACGATATCCAGTACGGCCTGTCCAGCTATGTCTGGACCGAGAGCGTGGGCCGAGCCCACCGCGTGGCCGCCGCCATCGAGGCCGGCATGTGCTTCGTCAACAGCCAGAACGTGCGCGACCTGCGCCAGCCCTTCGGCGGCACCAAGGCCTCGGGCACGGGCCGCGAGGGCGGCAGCTGGAGCTACGAGGTCTTCTGCGAGCCCAAGAACGTGGCCGTCTCGCTGGGCTCGCACCATATTCCGCACTGGGGCGTCTGAACGGGCGACCAGCGACAACGACAAAGAGAACCGAGGAGACAAGACATGCAACGCCGCCATTTCCTGCAATCCACCGCAGCCACCACGGCCGCAGCGCTGATGCTCCCGGGCCTTTCCCAGGCCCAGCCCGGCAGCGCGTCCGGCACCTGGCCCGCAAAGCCGCTGCGCATCATCGTGCCCTTCACGCCGGGCGGCACCACCGACCTGGTGGCGCGCCTGGTGGGCACCGAGCTGGGCAAGTCCCTGGGCCAGCCTGTGATCGTGGAGAACAAGCCCGGCGCGGGCACGGTGATCGGCGTGGACTATGTGTCCAAGCAGCCGGCCGACGGCTACACCCTGGTGTGCGTGGCCAACAGCTTCACGGCCAACAAGACGCTGGTGAAGAACCTGCCCTACGACACCACGCGCGACCTCAAGCCCGTGGCGCTGATGGGCCTGTCCGAGCATGTGCTGGCCACCCACCCGGGCAGCGGCCTGAAGACGCTGGCGGACCTGCGCAGCCGCGCCAAGGCCAGGCCCGGCGAGCTCAGCTATGCCTCGTTCGGCAACGGCACCTCGGCCCATCTGTCGGGCGCGCTGCTGTGCCAGGAGATGGGCATCGACATGGTCCACATCCCCTACAAGGGCCAGGGTCCGGCGCTGGCCGACCTGCTGGGCGGCCAGGTGGACGTGATGTTCGGCAACTGGCCCGAGTTCCGTGGCCATGTGCAAAGCGGCAAGCTGGTGGCCCTGGGCATGGCCACGCGCCAGCGCTCGCAGTTCGCTCCCCAGGTGCCCACGCTGGCCGAGCAGGGCGTGGCGCTGGAATCCAACTCCTGGCAGGGTCTGCTGGCACCCGGCGCCACGCCCGATGCGCTGGTGCAGCGCATCAACGCCGCCGTGGTCAAGGCCCTGGCCGAGCCCGCCGTGGTGGATGCCTTCGCGCGCGGCGGCATCGTCTCGCAGGCCGGCACGGCGCAGCAGTTCGCAGCCTTCGTCACCAGCGAAATCGCCAAGTACGAAGCCATCATCCGCCGCGCCAACATCACGCTGGGTTGAGGCCGGATCACCGGGAGACGCCATGAGCCTGTACACCATGCAGAAATTCCTGTTCCAGCTCAACCGCGAGCCAGAGGTGCAGCGGCGCTTTGCCGAGGACCGCGCCGCGCTGCTGTCCGAGTACGCGCTGGAGCCCGAGGAGTACGAAGCCATGTTCCACGGCGACATCGGCAAGCTCTACGTGCTGGGCTGCAACGGCCAGCTGCTGATGCACTTCGCGCCGCTGCTGGGCATGCCCTGGGCCGACTACCTGCAGGCCATGCGCGACGGCGTGCAAAAGCACGGACCGGTGCGCGCGGGCGTCTACGCCATGACCACCGGAACCAACGAAAAGATCGCAGGAGTTTGAGATGAGTCTGGTATTTGCAGGCGTTTGCAGCCACGCGCCCGGCATCACGGGCCGCGCACACCTGGCCGATCCGGCCACCAGGGATGCCTTCCATGCCGCCTTCCGCGACATGGGCGCACGGCTGGAGGCGGCCCGGCCCGACGCCGTGATCGTCATCGCGGCCGAGCACTTCGCCAACTTCTTCATGAACAACATGCCGGCCTATGCCATCGGCATGGCGGACCACTACGAAGGGCCCATCGAGGACCCGGCCTGGCTGGGCATAGAGCGCCACCGCATTCCCGGCAATGCCGAGCTGTCGCGGCGCCTGATCACCGAGGTCATGCAGACCGTGGACGTGGCCTTTGCCGAGGAGTGGAAGTTCGACCACGGCATCATGGTCCCGCTGCACTTTCTGACGCCGGCCTATGACAAGGACATCATCCCCGTCAACATCAACTGCCAGGGCCCGCCGCTGACGCCGCTGCACCGCGCCTGGGCCTTTGGCGAGGCCCTGCGCCGCGCCTGCGACAAGGCGCCCGAGCGCATCGCCATCGTGGGCACGGGCGGCATCTCGCACTGGCCGGCCACGCCCGACTCGGGCAAGGTCAACTGGGAGTGGGACCAGCAGTTCATGGACCGCTGGTGCCGCAACGACCGGGACGCGCTGCTGTCGTACACCGACGCCGAGACCTACCGCGACGGCGGCCATGGCGGCTTCGAGATCCGCAGCTTCATCGCCGTGGCCGCCGCCGCGCGCGGCGCGGGCCAGGTGCTGTACTGCCAGCCCATTCCCATCTTCGCCGTGAGCTGCACGGCCGCCACCATGGAGGTGGCCTGAATGCCGCACGTGGTCATCCTCTACACGGCCAGCCTGGACGCGCACACCGACATGACGCAGCTGTGCCGCGCCCTGGCCGACACCATGCTCACCGTGCGTGCCGAAGACGGCGCCCAGGTCTTTCCCACGGGCGGCACGCGCGTGCTGGCCTACCCCGCGCCGCACAGCGCCGTGGCCGATGGCGGGGCCGCGGGCCGTGCGGCCGGCGGCGATGGCGACTACGGCTTCATCTACATCAACCTGCGCATGGGCCGGGGCCGCTCGGCCGCCGTGCAGCAGCAGGCCGGCGACGCCCTGCTGGCCTGCGCGCGCCGCCATCTGCAGCCGCTGTTCGCGCAGCGCCACCTGGGCCTGACCGTGCAGGTCGATGAAAGCCCGGGCCAGGTGTATGACGGCAAGCACAGCACCCTCCACCCTCTGTTCGGGTGAGCCACCCCCTGAGTCGCTTCGCGCCTTCCCCCGTTGCACGGCGCCCTCTCTCGCTTCGCGGGAGGGGGACGACACCCTCGGTGCGGGACGGCCCTTCCTCGGTGTCCCTCCTTTGGAGCGCGCCAGTATCAAACGCCTCAAGTGAAGCAACAACGTACTGAATAACTGAAAAAATGTTTACCCAAGAACTGTTGACCCAACTGGCCCAGGAGCTGGACCGCAGCGAGAAGACGCGCGTGCAGGTCGAGCATTTCTCCAAGCGCTTTCCCGGCATGACCGTGGAGGATGGCTACCGCGTCTCGCGCGAATGGGTGCGCCTGCAGATCGCGGCGGGGCGCAAGGTGATAGGCCACAAGATCGGCCTGACCTCGCGCGCCATGCAGATATCGAGCCAGATCGACGAGCCCGACTACGGCACCCTGCTCGACAGCATGCTCTACCGCTGCACGCCGGGCCAGGTGCTGGACATCCCGGCCGCCCACTTCATCGCGCCGCGCGTGGAGGTGGAGCTGGCCTTCGTGCTCAAGGCGCCGCTGCGCGGCCCGGGCCTGCCCGGCGGCAGGGAGATCACGCTGCAGGACGTGCTGGACGCCACCGACCATGTGACGCCGGCCATCGAGATCATCGACGCGCGCATCGAGCAGTTCGACCGCCACACCAAGGCCATGCGCAAGGTCTACGACACCATCAGCGACAACGCAGCCAATGCAGGCATCGTCACCGGCGCCGGCCGCGCTGACCCCCAGGTGATAGACCTGCCCTGGTGCGGAGCCATACTGCGCTGCAACGGCGTGGTCGAGGAGACCGGCCTGGCTGCCGGCGTGCAGGGCCATCCCGCCATCGGCGTGGCCTGGCTGGCCAACAAGCTCTCGCCCTGGGGCGAAGCCCTGGAGGCCGGCCAGACCGTGCTGGCGGGCTCGTTCACGCGCCCCGTGGCCGCCAAGCCTGGCGACCTGTTCGATGCCGACTACGGCCCGCTGGGCCGGCTGCAGTTCCGTTTTGTCTAGGCGCCGTCGTCCCGACGCCTGCCCCGCCCTTATTGGAGATTTCCCATGCCGCTTGCACTGCGCGACCCCAGCCTGCTCAAGAACCTCTGCCTGATCGACGGCCAATGGCTGGCCGCCGACGATGGCAGCCGCATCGACGTCCACAACCCCGCCACGGGCGAAGCCGTCGGCCATGTGCCCCGCATGGGCGAGGCCGAGACGCAGCGCGCCATCGCCGCCGCCGAGCGCGCCTTCGCCCTCTGGAAGCAGCAGACCGCCGAGGCCCGCGCGCGCCTGCTGCATCGCTGGTTCGAGCTGATGATGGAGAACCAGGAGGACCTGGCCCTGATCATGACCAGCGAGCAGGGCAAGCCCCTGGCCGAGTCGCGCGGCGAGATCGCCTATGCGGCCTCCTACGTGCAGTGGTTTGCCGAGGAAGCGCGCCGCATCTACGGCTCCACCGTGCCCGCGCCCTGGGCCGACAAGCGCATCATCGTGACCAAGGAGCCCGTGGGGGTCTGCGCCGCGATCACGCCCTGGAACTTCCCGGCCGCCATGATCACGCGCAAGGTCGCGCCCGCCCTGGCGGCGGGCTGCACCATCATCGTCAAGCCCGCGCAGCAGACACCGCTGTCGGCCCTGGCCATGGCCGAGCTGGCCCAGCGCGCCGGCATTCCCGAAGGCGTGTTCAGCGTGATCACGGGCTCCTCGCGCGCCATCGGGGGCGTGCTCACGGCCAGCATGGCCGTGCGCAAGCTGACCTTCACGGGCTCCACCGAAGTGGGCCGCGTGCTGGCCGAGCAATGCGCGCCCACGCTCAAGAAGATGTCTCTGGAGCTGGGCGGCAACGCGCCCTTCATCGTCTTCGATGACGCGGACCTCGATGCCGCCGTGGAAGGCGCCATGGCCTCCAAGTACCGCAACACCGGCCAGACCTGCGTGTGCGCCAACCGCCTGCTGGTGCAGGACGGCGTGTACGACGCCTTCATGGCCAGGCTCAAGGTCGCCGTGCAGGCCCTCAAGGTGGGCAACGGGCTGGAGGCCGGCGTGGGCCAGGGCCCGCTGATCGACCAGGCCGCCGTGGACAAGGTCGAGGAGCTGGTGGCCGACGCCGTGAAGAACGGCGCCGAGGTCGTGCTGGGCGGCAAGCGCCATGCGCTGGGCGGCACCTTCTACGAGCCCACCATCCTGGCCAACGCCACGGACCGCATGCGCATTGCCAGGGAAGAGGTCTTCGGCCCCGTGGCGCCCGTGTTCCGCTTCAAGACCGAGGAAGAGGCCATCCGCATGGCCAACGACACCGAGTACGGCCTGGCCGCCTACTTCTACGCCCGCGACGTGGGCCGCGTGTGGCGCGTGGGCGAGGCGCTGGAGTACGGCATGGTGGGCATCAACAGCGGCATCATCAGCACGGCCGTGGCGCCGTTTGGCGGCGTCAAGCAGTCGGGCATGGGCCGCGAGGGCGGCGCCGCCGGCATAGAGGAATACCTGAGCACCAAGTACCTGTGCATGGGCCACTGAGGCCCGGACAATCACACCATGCAGACACCTGTGAACCGCTTCAAGGCCGCCATTGCGGCCGACCAACCCCAGATCGGCCTGTGGCTGGGCCTGGCCGACGCCTATTCGGCGGAAATCTGCGCGGGCGCCGGCTTCGACTGGCTCCTGATCGACGGCGAGCATTCGCCCAACGACACGCGCACCCTGCTGGCGCAGCTGCAGGCCATCGCGGCCTATCCCGACAGCCATGCCATTGCCCGCGTGCCCATGGGACACGGCGAGGTCGGCGAGATGCTGATCAAGCAGTACCTGGACATCGGCGTGCAGACCCTGCTCGTGCCCATGGTGGACACGGCCGAGCAGGCCGCACGCATCGTGCGCGCCGCGCGCTATCCGCAGGCCGACGGCCAGGGCGGCATCCGCGGCATGGGCGGCGCACGCGCATCGGCCTGGGGCCGGCGCGCCAACTACGCCCATGAAGCCAACGCCCAGGTCTGCGTGCTGGTGCAGGTGGAGACGCGCCAGGCGCTGGCCCACCTGGACGCCATTGCCGCCACCGAGGGCGTGGACGGCGTCTTCATCGGCCCGGCCGACCTGTCGGCCTCCATGGGCCACATCGGCAACCCCGGCCATCCCGAGGTGCAGGAGGCGATTGCCGACGCCATCGCGCGCATACGCCGCGCCGGCAAGGCGCCCGGCATCCTCACGCCCAACGAGGCCCTGGCGCGCAAGTACCTGGAGCTGGGCTGCACCTTCACGGCCGTGGGCCTGGACACCAGCGTGCTGGTGCAGGCCACCAGCGCGCTGGCTGCGCGCTTCAAGCAGGCAGCGGCCCCCGCGCCGAAAAGCCAGACCTATTGAGGCCCCGGCCTGACAAGGCGCGCGCAACGCCGCTCCGAGGAGGGAGCGGCGGCTGCATAGAATCCAGCCGACAGATGCTGCCGAACATGCCCCAGACCACGACCTCTTTTGCCCCCGAGCCGCTGCGCGCCTTCTCGCGCTCCCTGCCCATGGCGCTGCTGCGCGCACGCGAATCGGTCATGGTGCGCTTTCGGCCCATGCTGCGCGCCCATGGCCTGACCGAACAGCAGTGGCGCGTGCTGCGCGCCATGGCGGCGGTCACGCACAGGCTGCGGCCCATGGAGCTGTCGCAGGCCACCTACATCAGCATGCCCAGCCTCTCGCGCCTGCTCAAGACGCTGGAAGGCCGGCAGCTGGTGGAGCGCTCGCGCCACGCCAGCGACATGCGCGGCGCCGAGTTCGAGCTCACGGCGGCCGGCCACGCCATCGTGGCCGAGATCGCGCCGCATTCCTCCGAGACCTATGCCGAGATCGAGCGCCTGGTGGGCCATGAAGAGATCGAGCAGCTCTACGCCCTGCTCGACCAGGTCGTGCAGCGCCTGGGCGCGGCCGACGGCAGCCAGGCCGAGGAATAGCCGCCCCGGCACGCCGGTCGGGCACTGCCGGGCACAATCGCCCCATGCCGCAGCCGATTGCCGTCATCGACTTTGAAACCACGGGCATGGCGCCCGCCCAGGGCGCGCGTGCCACCGAGGTCGCCATCGTGCTGATCGAGGGCGGCCAGGTCGTGGACCGCTTCCAGAGCCTGATGCGCACGGGTGCCTGGATACCGCCCTTCATCACGCGGCTGACCGGCATCACCAATGCCATGGTCGCAGCCGCGCCGCCCGCCGAGGAGGTGATGCGCGATGCCGCCCGCTTCGTGGGCAGCGCGCCCATGGTGGCGCACAACGCGGCCTTCGACAGCAAGTTCTGGCAGTCCGAACTGGCCCTGGCCGGCGAGGCCGCGCCCCAGCCCTTTGCCTGCACCGTGCTGCTGTCGCGCCGCATCTATCCCGACGCGCCCAGCCACAGCCTGAGCCGGCTCACCGCCCACCTGGGCCTGCCCGTGGCCGAGCGTGCCCACCGGGCGCTGGCCGATGCCGAGATGGCCGCCGCCCTGCTGGCGCGCATGCAGCAGGACCTGTGCCGGCGCTATGCGCTGGCCTGGCCCGAGCATGCCCTGCTGATGCGGCTGCAGCGCTGCGCGCGCGCCCGCATGGCAGGCTGGCTGCAGGAGAACGCCGCGCCCGCCCAGATGCGCATGGCGCTGTGAGCCGGCACGGCGCACGCAAGGCAAAGACCTCCCTGGCCAAATCCCCATCGGCCGCATCTGCCGGCATCCGCACCCATAATGCACGGTTGCTGCCCGGCTACGGGCGCCCGTCCCAAACGCGGCAGCCCTGCTGCCGCCTTGCTGCCGCCTGGTTCTCGCACCCGTGAATTCCGCCCTGCCTCCTGCCGCCATGGCCAACCTGGCCCCTCAGGCCCCGTTCTCGTCGCGCGAGTTCCGCGACGCGCTGGGCCAGTTCGCCACGGGCGTGACCATCGTCACCGCGCGCAGCCCGCAGGGCCATCCGGTGGGCGTCACCGTGAGCTCGTTCAACTCCGTCTCGCTCACACCGCCGCTGGTGCTGTGGAGCATGGCGCTGTCGGCGGCCTCGCTGCCCGTGTTCCAGCATTGCTCGCACTACGCCATCCATGTGCTGTCGGCCTCGCAAAAGCCCCTGGCCGAGCTGTTCGCGCGCAAGGGCGTGGACCGCTTCGCCAACACTGCCTGGCGCAGCTCGGCACAAGGCGTGCCGCTGCTGACCGAAGCCACCACCGTCTTCGAGTGCCGCAACCGCCATCGCCATGAAGAGGGCGACCATGTGATCTTCATCGGCGAGGTCGAGCAGTGCAGCCACCAGGCCGGCCACACGCCGCTGCTGTACCACGCAGGCCGCATGCACACGGGCGGCCTGGGCTGAGCCCGGGCCCGCGGCGGCACTCTCTTCGCCTCTTTCGGCCACTCCCCCATTCCCGTTCCTTCCCGCCTCCGGGTAATCCCCGGTCCGGGAAATCGGTGTCTGCGCATATTGTATATACAGGCTTATACATCTGATCGCAGACCCATCCGCAGGCTGATGAAGCCTGTGGATGCGGCAGCCATTTCACCAATGACGGGGGGAGACAGCGCATGAGTTCACCATCTGCAGGCAGCCTGCACCGAGGGCTGTCGGCCCGCCATATCCGCTTCATGGCACTGGGCTCGGCCATAGGCACGGGGCTGTTCTACGGCTCGGCCAAGGCCATACAGCAGGCGGGGCCCTCGGTGCTGATCGCCTACCTGCTGGCGGGCGCGGCGGTCTACATGGTGATGCGCGCGCTGGGCGAGATGGCCGTGCACAACCCCGTGCCCGGCTCCTTCGGCCAGTACGCCAGCGACTACCTGGGGCCGTTCGCCGGCTTCGTCACGGGCTGGACCTATACCTTCGAGATGGTCATCGTCTGCCTGGCTGACGTGACGGCCTTCGGCATCTACATGGGGTTCTGGTTTCCCGAGGTGCCGCGCTGGATCTGGGTGCTGTCCATCGTCTGCTTCATCGGCGCGCTCAACCTGTGCTCGGTCAAGGTGTTCGGCGAGATGGAGTTCTGGCTGTCCCTGCTGAAGGTGGCGGCCATCATCGCCATGATCGGCGGCGGCCTGGGCATCATGGTGTTCGGCTTCGGCATGGCGGCCGACCAGGCACCCACCGGCGTGCAGAACCTGTGGGTGCACGGCGGCTTCATGCCCAATGGCGTCTCGGGCCTGATTGCCTCGCTGGCGGTGGTGGTGTTCGCCTTCGGAGGCATCGAGATCATCGGCATCTCGGCCGGCGAGGCCAAGGACCCGGCGCGCGTGATCCCGCGCGCCATCAACGCCGTGCCGCTGCGCATCCTGCTGTTCTATGTGCTCACGCTGTTCGTGCTGATGAGCATCTTCCCCTGGCCGCAGATCGGCAGCCAGGGCAGCCCCTTCGTGCAGATCTTCAGCGGCCTGGGCATTTCCTCGGCCGCCACCATTCTCAACATCGTGGTGATCTCGGCGGCCGTGTCGGCCATCAACAGCGACATCTTCGGCGCCGGCCGCATGCTCTACGGCATGGCGCACCAGGGCCAGGCCCCCGCCGGCTTCGGCCGTGTCTCGCGCCATGGCGTGCCCTGGATGACGGTGGTGGTGATGGCCGTGGCGCTGCTGGCCGGCGTGGTGCTGAACTACCTGATCCCCGAGGACGTGTTCCTGCTGATCGCCTCCATCGCCACCTTCGCCACGGTCTGGGTCTGGCTGATGATCCTGCTGTCGCAGTTCGCGGCGCGCCGCCGCATGAGCCCGCAGCAGGTGGCCGCGCTGAAGTTCCCGGTCCCGCTGTGGCCCGCCGCGCCGCTGGCGGCCATCGGCTTCATGCTGCTGGTGCTGGGCGTGCTCGGCTACTTCCCCCACACCCGTGCAGCCCTGGTCGTGGGCGGCCTGTGGATCGTGCTGCTGGGCGCTGCCTACCTGCTGTGGGTACGCCCCGCCGCCGCGCGTGCGCAGAGCGAGGCGATGCGGCCTGCGGCGAACGCGAACCCTTAGTCGAACTCGACCTCGGTGGCCACCACCATCGCGCCATCGACCGAGAGCCGGCCCTTGACCTCGACCACGCGCCCCACGGCAATTTGGGCAGCGCTGCCATCCTCGAAGCGCGCATTGCGATAGTCCACGCGCACGCCGCGCAGCTCGAAGATGCCGGCCAGGCTGTCGACAGCGGTGATGCGGCCCTCGATCTCGAAGCCATCGTCACTGTCCAGCCGCAGCTTGCGCTCGACCTCGGAGGCGCGAAGCACCCCGTCCTGGAACATGCCCTCGACCTCGACCAGGTCGCCCACGGCAAGGCCGGCGGGCAGGCGTGTGGCGCTGCCCGCGTCCACGCTCAGGCCGTCCACGACGAAGCGGGTCGGCGAGTCCATGCGGGTGATATGGCCGGTGACGTCGGCCTCCACGCCCGCCTGTTCGGGCAGCGTGGGACGCTGCACCGACAGTGCGGTGGCCACCCACAGGCCGGCGGCATCGGGCTGGCGCGCCAGGCGCAGGCTGACCACGTCGCCGGCAGCCAGCGCGGCGGCAACCTGCACGCCGCTCCAGTTGACGACGGCCTCGCCGATGCGCAGGGTGCGGCGCGACATGTCAACGGCATCCACAGGCGCGCGCAGGCGCCAGGGCTCGTCGGCGTCATCCTCGATCTCGATGCGGCTGGCAAGAATGCGGCCCTGCGCATCGCGCAGGCCGTGGACTTCCAGCACACGGCCGACCTGCAGCGCCGCCGCGCGGCCGTCCTCGAACACCGTGGCCGCATCGACGATCACGGTCTGGCCCAGTACGGTCAGCCGGTCGCCCACGACCGCGCTCAACGGACCTTCCAGATCGCTGCGCACAAGAATCTGGCGGGCCATGGCGCGCGCCACACCATCGCTGCCGGTGGTCACGGGGTCAGCCGTGACATGGACCGCCATGCCCAGCTTGAGCGCATCGCTGGCCAGCAGGACGCCATCGCCATCGGTGATCCGGGCCTGGCGCTCGTCATACCGCACCCCATTGACCAGGATGGAGCCGAAGCCGTCAATGGTGCCCGACGCATAGCTGGCGCTGGGAGTGACCGGCGTGGGGGCGGGCTTGTCAGCCCCGCCGCCGCCACCGCCGCAGGCGGCCAGCAGCACGGACAGCGAGAGCGCGCCAGCGCCCAGGGCCCGGTGCAATGGCGGGGCGGAGCGGGAAAAGCGAAGAAAATGCATGGTGTTCGATGCCAGAAAGAAACAGATGAAAAGGCACCGCGGCGGGGCCATCGGTGCAACCGCCTGCAGTGTCGGCAAAGGCGCCTAAACCGCGCATGAATGGCGCGTTCATGCACTGTTTAAGAACGTGCACATAAGATGCGTGGCCGTGAAACTCCGCCTCGCAATTGCTGCCTTGCTGGCCCTGCCGCTGGCGCCCGCCTCTGCCACCACGCCAGCGGAGCATGAAAGCGTGCGCCGCGAGGTGCAGTCCAAGCGCCTGCGGCCCTTGGCGGAAATCCTCCAGGACGTGCAGCAGCGCCACAAAGGGCGCGTCATCGACATCGAACTCGAGCGCGGCGCCGACGGCCGGCGCTGGTACGAAATCAAGCTCGCCAATGGCCAGCGCACGGAGATCTATATCGATGCAGTCACGGGACAGGACATCCCCCGGCCGGGCGCGACCACCGCCGTGCTGATACCCATGTCCGCCGTGGCGGCAGCCGTCACCCGCTTGCATCCCGGCACCGTGCTGCAGATCGAGCTGGAGGAAACGCGCAGCCCCAGGCCCTACTACGAGATCCAGCTGCTCACGCGCGAAGGCCGTGAGCAGCTGCTGCGCGCCGACGCCCAGACGGGCCGCATCCTGGCGGAGCCTGTCCTGAGCCGGGAGCAGGCCGCCACGCTGCAACCGCTGCCGCGCATTCTTGAGGAACTGGAGCGCAAGTACCAGGCCCGCGCCACAGAGGCCGAGCTCAAGATCGACGTCCGGCAGCGCGCCTACTACGAGGTCGAGTTGCAGCTGAGCGCCGGCCGCAGCATCGAAGTGCATGTGGATGCGTACAGCGGCCAGCCCATCGAAGAGGACGGACTGCGCTGATGCGGGTGCTCATCGTCGAAGACGACGCCGATCTTGCTGCAGGCCTGCAGGCCATCCTGCAGGAGGCCGGCATGCTGGCCGAGTGCTGCGCGGACGGCCGCCTTGCCCAGGAACTGGGCAGCGTCGAACACTATGACGCCGCCTTGCTGGACCTGGGGCTGCCAGGACAGGACGGCGTCTCGGTGCTGCGCCATTGGCGCGAGCAGGGCCGCTCCTTTCCCGTGCTGGTGCTCACGGCCCGCAACCGCTGGAGCGACAAGCTCACGGCCTTCCAGGCCGGCGCGGACGACTACCTGACCAAGCCCTTTCTGCACGAGGAGGTCGTCACGCGGCTGCGCGTGCTGCACCGGCGCGCAGCAGGCGGCAGCCGGCCCCTGGTGCAGATAGGCCCGCTGGCCTACGACACCATGGCAGACCGCTTCACGCTCGAAGGTCGGCCGCTTGCGCTGACCGCGCAGGAGCAACGCATCCTGAGCTTTCTGACCAACCGGCATGGACAGCTCGTCAGCCGCGCCGACATCAGCGAGCATGTCTACGCACGCGACCTGGACCCGGACTCCAACACCGTGGACGTGCTGGTCGGCCGCATCCGCCGCAAACTGTCCCCGCATGGCCTGATCCATACCGAGCGCGGACGGGGCTTTCGCCTGCAGCAGGCCAGCGGCGACCATGCGTCCTAGGCACTGGGGCCTGTCGGAGCGCCTGCTGGCACTGAGCCTGGTGGCCACGCTGGCCTGCGGCACGGCCGCCAGCTGGCTGCTGCGCGAGCAGTTGCACGATGCGGTGCTGCGCAGCTTCAAGGCCGGCCTGCAGGACCGCGCCGAGCGGCTGCAGGCCGAGCTGCAGTCCCCGGGGCCCCTGACCGGGCAGGGCACGCGGCTCAATCGCGGCGAGTTCGGCCGCATTTTCTCGGGCTGGTACTGGACACTGGAGCAGGACGGGCGGCTGCAGCAGTCGCGCTCGGTCTGGGACGACAGCCTGGAGCTGGACGACGCCCGTCCCTGGCCCCGGAACAAGGGCAGCGAGACGCTGCTGTCGCTGCGCGGGCCGCAGGGGCGCGAACTGCTGGGCCTGCGCCGCAGCTTCGATGTCGCGGGCCAGCGCGTGCAGTTGCACGTCTTCGGCCCGCTGGACGGTACGCGCCAGGAATGGCGCCGCATCGACCGCATCCTGCTGGTCACCGAGCTGGGCCTGGTCGCCGCGCTGCTGCTGTGCACGGTGGCGCTGGTGCGCCTGGGATTGCAGCCGCTGCGCAGCCTGCAGCAGGCGCTGCAGGACATGGAAGACGGCACACGCACGCAACTGGGGCGGCACTTCGGCCCCGACCTGGACCCGATTGCCGAGGCCGTGGACCAGGTGCTGCAGCGCAATGCCCAGGTCGTGGAGCGCGCGCGCCACCAGGCGGCCGACCTGAGCCATGCGCTCAAGAAGCCGCTGGCCGTGCTCGGCATCCAGGCACGCGGCCATCAGGTCGATGGCCCGTGGCTGCGTGACCAAGTACAGGCCATGTCCCACACCATCGACCGCCATCTGGCGCGCTTCGCCAGCGGCGCCGGCAGCGCGGGCAGCGTGGCGCTGGATGAGGTGCTGGCCCGGCTGCTGGATGCCATGCGCCAGATCCACGCCCAGCGGCGCCTGTCCTGGTCCATCCAGACCTCCACGCCGCTGCCCGGCCATGGGCTGCGCTGGCGCGGCGCGGCCTCGGACCTGGAGGAGATGGCGGGAAACCTGCTGGACAACGCCGGCAAGTGGGCGCGCAGCCGCGTCACGCTGGCCGTGTGCCAGGATGGCACGACGACGCTGCTGCAGATCGATGACGACGGCCCAGGCCTGGCGCCGGAGCATCTCGCGCAGGCCATGGAGCGCGGTGTCCGCTTCGACGAACAGGCCCAGGGCCACGGCCTGGGCCTGGCCATCGTGCGCGACATCGCCGAGACCTATGGTGGATCGCTGGAGATGGGGCCGAGCCCGCTGGGCGGGTTGCGCTGCACGCTGCGCCTGGGCTGAGCACGGCGCCGGGCGGCGCTCAGCGCGCGGCGTCGGGCAGTTCGATCTTGACTTCGAGCACTTCCAGGTTTTCCTGGCGCTCCAGGTGCACCTTGATGTCGTTGACGTCGATGTCCACGTACTTGGAGATCACCGCCATCAGCTCCTTTTGCAGCGCAGGCAGGTAGTCGGGACCGCCGCCGTTGCCGCCCACGCGCTCACGCGCGAGGATGATCTGCAGGCGCTCCTTGGCCACCGAGGCCGTCTTCTTCTTTTCTCCGAGCAGGAAAGAGAGCATGGACATGGCCGCTTACCTCCCCCCGAACATGCGTTTGAAGAAGCCGGGCTTTTGCGCTTCGGTGAAGCGCATGGGCTTTTCCTCGCCCAGGAAGCGTGCCACCACGTCCTGGTAGGCCTCGGCCACGTCCGAGCCCTGCATGTGCACGGCGGGAATGCCCTGGTTGGAGGCCTGCAGCACGGTTTCGGACTCGGGCACGACGCCGATCAGCTCGATGCGCAGGATGTCCTGGATGTCCTCCAGCGACAGCATCTGGCCGTCCTGCACGCGGTTGGGGTTGTAGCGCGTGATCAGCAGGTGTTCCTTGACGCTCTCGCCCGCAATGGCGCGCGCGGTCTTGGAGCTGAGCATGCCCAGGATGCGGTCGGAGTCGCGCACGGAGGAGACTTCGGGGTTGGTCACGACCAGGGCCTCGTCGGCGAAGTGCATGGCGATCAGCGCGCCGCTTTCGATGCCGGCCGGCGAGTCGCAGACGATGTACTCGAAGTCCATGCCTGCCAGGTCGTCCAGGATCTTCTTGACGCCGTCCTGCGTGAGCGCATCCTTGTCACGCGTCTGGGAGGCGGCCAGCACGAAGAGGTTGTCGCACTGCTTGTCCTTGATCAGGGCCTGGTTGAGGTTGGCCTCGCCCTGGATGACGTTGATCAGGTCGTAGACCACGCGGCGCTCGCAGCCCATGATCAGGTCCAGGTTGCGCAGGCCCACGTCGAAATCGATGACGGCGGTCTTGTGCCCGCGCAATGCGAGGCCCGATGCGAAGCTGGCGCTGGTGGTGGTCTTGCCCACGCCACCCTTGCCGGAGGTCACGACGACTATTTTGGCCATGTTTGCACGGTTCCTTAAAGACTGGAGAGCAAAGAAGAAGGGTCCGGTGTCATACCGGCTCGATGAGGATTTTCTCGCCGTCGAGACGCACCTTGGCGGGCCTGGCGGCCACATCCGCGGGGAGATCGGTCTCGATTGTGCGATAGATGCCGGCAATCGACAGCAGCTGTGCTTCCATGCAGGTGCTGAAGATGCGCGCCTCGGTGTTGCCGCGCGCCCCGGCGATGGCCCTGCCGCGCAGCGGCGCGTAGACATGGACGTTGCCGTCGGCGATGACTTCGGCACCATAGCTGACCATGGCCAGCACCACGATGTCGGTGCCGCGCGCATAGACGCGCTGGCCCGAGCGCAGCGGCTTGTCCACGATGAGGGCGTCGGCCTGGGGAGCAGGCACCTCGCGCACCACCTCGATCTCGCGCACGACTTCCTGGATCTCGATCTCGGGCACCGAGGGCCGCACGGGTGCGGCCTCGGGCGCGGGCGCCAGGCCTGCGGCACGCGCCGCCTCCATCTGCGCGGGGCTGCCGCCGCGCACGGCCACGGGCACGGTGCGGTGAAAGCGCAGCGCCTCCACGAGCACGGCGAAGTCGATGGACTCCTCGGCCTCGCGCACATGGGCCAGGTCGATCAGCACGGGGTCGTTGTCGAAGAAATCCGGGTCGTCGGCCAGGCGCTGGGCCAGGTCGGCCACGAGCGCACGTACGTCGGTATCCCGCAGGGTCACGGCCACCACGGGCAGCTGCGCGCTCTTGAAGTCGAAGCTGGGGCGGGCAGTACTCGTCGTTTCAACGGCCATGGGACTGGGAGTGCGGTGGATGGGAGAGTTGCCTCTCGACGCGCAAAGTGTACTGTGTGTGCAGTACATGGGCGCCCACTCCCGCCGGGAGGCCGGCACCGGGGAGTGTCCATTTGTGTTGTGTCACACACGGCCCATGCCCCCGTGGCGGGGGCCGGGCGGGCCCGGTCACTGAAACCGGGGCTTACGCTTCTCCACGAAGGCCATCACGGCCTCGCGGTGGTCGGCGGTCTTGTGGGCCAGGGCCTGGTAGCCGGCGGACAGCTCCAGCAGCGATTCCAGCGTGCTGTGCTCGCCCTCGCGCAGCAGGCGCTTGGTCATGCGCATCACGGCGCCGGGGTTGGCGGCGATCTTGTCGGCCAGCGCGCGTGCCGTGGGCAGCAGCTGGTCGGCCGGCACGACGCGGCTGACCAGGCCGCAGGCCAGGGCCTCCTGCGCGTCGATGGCCTCGCCCGTGAACGCCATCTCGGCCGCCTTGGCGCGGCCCACGGCGCGCGGCAGCAGCCAGGCGCCGCCGTCCCCGGGGACGATGCCCACGCGCACGAAGCTCTCGGCAAAGGTGGCCGTCTCGCTGGCGATGCGGATGTCGCACATGCAGGTCAGGTCCAGCCCCGCGCCGATGGCCGGGCCGTTGACGGCGCAGATCACGGGCACGTCCAGCTGGGTCAGGGCGCGCGGAATGCGCTGTATGCCCTGGCGGTACTCCTCGCGGATGGCGTCGGGCGTGAGCGCGTCGTCGAAGAAGCGCTGCATGTCCTTGACGTTGCCGCCCGAGCTGAAGATGGGGCCGGCGCCCGTGAGGATGACGGCCTTGACCGAGGCGTCGCGCCGGATCTCGTCGCAGACCTGCACGAATTCCTCCACGGCCGTGTTGCCCGTGAGCGCATTGCGCGTCTCGGGCTGGTTCATGGTGAGGGTCCAGATGGCGCCGTCGCGGGCGATGTTCAGAAAGGACATGGAGAAGACTCCTTGAGCAAGGGTTTATGCGGTGATGTCGGTGGTCGAACGGATCAGGTCCAGCGTGCTGCCCGCGTGGCCATGGACCAGCGCGGCGCCTGCCACACCGTGCCAGTACGACTCGGAGCCGGCCGTCTGGCGCCAGGCATGCAGGCGGCGCGTGAACAGTTGCAGGTCGTATTCCTCGGTAAAGCCCATGGCGCCGTGGATGGCGTGGGCCGCCTCGGCCACGACCAGCGCGGCCTGGCTGCAGCGCGCCTTGGCCACGGCCACGCGCAGCCGATCGGGGAAGATGCCCTGCCCCGCGCAGCCCAGCCGGGCCGCCATGCGCGCGGCGAAGACATGCTCGCTCATCACCGCCAGCTGGTGCTGTATGGCCTGGAACTTGCCGATGGGGCGCCCGAACTGCTGGCGCTCGTTCGCGTACTGCAGCGTGCGCTGGAACACCTCCATGAGCGCGCCCGCCAGCTGCGCCGCCACCAGGCCGGCCTGCAGCGTGCGCAGGTCCAGCCCATCCGGCAGGGCGATAGCGGGAGCAGGTGCTGCGCGGACCTGATCGGCGCTCCAGCGCAGGTTCACGTCCAGGCAGAAGGCCGCCGGCTCGGACTGCGCCTGCGCCACGGGCAGCAGGCTCCAGCCCTGCGCATGCTGCACCAGCGCGCTGTCCGCCACCGCGCCCAGGCGCACGGGTGCGCAGTGCAGGCTGCCATCCGGCTGGAGCAGGCCTTGCGCCAACGCGATGGCGCCTGGTGGACGCTCCGCCCCCGCGCCAGCCAGCAGCGCGCGCGCCAGCATGGTCTCGCCCAGCGGCACGGGCAGCGCATGGGCGCCGGCCAGCGACCACACATCGAACAGCTGCGCCAGCGCCAGCCCCGCGCCGCCCGCGTGCTCAGGCACCAGGGCATCGGCAAAGCCGGCCTGCTCCAGCGATTGCCACAGCGCCCGGGGCGAGCCCCCGGCCTCGATGGCGCGCACCCGCGCGGGCGTGCACTCGCCCTGCAGCAGCTGGCGTGCGGCATCGGCAAACAAATCGTCTTCCATGTCTCTCTCCATTCATGACACATGACGCCAGGCCTTGGGCGTTCCGTTTGAAACTGGCGCGCCCCAACTCAGGGGGAACCTTATTCAACGCAGGCCGAGGCCACGCGCGATCATTCCGCGCAGGATGTCGCGCGTGCCGCCGCGCAGCGAGTACGAAGGTGCCACCTCCGTCACGTAGTTGAGGGTGCGCAGCAGCTCCAGCGGAACCTCGGACGCCTCGCGTGCGAACAGGTCGTCGGCAATGGCGGCGGGAATGGACTGCTCCAGCGTCGTGCCCAGCTCCTTGACCAGGGCCGCCTCGACGATGGGGCTTTCGCCGCGCACCAGCTTGTCCTGCACGGCCACCGACATGGCGCGCAGCGGGGCCAGCTCGGTGAACACGCGGCCGGCCAGGCGCAGCGCGCCTTCGCTGCGCTCGCCCGTTGCACGCAGCCAGGCCAGCCATTCGTCGAACAGCACGATGCTGGAGAACAGCCGCTCGGGCCCGCTGCGCTCGAAGGCCAGCTCGGCCGTGACCTGCTCCCAGCCCTGGCCTTCCTGGCCGATCAGGGCGCCGGGCGGCAGCTGCACGTTGTCGAAGAAGACTTCACAGAAATGGCTGTCGCCCGAGAGGTCGGTGATGGGCCGCACGGTCACGCCCGGCAGCGACAGGTCCACGATGACCTGGGACAGCCCCTTGTGCCGGTCACCCGCCTCGCCCGAGGTGCGCACCAGGGCGATCATGTAGTGGCAGTGGTGGGCGTTGGTGGTCCAGATCTTCTGGCCGTTGAGCACGAAGCCCTTGCCGTTCGGCACGGCGCGCGTCTTCACGCTGGCCAGGTCCGAGCCCGCGCCGGGCTCGCTCATGCCGATGCAAAAGAAGGCCTCGCCCCGGCAGATGCGCGGCAGGTAGAACTGCTTTTGCGCCTCGGTGCCGTACTTGAGGATCAGCGGGCCGCTCTGGCGGTCGGCAATCCAGTGCGAGCCCACGGGCGCGCCGCAGGCCAGGTATTCCTCCACCAGCACGTATCGCGTGAAGGCGCTGCGCCCGCCACCGCCGTACTCGCGCGGCAGGGTGACGCCTATCCAGCCCTTTTCGCCCAGTTGCCGGCTCAATTCGGCGCTGTAGCCGCCCCAGGAGCGCGCACGCACATGGGGCGGCAGGCCGCTTATGGCCTGGGCGAGGAAGGCGCGCACCTCGGCGCGCAGGGCTTCGTCCTCGGCGGGGATGCGGGTCAGGGCAAGGGAATCAAGCACGCTCATTGCAGGGCTCCATGGTTGGACCCCACTCTAGGCAGCCGGTCTGTCGCAGTCCAATATTAAAAACCGAGCCACTGATACCGTTTGAATATCAGGCAGCCTGTGCCTTGGCATGCTGCGCCGCAAAGCCCACGTACCAGTCCAGGCAGCCCGGGTTGGCCATGGCCTCCTTGTTGACCACCTTGTCCAGCGGCTGGCCCAGCATCAGCTTCTTGATGGGCAGCTCCTGCTTCTTGCCGCTGAGCGTGCGCGGGATTTCGGCCACCTGCACGATCTCGTCGGGCACGAAGCGCGGCGACAGGGCCTGGCGGATGGCGTCCTGCAGGCGCGCGCGCAGGGCGTCGTCCAGATCCACGCCCGGGCGCAGCACCACGAACAGCGGCATGTAGCTTTCGCGGCCCAGGTATTCGAGGTCCACGACCATGGAGTCCAGCACTTCGGGCAGGGCCTCGACGGCGCTGTAGATCTCGCTGGTGCCCATGCGCAGGCCGTGGCGGTTGATGGTGGCGTCGCTGCGGCCGTAGATGATGCAGCCGCCGTCCGGGAGGATGCGTATCCAGTCGCCGTGGCGCCAGACCGGGCCCATGGCGGCGGGGCCGTCACCGCCGCCGGGCGCGCGGCCATGGCCGGCCGGGTACATGTCGAAGTAGCTGGACAGGTAGCGCTTGCCGTCCGCATCGCCCCACAGGTACAGAGGCATGGAGGGGATGGGCTGGGTGCAGACCAGCTCGCCCACCTCGTCGATGACGGGCTGGCCCTGCTCGTTCCAGGCCTCCACGGCCGCCCCCAGCTGGCGGCACTGCATGATGCCCGGCTGCTGCGGCAGTTCGCGGTGGCCGCCGATGAAGGCGCCCGCGAAGTCGGTGCCCCCCGAGATGTTGTTCCACCAGATGTCAGGCCGCCCCATGCCTGCGAACTGCGCCGTGCCCCAGCTTTGCACCTCGGGCGACAGGGGCGAGCCCGTGGTGCCCAGGCTGCGGATGCGCGACAGGTCGCCGCACTGGGCCAGGTCCACGCCGGCCTTCATGCAGTTGGCGTAGAAGGCCGCGCCCGAGCCGAAGCTGGTCACGCCGGTCTCGGCCGCGAAGCGCCACAGCACGCCCCAGTCGGGCCTGTCCTTGCTGCCGCCGGGGCTGCCGTCGAAGATCACGCAGGTGGTGCCGCCCAGCAGGCCCGAGACCTGGGCATTCCACATCACCCAGCCCGTGGAGCTGTACCAGTGGTAGCGCTCGCCCCAGCTGTTGGGGCGGTAGCTGCAGCCCACGTCGTTGTGCAGGGCCTTGAGCTGCAGGGCCACCAGCACCATGCCGCCATGGCCGTGGACGATGGGCTTGGGCAGGCCGGTGGTGCCGCTGGAGTAGACGATCCACAGCGGGTGGTCGAAGGGCAGCCATTCGGGCTCGAAGGCCGCCGTGGCCGCGTCGTCGCGGGCCGTGACCTGGCCGTAGTCGGCGGCATCGGCCAGGCTGGCCTGCAGGTCCAGGTTGGGCACAAGGACCACATGCTCCACGCTGGGCAGGCCTGCGCGCAGCTCCGCCAGCACGGCCATGCGGTCGATATCGCGCCCGGCGTAGTGCACGCCATCGACGGCGATCAGCGCCTTGGGCGCGATCTGGCGAAAGCGGTCCAGCACCGCGTTGGTGCCCATGTCGGGCGCGCAAATGCTCCAGACGGCGCCCAGGCTGGCCGTGGCCAGCAGGGCGACCATGGCCTCGGGGATGTTGGGCAGGTAGGCAGCCACGCGGTCGCCGCGGCCCACGCCCTGGGCCTTCAGGTGCAGGGCCAGGGCGGCGACCTGGCGGCGCAGCTCGGGCCAGGACAGTTCGCGGTGGCGGCCCGTCTCGTTGCGGCTGACCACGGCGGGCATGCCGGCCGCATGGGCGGCATCCACATGGCGCAGCGCCTGGCGCGTGTAGTTGATCTGGGCACCCGGAAACCACTGGGCGCCGGGCATGGTGTTGCGCTCCAGCACGGCCGTGTGCGGCGTAGGCGATTGCAGCGCGTTGTAGTCCCAGACGCTTTGCCAGAAGGCGTCCAGGTCGGTCACCGACCAGCGCCACAGCGCGTCGTAGCTGTCGAACTGCAGGCCGTGGCGCTCGCGCAGCCAGTCCTGGTACAGGCGGATCTGGGGGATGAAGGCAGGGGTATGGCTCATGACCGGCCACGGTACGCGCGCGCTGCCCGCGAGCCCAGACGGGAAAGCCATTAGCCTGGCACCTGGGCGACAAAGTCTGCGGGCCGGATCGCGTATCTGCGCACAAACACTGGGAAAAAATTTCCGCTCGCCCCCTCCTGCCAGAAAACAAATGCCTCTAATATCGCGCCAATTTTTTACAAGGAGCGATGCCACATGGGCCTTTTCCAATGGACGGAGAAATCCGCCGACCAGCTGCAACGGGGAGGCGTGATCGGCCCCGATGAGCGCCTGCCCTGGCCCCAGACCGGGCTGATGGGCATACAGCACGTGATCGCCATGTTCGGCTCCACCGTGCTGGCGCCCATCCTCATGGGGTTCGACCCCAACGTGGCCGTGCTCATGAGCGGTATCGGCACGCTGATCTTCTTCCTGATCACGGGCGGCAAGGTGCCCAGCTACCTGGGCTCGTCCTTTGCCTTCATCGGCGTGGTGATCGCAGCCACGGCCTATGGCGGCAAGGGCGCCAACGGCAACATCGGAGTGGCGCTGGGCGGCATCATTGCCTGCGGCGCGGTCTATGCGCTGATCGGCCTGGTGGTGCAGATGGTGGGCACGCGCTGGATCGAGCGCTTCATGCCGCCCGTGGTCACGGGCGCCGTGGTGGCCGTGATCGGGCTGAACCTGGCGGCCATCCCCGTCAAGAACATGGCGGCCAACAACTTCGAGTCGTGGATGCAGGCCCTGACCTTCGTCTGCGTGGGCCTGGTGGCCGTGTTCACGCGCGGCATGGTGCAGCGCCTGCTGATCCTGGTGGGCCTGATCGCCGCCAGCCTGCTGTACGGCCTGTTCACCAATGTGCTGGGCATGGGCAAGCCCGTGGACCTGTCGGGCGTGGCCAATGCCGCCTGGTTCGGCCTGCCCCAGTTCCACGCGCCCGTGTTCAGCGGCCCGGCCATGGTGCTCATCGTGCCCGTGGTCATCATCCTGGTGGCCGAGAACCTGGGCCACATCAAGGCCGTGACCGCCATGACGGGCAAGAACCTGGACCAGTACATGGGCCGGGCCTTCATCGGCGACGGCGTGGCCACCATGGTCAGCGGCGCGGCCGGCGGCACCGGCGTGACCACCTATGCCGAGAACATCGGCGTGATGGCCGCCACGCGCATCTACTCGACGGCCGTGTTCTTCGTGGCCGCCGTCCTGGCCGTGCTGCTGGGCTTCTCGCCCAAGTTCGGCGCGCTGATCCAAGCGATCCCGCTGCCCGTGATGGGCGGCGTGTCCATCGTGGTCTTCGGCCTGATCGCCGTGGCCGGCGCCAAGATCTGGGTGGACAACCGCGTGGACTTCTCGCAGAACAAGAACCTGATCGTGGCGGCCATCACCCTGATCCTGGGCACGGGCGACTTCACGCTCAAGTTCGGCGACTTCGCGCTGGGCGGCATCGGGACCGCGACTTTCGGCGCCATCATCCTGTACGCGCTGCTGGATCACGCACGCGACGATCAGCCACTGATTCGTTGAATGTGAGCACACGCAAACATTCTTTGAGCCTTTGACTGCGCGGCAGGGCCTTTACGGGGAAACCCGAGGGCCGCTGCCAGCGCTGCTACCATCGGTTTCCGGAGATATACCGCCCTTGCGTTCTTGCATGGGGCGGTTTTTTTTAGGCTTGCAAGCCAGCGCTGCGGCACCCTGCCGGCTGGCGCGAGCCGTCAGCCGGAGCCATAGATGTCCCTCGCAGACCGCGTACGTTTCCCAGAATTCCTTTCGCGCACCATGACGGCCGAGCAGGCCGCCGCCCTGATCCCCCACGGCGTCAACGTCGGCATGAGCGGATTCACGGGCGCGGGCTACCCCAAGGCCCTGCCCCAGGCCATCGCCCAGCACGCCAAGAGCGAACACGCGGCCGGCCGGCCCTACAAGATCAATGTCTGGACCGGCGCCTCCACGGCCGCCGAGATGGACGGCGCCCTGGCCGAGGCCGGCGCACTGGGCCAGCGCCTGCCCTTCAACACCGACCCGACCTGCCGCGCCAGGATCAATGCCGGCGAGATCGACTTCATCGACATGCACCTGTCCCACGTGGCCCAGCATGCGTGGTTCGGCTTCCTGGGCCCCATGAGCGTGGCCGTGGTCGAGGTGCTGGGCGTGACCGAGGACGGACGCCTCATCCCCTCCACCGCCGTGGGCAACAACAAGACCTGGCTGGAGATCGCCGACAAGGTGATCCTGGAGGTCAACACCAAGCCGCCGGCCAAGATGGAAGGCATGCACGACATCTACTACGGCACGGCCATCCCGCCGCGCCGCGTGCCCATTGCCCTGACCCATGCCGATGACCGCATCGGCGAGCCCTACCTGCGCGTGGACCCGGCCAAGGTGGTCGCCGTGGTCGAGACCCACAAGGGCGACCGCGACAACGTCTTCGCCCAGCCCGACGCCAACTCCAACCTGATCGCCGCGTCCATCATCGACTTCCTCGCGCACGAGATGAAGATGGGCCGCCTGCCCAAGGAGATGCTGCCCATCCAGTCGGGCGTGGGCAACGTGGCCAACGCCGTGCTGGCCGGCCTGCTGACGGGGCCGTTCGAGAACCTGCTGGGCTTCACCGAGGTCCTGCAGGACGGCATGCTGGACCTGCTGCGCGCAGGCAAGATGAGCCGCGCCTCGGCCACCTCGATCTCGCTGTCCGGCAGCGCCTACAGGGACTTCGAGGAGAACATCGACTTCTACCGCGAGCGCATCATCCTGCGCCCCCAGGAGATCAGCAACCACCCCGAGCTGGTGCGCCGCCTGGGCGTGATCGCCATGAACTCCATGATCGAGGCCGACATCTACGGCAACATCAACTCCACCCACGTCATGGGCACGGGGATGATGAACGGCATCGGCGGCTCGGGCGACTTCGCGCGCAACGGCTACCTGTCCTTCTTCGTCACGCCCTCGGTGGCCAAGGGCGGCAAGATCAGCTGCATCGTGCCCATGTGCTCGCACGTGGACCATACCGAGCACGACACGCAGATCATCGTCACCGAGCAGGGCCTGGCCGACCTGCGCGGCCTGTCGCCGCGCAAGCGCGCCCAGGTCATCATCGACCGCTGCGCCCATCCCGACTTCCGCCCCCAGCTGCAGGACTACTTCGACCGCGCCCAGCGCCAGGGCGCGCTGCACACGCCGCACATCCTGGGCGAAGCGCTGAGCTGGCACCAGCGCTTTGTCGAAACGGGCGACATGCGCGCCTGAACCGCGCAAGCGCGCTAGCGTGCAGTCTCCTGGGCTACAGGCAGCCATCGGCATGGCTGCCTGGACTGGCGTAGCATGCAAGGACGGCCCCCGGCGCCGTCTTTTTCGTTGCACCCACAGGACTTCTCCCATGCCGATCTGGAAGCGCAGCTTCACCCTTGAAGACATCACCTCGCTGAGCGCCGACACGGCCGTCTCGCACCTGGGCATCGAGTTCACCGAGATCGGTGACGACTTCCTGCGCGGCCGCGTGCACGTGGACCAGCGCACCTGCCAGCCCTACGGCATCCTGCACGGCGGCGTGAACGTGGTGCTGGCCGAGACCCTGGGCTCGGTGGCCGCGGCCTGCTCCATCCCCGAGGGCTGGCGCAGCGTGGGCCTGAACGTCTCGGCCAACCATGTGCGCGCCGCGCGCCAGGGCTGGGTCACGGGCACGGCCCGCCCCGTGCACCTGGGCCAGACCACCCATGTCTGGGCCATCGAACTGCATGACGAAACCGGCCGCCTGACCTGCACCTGCAGCCTGACCATGGCGCTGCTGCCGCCCACGCATGCGCAGAACGTCAAGCTCGCGGCGCAGCCGCCGGTGGCGGCCCAGCCCTGACCGCTTGATGGACCGGGAACCGTCTCGGTCACGTTGCTGTTGTCCGTTGTATTTCTTCTTCAGTTATTGATAATTGCCTAATCAATACAACAGACTCCGGCATGCCCGCTCCTGGCTCCGCGCTCGAACAAGCCGTTCTGGCACTGGCCGAACAACGGCCGCTGCTGCGCGCACGCGACCTTGCCGCGCTTGGCCTGCCGACCATGGCGCTGAGCCGGCTGGTCGCGGCAGGCCGCCTTGAACGCGTTGCACGCGGCCTGTACAGCCTGCCGGGCCGGCCGCTCAGCGAGCACCGCTCGCTGGCGGAAGTGGCCCTGCGCGTGCCGCAGGGCGTGGTCTGCCTGCTGTCCGCGCTGCGGGTCCACGGCATAGGAACGCAGGCACCCTTCGAGGTGTGGATGGCCATTCCCCATCACTCGCCCACGCCTCGCATAGACCAGCCTGCGTTGCGCGCCATCCGCATGTCCGGTGCGGCACTGTCCGAAGGCGTGGAAACCCTGCAGATCGATGGCGTCGGTGTCGCCGTCTTCAACGCATCGAAGACCGTGGCCGATTGCTTCAAGTACCGCAACAAGATCGGCCTGGATGTGGCGCTGGAAGCACTGCGCGACGGATGGGCGCAGCGCAAGCTGACGGCCGACGCGCTCTGGCACTACGCCGCCATCGACCGCGTCAGCAATGTGATGCGCCCCTACCTTGAAAGCATCGCCGCATGAGCCGCGATATCGCAGCCTCGATCCGTGCACGTTTGAAGCAATGCGCGGACGCCCGCCGGCAGGACTTCAACCTCACGCTCACCCACTATGGCCTGGAGCGTCTGCTGTACCGCCTGTCCATCTCGCCCCATGCGGATAGCTATCTGCTCAAGGGTGCACTGCTGTTTGCCATCTGGTACGAGCAGCCGCACAGGCCGACCCGCGACGCCGATCTGCTGGGCTTTGGCCTGGACGACGTTGACTCGGCGGTGAGCGCTTTCCGCGAGATCTGCGGGATTGCCGTGGACGACGGCATTGCCTTCGATGCCGCATCGGTGCGTGGAACCGCCATCCGCAAGGAAGCAGGCTATGGCGGAGTACGAATTGACCTGCGCGCCACGCTGGACGGTGCACGCATCACGCTGCAGGTGGACATAGGCTTCGGCGATGCCGTGACACCATCGCCACAAACCATCCGCTACCCCGTGCTGCTCGACGGCCTGCCCGCACCGCAACTGCGCAGCTACCCCAAGTACACCGTGGTGGCCGAAAAACTCCACGCGATATGCCTGCTGGGCATGGCCAATACCCGGATGAAGGACTACTTCGATCTCTGGGTGTTGATGACCGAAGGCACGCTGGACCCTGCCGAACTGCGGCGTGCCACGGCAGCGACCTTCGAGCGCCGCCAACTCGCGCTGCCCGCAGGCCTGCCTGCCGGATTGAGCGATGGTTTCAGCAGCGATGCGGCCAAGCAGGCGCAGTGGGCCGCCTTCCTGAAGAAGAACCGGCTTGAAGCGCTGGAACTGGCCCCTGTCGTGGCAAGGCTGCGAGAGGAATTCCAGCAATGCGGCATCTTCTGATACCGCCTGGAAGTCCTCCGCCCACCACCATCTCAAACCCCCAGCAACTCCGACAGGCGCTCCGGCTGCGCCAGCAGCTCCCGCGAATCGGCCTGCAGCGCCAGCCGGCCCTTGGCCATGACCACGGCGCGGTCGGTGTGGGCCAGGACCTTTTTGTAGTCGCGATCCACGATCAGGGTGGAGATGCCGGTGCTGCGGATGGCGGCGATCACGCGCCAGATTTCGGCGACGACCAGGGGGGCCAGGCCTTCGGTGGCTTCGTCGAGGATGAGCAGGCGCGGGTGCGTCATCAGCGCGCGGCCTATGGACAGCATCTGCTGCTCGCCGCCAGAGAGCTGGTCGCCGCCGTTGGACAAGCGCTCCGCGAGCCGGGGGAAGGTGTCGAGCACGCGCTCCAGCGTCCAGTGGCGCTCTCCCTGCAAGCCGGGCCGGGCGCTCATGACCAGGTTCTCGCGCACGCTGAGATTGGGGAAGATGCCGCGCCCCTCTGGCACATAGCCAATGCCCAGCCGCGCCATGCGTTCGGGCGGCGCGCCCGTGCAGTCGCGGCCATCGGCGCGCAGGCGGCCGCGGCGCGCGGGCACATAGCCCATGAGCGTGCGGATCAGCGTGGTCTTGCCCATGCCGTTGCGCCCCAGCAGGCCCACGGCCTGGCCCGCGCCCAGCGCCAGGCTCACGCCCTGCAGGATGTGGCTGTCGCCGTAGTAGGTATGCAGCTCGTCGATGGCGAACATGGGCTCAGTCATGGTCTTCTCCCAGATACGCAGTACGGACCACGGGATCGACACGGATCTGCGCTGGCGTGCCCGTGGCCACCACGCTGCCATTGACCATCACGGTGATGCGGTCGGCGATGCGGAACACGGCGTCCATGTCGTGCTCGACCAGCAGTACCGCGTGGCCGCGCTTGAGCTCCTGCAGCAGGGCCAGCATGCGCTCGGTCTCCTCGGCGCCCATGCCGGCCAGCGGTTCGTCCAGCAGCAGCACGCGCGGGCCGGTGGCCAGGCACATGGCCACTTCAAGCTGGCGCTTGGCGCCGTGGCTCAGCGTGCCGGCCACGGCCAGCGCCTGCCCGGCCAGGCCCGCACGCTCCAGGGCCGCATGGGCCTGGCGCAGGCTGTCCGCGCAGCGCTGTGCGGACAGGCCCAGCTGCCAGGGCCTGAGCGCCATCTGCGCCTGGGCCGCGAGCCGGCAGTTCTCCAGCGCCGAGAACTCGGGAAAGATGGTGGTGCGCTGGTAGCTGCGGCCCACGCCGGCACGCGCGCGCCGGGGCTGGGGCATGCGCGTGACGTCCTGGCCCGCGAGCGCGATGCGCCCCGCGCTGGCCGCCAGTTCGCCCGAGAGCATGTTGACCAGGGTGGACTTGCCCGCGCCGTTGGTGCCGATCACGGCATGGACCTCGCCCTCGTGCAGGTCCAGGTCCACGCCGCCCACGGCCGTGAGCCCGCCGAAGCGGCGCGTGAGGCCGCGCACCGAAAGCAGTGCCGCATCAGCCATGTCCGGCCTCCTTGTGATGGACCTCGTTGTGCACTCCAGCGCGTTGCCGTGCAAGGCCCGCCAGCCCGATCAGCCCCATCAGTCCTTTCGGCAGCAGGGCCACGAGCACGATGATGGCCAGGCCCAGGCTCAGCTGCCAGTGGTCGGCCATGGGGCCGACGATGGCATGCGTGGACAGCACCTCCTTGAGCGCGATGAAGGCCACCGTGCCCAGCACGGCGCCGCGCAGCGAGCCCAGGCCGCCGAGGATGACCATCAGCAGCACCTCGCCCGAGTGGTGCCAGGACAGCAGCTCGGGGTTGACCACGGCATCGCGCACCGCCAGCAGAAAGCCGGCCACGCCGGCCAGCATGCCGGCCAGCACGAAGGCCGCGAGCTTGTACCCGTAGGTGGTGAAGCCGGCCGCACGCATGCGCTGCTCGTTGACGCGTATGCCCGCCAGCGCCGCGCCGAAGCGCGACTGGCGCAGCCCGGCCAGGAAGGCATAGACCAGCACCAGGGCCGCCAGCACCAGGTAGTACTGCACGCGCGGGATTTCCATGTCGATGGCGCCCAGCGCGGGCCGGGCCATCAGGTAGATGCCATCGCTGCCGCCGCCGATGCCCGTGTCGTGGACCACGAAGTAGGCCATCTGTGCGAAGGCCAGCGTCACCATGATGAAGTAGATGCCGCGCGTGCGCAGGCTCAGCAGGCCCACCAGCAGCGCATAGCCGCCCGAGGCCAGCAGCGCCCAGCCCAGCATGGCCGACAGGCTGCCGCCTTCGTTGCCTGCGGACAGCACGGCGGCATAGGCGCCCAGGCCCATGAAGGCCGCATGCCCCAGGCTCACCAGGCCCGTGCCGCCCACCAGCAGCTGCAGGCTGAGCGCGAAGATGGCCAGGATCATGGTCTTGACCACCAGGCCCGACAGATAGTCCGACCACCAGGGGCCGGCCAGCGCCAGCAGCGCCACGCAGGCCAGCGGCACGGCGCAGGCCTGCCATCGGCAGGCGCGCTGCGGCATCTCTACGGGCTGCACAGGCTGCACAGGCTGCAGGGGCTGCACGGCGGCCGCCAGGAGGGCAGGAGAAGGATTGGATACGGCCATTGTTCAGCTCCTTTGCCCCATCAGGCCCTGGGGCCGCCACACCAGCACCACCGCCATCAGCAGGTAGACGCTCATGCCGCTGAGCTCCTGGAAGAACAGCTTGCCGAAGGTATCGACAAAGCCCACCAGCAGCGAGGCCAGCAGCGCGCCCGTGATCGAGCCGATCCCGCCGATCACCACCACCACGAAGCAGATGATGAGCACGTTGCCGCCCATGCCCGGATAGACCGAACTCATGGGCGCGGCGATCATGCCCGCCAGTGCCGCCAGCGCCACGCCGATGGCGAAGACGATGCGGTACAGGCGCTTCACATCGATGCCCAGGCCGCGCACCATGTCGCGGTTGCTGGCGCCCGCGCGCACCATCATTCCCAGGCGCGTGCGGTTGACCACCCAGTACAGCGCCAGCGCCACCAGCAGGCACACGCCCGAGGCGAACAGCCGGTACCACGGATAGCTCATGAGCCCGCCCAGCGAGAAGCTGCCCGACAGCCAGCCGGGCAGCGGCACGCCATGCACGTCGTTGCCCGCCAGCAGCGAGCGCAGCTCCTCGAACACCAGGATCAGCCCGAAGGTCATCAGCACCTGCTGCAGGTGCTCGCGCTCGTAGAGGTAGCTGAAGAAGGCCCACTCCAGCGCATAGCCCAGCACCACGGTCAGCGCCACGCCCGCCAGCAGCATGGTGATGAAGTGCTGGCCCAGCAGCGGGGACAGCGCAAAGGCCATGTAGGCGCCGATCATGTAGAAGCTGCCATGGGCCAGGTTGATCACGCCCATGATCCCGAAGATCAGCGTCAGGCCGGAGGCCAGCAGGAACAGCAGCAGCCCGTACTGGACGGCGTTCAGGCACTGCACGAGAAAGGTGGCAAGGTCCATGGCGATGTCCGTATGCGTGCGTATTCGTCCGTATGAGTGCGCCCCGCGCCTCACATGCGGCAGCCGCGGCCGGTATCGCCCAGGGCCTTGATGGCCACGCCCATGCGCTGGTTCTCCTTGCCCACGACCTTGCGCAGGTACATGTCCTGCACGGGGTTGTGCGACTTGCTGATGGTGAAGTCGCCGCGCGGGCTGGGGATGGTGGCCTTCTCGAGGGCCTGGCGGAACTCGGCCTTCTTCGCGATGTCGCCGCCCGCCGCCTTCAGGCCTACGCCCAGCATCTGGGCGGCGTCGTAGCCCTGCACGGCATACACATCGGGCATCAGCTTGTAGGCCTGGGCATAGGCGGAGCGAAAGCGCCGGTCGCGCTCCGTGCCCAGCTCGTCGGCGTAGTGCAGCGTGGTCAGCACGCCCTGGGCGGCCTCGCCCTGGGCCTCCAGCGTGCCGTCGGTCAGAAAGCCCGAGCCGTACAGCGGGATGGTCTTGTGCAGGCCGGCCGCGTGGTAGTCCTTGACGAACTTGACGGCGCCCGCGCCCGCGAAGAAGGCAAACACCGCATCGGGCCTGGCAGCCGCGATCTCGGTCAGCAGGGCCTGGAACTCCACGTTGGGAAAGGGCACGGTGAGCTGCTTGCTGACCTTGCCGCCCTCCTTCTCGAAGCCTTCCTTGAAGGCATTGGTCATCTCCTCGCCGGCCGCGTATTTCCAGGTGATGGTCATGGCGGTTTTCCTGCCTTCCTGCCTGGCCGCCACCACGCCCATGGGATAGGAGGACTGCCAGTTGGAGAAGGACGAACGGAAGATGTTGGGCGCGCACATGGCGCCCGTGACCGCATCGGCGCCCGCATTGGGCACGATGAGCACGGTGCCGCTTTCCTTGGCCGCGCGCGCCATGGCCATGGCCACGCCCGAATGCACGGTGCCCACCAGCACATCGACCTTGTCGCGCTTGATCAGGCGGTTGACGTTGTCCGTGGCCTTGGCCGGATCGGACTCGTCATCGACCTTGAAGAACTCGATCTCGCGCCCGCCCAGCCTGCCGCTCTGCTCGTTCACGAACATGCGAAAGCCGTTTTCTATGGCCGAGCCCAGTGCCGCATAGGTGCCGCTGTAGGGCAGCATGAAGCCGACCTTGATCCTGTCCTGCGCATATGCGCCGCAGGACAGGGAGGCCGTCAGGGCGAGGGCTGCCCAGTGTTTGCGATCGGTGTTCATGCGTGTCTCCTTGTGGTCGATGGGTCTTGCTTTTGTCAGGGGAATCGGAAGGGGCTGTTCAGCCGACGCTGGCCTCGCGTTCACGCAGGCGAAAGCGCTGGATCTTTCCGGTGGCGGTCTTGGGAAGTTCGTCCACGAACTCGATGAAGCGCGGGTACTTGTAGGCGGCCAGGCGCTGCTTCACGAAGGCCTTGAGTTCGGCCTCGGTGGCGCTGCAGCCGTCCTTGAGCACGACGAAGGACTTGGTCTTGAGCAGGCCGTCGGCGTCGGTCTTGCCGATCACGGCGGCCTCCAGCACGGCCGGGTGCTGCATCAGCGTGGCCTCGACCTCGAAGGGCGAGACATAGATGCCGCTGACCTTGAGCATGTCGTCGCTGCGCCCGGCATAGGTGTAGTAGCCATCGGCGTCGCGCACGTACTTGTCGCCGCTTTTGAGCCAGCCGCCCTGGAAGGTCTCGCGCGTCTTGTCGCGGTTGCCCCAGTACATGAGGGCGGCGCTGGGGCCCTGGATGAACAGGTCGCCCACCTCGCCATCGGCCACGGGGCGGCCGTCCTCGCCGCGCAGCTCCACGCGATAGCCGTCCACGGGCTTGCCCGTGGTGCCGTAGCGGATGTCGCCGGGCCGGTTGGACAGGAAGATGTGCAGCATCTCGGTGGAGCCGATGCCGTCCACGATGTCGGCGCCGAAATGCGCCTTGAAGCGCTGGGCGATCTCGGCCGGCAGCGCCTCGCCGGCCGAGGAGCACATGCGCAGGCTGACCTGCTCGCGCGCGGGCAGCAGCGGCGAGGCCAGCATGCCCGCAAAGCCCGTGGGCGCGCCGAAGAACACCGTGGGCCGGTGCTGCACCCAGCGCGCGAAGGTGACCTCGGGCGTGGGCCGCTCGGCCATCAGCAGCACGGTGGCGCCCACGCTCAGCGGAAAGCTCAGGGCATTGCCCAGGCCGTAGGCGAAGTAGAGCTTGGCGGCGGAAAAGCAGATGTCGCCCTCGCCCAGGCCCAGCACCGGGCCGCCATAGAGTTCGGCCGTCCAGTACGGATTGGCATGCGTGTGGACCGCGCCCTTGGGCTTGCCCGTGGAGCCCGAGGAATACAGCCAGAAGCCCGGGTCATCGCCCAGCGTGGGCGCCGGTGCGGGCAGCGGCGGCTGCGCCGCCAGCCAGGGCTGCATCGGCGCAAAGCCTGCGGCGCGCGCCGCCGCCTCATCGCCGGCCACCCAGACATGGCGCACCTCGTTGGGCGCCCGGTCCAGCGCCTGGCGCAGCAGGGGCAGCAGCGCATCGCAGGTCAGCACGGCCTGGGCGCGGCTGTGGCCCAGCATGTAGGCGTAGTCGTCGGCCGTGAGCAAGGTGTTCACCGCCACCGGCACCACGCCCGCATACAGCGCGCCCAGAAAGGCCACGGCCCATTCATGGCGGTCGTGCATGAGCAGCAGCACGCGCTCCTCGCGGTGGATGCCTGCCGCCAGCAGGCCGCTGGCCATGCGCTGCGCCTGCTGCTGCAGCTGGCCGTAGCTCAGCGTGCCGTGGTCGTCGATGTAGGCGATCTTGCCGGGCCGCCCCTCATTGAGCGCGAACAGGTGCGCGGCGAAATTGAAGGGCTGGGTGAAGTCGATCATCGGGGTCTCCTTCGACATCGGGCATCCGGCCCGACTTGTGATCTTCCGCACAACATGCAATATTGTGCGTGCATCAGAAAGATAGTTAGAACACCATCGAGCGTCAAGCACTATATTGCATGGCTGGTGTTAACCCCGACTGTTTATCATTCACGCCCTCTTCAAGGAAACTCTATGGACCAGTTCGAGACGGCAGCCCAGTCCGCCGGGGCGGCGGATTCCCTCTCAGAAGCCCCCAGGAACCAGGTGCTGCAGGCGCTGGGCGAGCGTGTGCGCAGCCTGCGCTCGCGCCGGGGCATGACGCGGCGCGCCCTGGCGGCGGCGGCCGATGTCTCGGAGCGCCACCTGGCCAACCTCGAATACGGCACGGGCAATGTGTCGGTGCTGGTCCTGCACCATATTGCACAGGCCCTGCAATGCTCCATGGCCGAGCTGCTGGGCGACGTGACCACCACCAGCGCCGAATGGCTGCTGATCCGCGAACTGCTGGAAGGCCGCAATGAAGAGGACCTGCGCCGCGTGCGCCTGGCCGCGGGCGAGCTGCTGGGCACGGCGCCCAGCGACCGCCAGCGCCACACGCGCATCGCCCTGATCGGCCTGCGCGGCGCGGGCAAGTCCACGCTGGGCCGCATGCTGGCCGAGCAGCTGGGCGTGCCCTTCCTCGAACTCAACCAGGAAATCGAGCGCATTGCGGGCTGCAGCGTGCGCGCCATCCACGACCTGTACGGTGCCAACGCCTACCGCCGCTACGAGCGCCGCGCGCTGGAGGAAGCCGTGCAGATCTACAGCGACGTGGTCATCGCCACGCCGGGCGGCATCGTCTCCGACCCGGCCACCTTCAACGAGCTGCTGTCGCACTGCACCACGGTCTGGCTCAAGGCCCAGCCCGAGGAGCACATGGCCCGCGTCGTGGCCCAGGGCGACACCCGCCCCATGGCCGCCAATCCCGAGGCCATGGACGATCTGCGCAGCATCCTCGAAGGCCGCGCCGGCTTCTATGCCAAGGCCGACCATGTGGTGGATACCAGCGGCCAGACGCTGGAGCAGAGCTTCGATCAGTTGAAGGCACTGTTCCTGCCCGCACGCTGAGACGGCGGCAGCAACCCACGGCATCCAGGCCCCAGGCCTGGATTTTTTTCGCCTGTGCTGGCTGGTGTTTACCCTGGATATGGCCAAAACACGCACTATCGTGCGTGTTGTTGCGTGCATTTTCCGAATGAATCTGCATAATTGTGCCTGCACCGTATCTGCGACTGCACTATTTTTCATCCAGGAGGCCGTCCATGCACCCGTCCAGCCCCACTGTCGATTACCGCACCGAGCCCGCCCAGTACCGCCACTGGTCGTTCACCGTCGAGGGCGCCATCGCCCGCATGCAGCTGAACATCGCCGAGGACGGCGGCATACGGCCCGGCTACAAGCTCAAGCTCAACAGCTACGACCTGGGCGTGGACATCGAGCTGCACGACGCGCTCAACCGCATCCGCTTCGAGCATCCGCAGGTGCGCACCGTCATCGTCACCAGCGGGCGCGACCGCATCTTCTGCTCGGGCGCCAACATCTTCATGCTGGGCGTGTCCAGCCATGCCTGGAAGGTGAACTTCTGCAAGTTCACGAACGAGACGCGCAACGGCATCGAGGACAGCTCGCGCCACTCGGGCCTGAAGTTCCTGGCCGCCGTCAACGGCGCCTGCGCGGGCGGCGGCTACGAGCTGGCCCTGGCCTGCGACGACATCGTGCTGATCGACGACCGCTCCTCCTCCGTCTCCCTGCCCGAGGTGCCGCTGCTGGGCGTGCTGCCCGGCACGGGCGGCCTCACGCGCGTGACCGACAAGCGCCATGTGCGCCATGACCTGGCCGACATCTTCTGCACCAGCGTCGAAGGCGTGCGCGGCCAGCGCGCCGTGGACTGGCGCCTGGTCGATGCCGTGGCCAAGCCCGCGCAGTTCGAGGCCGTGGTGGCCGAACGCGCGCAGCGCCTGGCCGAAGGCAGCACGCGCCCCGCCAATGCGCAGGGCATCACGCTCACGCGCCTGGAGCGCGAGGCCACGGACGACGCGCTGCACTACCGCCATGTCAGCGTGCAGATCGACCGCGCGCGCCGCAGCGCCACGCTGACCGTGAAGGCGCCCACGCTTGGGCAGGGTCCGCAGCCCGCCACCCTCGAAGCCATCGAGCAGGCCGGCGACGCCTGGTGGCCGCTGGCCATGGGCCGCGAGCTGGACGACGCCATCCTGCACCTGCGCACCAACGAGCTGGACGTGGGCACCTGGCTGCTCAAGACCGAAGGCGATGCCGCCGCCGTGCTGGCCGCAGACGCAGCCCTGCTGGCCCACCAGGACCACTGGCTGGCGCGCGAGACGCTGGGCCTGCTGCGCCGCAGCTTTGCGCGGCTGGATGTGTCCTCGCGCACGCTGTTCGCGCTGATCGAGCCCGGCTCCTGCTTCGTGGGCATGCTGGCCGAGCTGGCATTCGCGGCCGATCGCGCCTACATGCTGGTGCTGCCCGATGACACCGAGCGCGCCCCGCGCATCCAGCTGGACGAGTTCAATTTCGGCCTGCTGCCCCTGGTCAACGACCAGTCGCGCCTGCAGCGCCGCTTCTACGAGGAGGCCGCACCGCTGGAGGCCGCGCGCGCCGCCACGGGCCGCGCGCTGGACGGCGACCAGGCCCTGGCCCTGGGCCTGGTCACGGCCGCGCCCGACGACATCGACTGGGACGACGAGATCCGCATCGCCATGGAAGAGCGCGCCGCCATGTCGCCCGATGCGCTCACGGGCCTGGAGGCCAACCTGCGCTTTGCCAGCCGCGAGAACATGGTCACGCGCATCTTCGGGCGCCTGTCGGCCTGGCAGAACTGGATCTTCAACCGCCCCAATGCCGTGGGCGACAAGGGCGCTCTCAAGCTCTACGGCACGGGCCAGAAGGCCGGCTTCGACTTCAACCGCGTCTGACCGCAGGCACGCCCCGAAACATCCACGGAGACCCCACCATGAGCGCCATCAACTACAGCGAGAAGATCCCCAACAACGTCAACCTCGGCGAAGACCGCACCCTGCAGCGCGCGCTGGAGAGCTGGCAGCCCAACTTCCTGAACTGGTGGGGCGACGTGGGCCCCGAAGGCTCCACCGACTACGACGTCTACCTGCGCACCGCCATCAGCGTGGACCCCCAGGGCTGGGCCCAGTTCGGCCACGTGAAGATGCGCGACTACCGCTGGGGCATCTTCCTCAACCCTGCCGAGGCCGACCGCAAGGTGCACTTCGGCGACCACGCGGGCGAGAAGGCCTGGCAGGACGTGCCCGGCGAGCACCGCGCCAACCTGCGCCGCATCATCGTCACCCAGGGCGATACCGAGCCCGCCTCGGTGGAGCAGCAGCGCCACCTGGGCCTGACCGCGCCGTCCATGTACGACCTGCGCAACCTGTTCCAGGTCAACGTGGAGGAAGGCCGCCACCTGTGGGCCATGGTCTACCTGCTGCACAAGCACTTCGGCCGCGACGGCCGCGAGGAGGCCGAGGCCCTGCTGGAGCGCCAGTCGGGCGACGAGAACAACCCGCGCATCCTGGGCGCCTTCAACGAGAAGACGCCCGACTGGCTGTCCTTCTTCATGTTCACCTACTTCACCGACCGCGACGGCAAGTTCCAGCTGGCCGCGCTGGCCGAGAGCGCCTTCGACCCGCTGGCGCGCACCACCAAGTTCATGCTGACCGAGGAGGCCCACCACATGTTCGTGGGCGAGTCCGGCGTCTCGCGCGTGCTGCAGCGCACCTGCCAGGTCATGAACGAGCTGCGTACCGACGACGTGGGCCGCCTGCGCGCGGCCGGCGTGATCGACCTGCCCACGCTGCAGCGCTACCTGAACTTCCACTACAGCGTGACCATCGACCTGTTCGGCGCCGACCAGTCCAGCAATGCCGCCACCTTCTACAGCAGTGGCCTCAAGGGCCGCTACGAGGAAGGCAAGCGCGCGGACGACCACCGCCTGCACGACCAGCACTACAAGGTGCTGGAAGTGGTGGACGGCAGGCTGCAGGAAAAGGAAGTGCCCATGCTCAACGCGCTCAACGAGGTGCTGCGCGACGACTACATCAAGGACTCCAACGCGGGCGTGGGCCGCTGGAACAAGGTCATGGAAAAGGCCGGCATCGATTTCCGCCTCACCGTGCCGCACAAGGCCTTCAACCGCCAGATCGGCGCGCTGGCCGGCGTGCGCATGAGCCCCGACGGCCGCGTGGTCAGCGAGCAGGAATGGCGCATGCGCGAGGCCGAATGGCTGCCCTCGGACGCCGACCGCGCCTTCGTCGCCTCGCTCATGGGCCGTTGCGTGGAGCCGGGCCAGTTCGCGGGCTGGATCGCGCCGCCGGTCATGGGCATCAACCGCCAGCCCGTGGATTTCGAATACGTGCGCTTCAACTGAAGCGCCGCGCCAGCAGGGAGTCGCCCATGACAGTCGCCTTGGTAGAACACGGCATCCTCACGCAGCACCTGATCGACCCGGAGATCTGCATCCGCTGCAACACCTGCGAGGCCACCTGCCCCGTGGGCGCCATCACGCACGATGACCGCAACTACGTGGTACTGGCCGAGCAGTGCAACGGCTGCATGGACTGCGTCTCGCCCTGCCCCACGGGCGCCATCGACAACTGGCGCAAGGTGCCGCTGGCAAGCGCCTATCCCGTGGCCGAGCAGCTGCTCTGGGACGAGCTGCCCGAGGAGCTGCCGCCTGAGGCGCTGGTCCAGGCACGGGCCCAGGCACAGGACACAGGGGACGCACCTGCCGCCGAGGACCTGAGCCAGGCCCAGGCCGTGATCGCGGCGGCCGCCACGCGCGGTGCAGATGCGGCCCGGCCCGACGACAAGGCCGATACCCAGGTGTTGCGCAGCGCCAGCTACGGCGCCACCGTGCCGCCCTGGTCGGCCGCCCATCCGTACACCAACCTGCATGGCCCCAGGAGCCCCGTCACGGCCACCGTGGTCGGCAACCTCAACTGCACGGAGGCGGGCTTCGACAGCGAGACCCACCACATCGTGCTGGACTTCGGCAGCCAGCCGTTCCCCGTGCTCGAAGGCCAGTCCATCGCCGTCATTGCACCCGGCACCGATGCCCAGGGCCGCCCGCATGTGGCGCGCCAGTACTCGGTGGCCAGTGCGCGCAATGGCGAGCGGCCCGGCTACAACAACCTGGCGCTGACCGTGAAACGCGTCACCCAGGACCACCAGGGCCGCCCCGTGCGCGGCGTGGCCAGCAACTACCTGTGCGACGCACGCATCGGCGACAGGGTCCAGGTCATAGGCCCGTTCGGCCAGTCGTTCCTGATGCCCAACCATCCCCGCTCGCACATCGTGATGATCTGCACGGGCACGGGCAGCGCCCCCATGCGCGCCATGACCGAATGGCGCAGGCGGCTGCGCAAGAGCGGCAGGTTCGAGGGCGGCAAGCTCATGCTGTTCTTCGGCGCACGCACGCCGCAGGAGCTGCCCTACTTCGGCCCGCTGCAAAGCCTGCCGCGCGACTTCATCGACAACAACCTGGCCTTCTCGCGCGTGGCCGGCCAGCCCCAGCGCTACGTGCAGGACCTGCTGCGCGAACGTGCGGCCGACCTGGCAGCCCTGCTGCGCGACGACAACGCGCACTTCTACGTCTGCGGGCTCAAGAGCATGGAGGAAGGCGTGGTGCTGGCACTGCGCGACGTGGCGCAGCAAGCCGGGCTGGACTGGGAACAGATCGGTACACGCCTCAAGCGCGAAGGCCGGCTGCATCTGGAGACTTATTGAATCGCTACAGGCCCATACGCATCGCTGGCCAGGGCCTGGGCCAGTATCCAGGCAGGGTCCACCAACTCGGCACCGCGCGCCAGCGGCGACTGCGGCAGGGCCAGCGGGATCTCGGTGCAGCCCATGATCACGGGCACATCGCCATGGCGCTGCAGCAGCGGGGCCAGCACCTCGCCGAAGCAGCGCGCGGCCAGGTCCATGTCGCCCTGCTTGACGCCGTCGTAGATGCCCTGCATGAGCCGCGCGCGGCCCTGCGCATCGGGCTGCAGCGCGGTGATGCCGCACTCGGCCAGTGCCGCGTCGTACAGGCCGCTGTCATAGGTGCCCTGCGTGGCCAGCACGATGGCCTGCTGCGCGCCGCCGGCCTGCAGGTGCAGGGCGGCCTGGCGCGCAATGTGCAGCACATGCAGCTGCGGAAAAAGCGCCTGCAGCTGCCCATGCCAGGCATGGGCCGTGTTGCAGGCCAGGGCCACGCTGCGCACGCCCAGCGCCGCCATGCGGCCCACGCCCTGCAGCAGGTGCTGGGCCGGCCCCGTGGGCGACTGCGGGTCCGCGCGCAGCGCCGCGCTGCGGTCGGGCATGGGCAACTGCACCAGCCAGTGCTCGGGATAGGCCTGGTCATGCACGGGCAGGCCCTGCTGCTGCAGGTGCGCCGTGCAGGCCTGCACGAACAGGCGCACGAAATCCGCGCCTGCGGCCGGTCCCATGCCCCCGAGAATGCCCACCGCGCGCGGGGGCTGAAGCTGCTGCTGCATGCTGCGATCCGAAATCAAAAAGCAGGTTTGTCGCTGAGGTCCTGCAGGTTTTTCTGCAATTGCTCGCTCATCGGCAAGCCCAGGGCCACGTTCCTCGGGGCAATGGGCTGCATGAACCACTTGTCATAAAGCCTGGCGAACGCGCCCGACTTCATCATGTCGCCGATCACGCCATCGACCAGCTGCTTGAACTGGGGGTCGTCCTTGCGCAGCATGCAGGCATAGGGCTCGACCTGCAGCGAGTCGGCCACCACCTCGAAGTCCCCGGGGTTCTTGGCCGTGGGGATCAGGCCGAAGAGCAGGATGTCGTCCATGCCGAAGGCCGCGGCGCGGTCGTTCTCCACCAGCAGGAAGCCGTCCGCATGGTCCTTGGCCATGACGATGTTCATGCCCCAGGCCTTGTCGGCATTGGCCTTGCGCAGCACCTGCAGGTTGGTGGTTCCCGTGGTGATGGCCACGGTCTTGTCCTTGAGGTCGGCGTAGTTTTTGATGCCCGAGCTCTTCTTCACCAGCAGCCGCGTGCCCGTGTAGAAATGGTTGATGGCAAAGGCCACCTCCTTGCCGCGCACCGTGTTGTTGGTGGTCGAGCCGCATTCCAGATCGATGGTGCCGTTGGCCAGCAGCGGCATGCGGTTCTGCGAGGTCACGGCCTGCCACTGCACCTTCAGATCGGGCCGGTTCACCGCCTTCTTCACGGCCTCGGCCACGGCCTGGGACATCTCCACCGTCATGCCGATGGGCTTGCCGTTGTCCAGGTAGCTGAAGGGCACGGAGGACTCGCGGTAGGCCAGCGTGATGCGGCCGCTGTCGCGCACCTTGGCCAGCGTGTCGGCATGGGCCGCAGCCAGGCCTCCCAGGGCCAGGGCCGCGCACAGCGCGGTGGTGTGAAGTTGCATGCTTGTCTCCTCGTCTTTGGTGGATGTGCGGCCAGTGTAGGAAGGGCGGCGGCCTTTGCGGAATGACAATATCGGGCCGGTCCATGCCCGCCGGTTATGGGTGGTCCCCCTGCACTGGGCAGCGGCCCGCAGCCATAACCTGCATGCATACCCCCTGTGCCAAATGCCATGGCCCGGCCTGCCGCGCGCGGCCTACAGTGCGGCTGCATGGAGAAACGATCAATGCATGTCTGCATCGTGGGCGCCGGCATCGTCGGCCTGGCAACGGCCTGGGCGCTGCAGCGGGCCGGCCATCGCATCACCGTGCTGGACCGCGCACCGGGCCCCGCCCAGGGCGCCAGCGGCGGCAATGGCGCGCAGCTGAGCTATTCCTACGTGCAGCCGCTGGCCGATCCCGGCATCTGGAAGATGCTGCCCCGCCTGCTGCTGCAAAAGGATTCGCCGCTGGCCTTCCGCCTGCGCGCCGACCCCGCGCAATGGGCCTGGGGACTGCGCTTCCTGGGCGCCTGCAATGCCCATGCCTCGGCCGAAGGCACGCGCGCCCTGCTGGCCCTGGCCGCCGAAAGCCGCCAGGCCTTCGAGTCGCTCCAGGCCGACGAGGCACTGGCCTGCGACCTGCACACGCCGGGCAAGCTGGTGCTCTACCCCACCCAGCAGGCGCTGGATGCCGCCGCGCAGCAGGTGGCACTGCAAGCGGGCCTGGGCGGCGCGCCGCAGCGCATCGTCAACGCCGCCGAAGTGGCGCGCATCGAACCCGCGCTCGCCGGCTACGCGCAGCGCATTGCAGGCGCCGTACACACGCCCAGCGAGGCCGCCGCCGACTGCCGCCTGCTGTGCGAACAACTGGCCGCCCGGCTCACCGCACGCGGCGCCGAACTGCGCTACGGCGTGGAGCTGCAGGGCTTCGAGCGCGAAGGCGACGCCATCACCGGCCTGCGCACCGCCGCAGGCCCGTTGCCGCTGCATGCCGACCACTACGTGCTGGCCAGCGGCTGGGAAAGCGCGGTCCACGCGCGCCAGCTGGGCCTGCGCATTCCCGTCTACCCGCTCAAGGGCTACAGCATCACCGCCGATGCCGCCGCGCAGCTGCCGCACGCCGCGCCCCGGGTCAGCGTCACCGACACCGCACGCAAGGTCGTCTTCGCACGCATCGGCGAACGCCTGCGCGTGGCCGGCATGGTGGAGATCGTGGGCCGGGACACGCGCACCGACCCGCGCCGCATCGCCAGCCTGCGCCGCTCCACGCAGGAGGTCTTCGCCGACCTGCCGCTGGACGGCAACCTCCACCCCTGGACCGGCATGCGCCCCGCCACACCCACCGGCCTGCCCCTCACCGGCCGCCAGCGCGGCGGTCCGCGCAACCTGTGGCTGCAGACGGGGCATGGCGCGCTGGGGCTGACGCTGGCGTTCGGTTCGGCGCAGAGGCTGGTGGGGCAGATGGAGGCGGACGATCTGTAGAACCCGGTCCCGCAGCCACCTATGTCATGTCGCCACTCAATCTCCGTACGAGTTGCCAGTCGTCCTTGGACCAGCCATGTCGGGCATCCACCGACATGGCTGCGGCGCCAATCAAGGCAAGCCAACCGCTGGCCTTCACACTTCGCAACGGCTCCCATGACGGCCGCTGGGCTATTTGCTGCCAATCCGAACCATGGCAGCCAGTGCACTTTGTCAGCGTGTCATCAGGCCGCAGTGGTTCGACCGTGACCGTCCCGGGTGGCACTTCGCCCCACTCAGCGATAAGCGTGTCCAGCGAAACCGTTGAAGGCACGCCGCCTCGACCCAAAAACCACTTGAGAAAGCGCTCCCAAAGCGAAACATCGGGCGGCGCATTCCGTGAGTCGGTGTCGCGTGCTTTAAGCCAAGCGTCGTGAGACATTATGTTGGCGTAGACCACCAAAATGCATCTGCTGGATCCTGCCTGACAGATGGTCACCGTATCTCCACGCTTCCATTGTCCAATCGACAACGATGAGTTGACCGTCCCCAAGATAAATTTAGCAATATCGGCATCGTTCCAACCGCGCGGATCTTCTTGGGTGTCGGATACGCCACGCCAACTCGCGGCAATGAGCAATGCGGCAAGCGCGATGATCACCAGTGAGCGCCACGTTTCGGAGAGGCGTGGTGAGATTGATGTTGTCTGACTAGCCACCACAGCATCTCCTCACTAGCTCCTGAGCCATATCAGTCGCACGCTGGCGCCCTTCCGGCGGCACCCGCTGGTCTATGCTCTGAAGCAAATTGGCTTGCAAGGACACATCGCCGCTGGCTTTGGCATTGGCATATAAGTAGGCCCATACCTCGGCCGGCCGCGGCTCTCCCCATGTGGGGTTGTATCGGATGGAGGCCATCATGATCAGCGCATCGACATAGCCTCGGTCGATCAGGGCATTGAGGTAGGCCAGGGTGGTGCGCCGGAATTCGTCGAGGCGCTCTGGGTCCTTCATCACATGCTCCAGATCCCGGGTCCAGTAGGCCCCCCCGTAATTCATCATGCTCTGGGGATCGCCCTGGGCCGCTAGCAGGGCGGTCCATCCATCTGCCCTGGCATATGCGTCCTCGGGAAGCTCACCGCAGCCGGGCCGCGCCTTGGCCCCTTCCTCACGCAGCAGAGTCTGGGCCATCGCATGTCCTGCAGGATCGGAAGCCGGGGAAGCCCACTGCGCCATGCGCCCGTAGAGGGACACCATCCAGCAACGCTCCAATGCCTTGTGGAGTTTGGCGACTTCGCCGGCCTGGTCCAGCGTGACCTCGCTGCGGGCAAGCCGGTTGTACAGAATCTCCGCCGATGCATCCACGACAACGGCAGGAAACGCCTTGGCTCGAGGTGCCGTGGGGGGCGCCACCGGCACGGGCGCCGGTACGGAAGCGATCGCCGGTGGAGCGGGAGTTTCAGGTGCTGGCGCAGCAGGCCCGGAAGCTTGCGCAGGTGGCTTGGTTGCACTCACCTGTGCATGCCTGACCTCAGGCGCTGGCTCGGCAAAAAAGATGAGCGCCAGCCCACCGGCAAAGGCAAGAGTAGCGCATGCCCAGGCAACGACCTGCCAGCGCGGAAGCAAAGCTCCTGAATTTCTCATGACCCCCCTTCATGACGATGCAGTTGTCAGATCCCGGGTAATGATTGTGAATAATTCTCATTAACAAATCAATCGATCATGAGAATTCAGTTGAATTTGACAATCGATCGTGCCAATGACCACGGCGCACCAGCCGCAGTCCAGCAGGCATGCTTGTATGAACGGCCTCAACCAGCCAGCAACTCGCGCAAGGCCTTGCGCATTTCCTCGGTCATTGCCCGTGCCAGCACCGACCCTGGCCGCTGGGGCAGGCTGAGTGCATTCACCCCCACGGTGATGCGCGGCAGCAGGGGGACGACATGGACCTTGCGGCGGTCGGCGGCCAGGGCGGTGCAGCCGTCCATGATGGCGGCGCCCAGGCCGTACTCGGCCATGGACAGGGCCGCGTGGTAGGTCTGCACGGTGACCACGGGCGACAGGCCCACGCCATGCTCGCGGCAGGCCTGGCCCAGGCGCATGCCCAGCGGGTCGCGCGCATCGAGAGCGACCACGGGCAGCTCGGCCAGGTCCTTGAGCTCCATCCCCTCTTCGCGCACGCGCGAGGGCGGCAGCAGGCCCTTGGGCAGCACGCAGAACATGTCCACCTCGGCCAGCAGCTCATGCTCCAGCGCGGGCTGGCCCACGGAGCTGATGACGAAGCCCACGTCGGCCTCCTGCAGCAGCAGGGCCGAGACCACCTGGGGCGTGTGCAGCGCCTGCACATGGACCTGCACCTGCGGGTGGCGGCGCCGAAAGCCGGCCACGGCGCGCGGCAGCACCTCGCGGCTGAGCGCGAAGACGGTGAGCACGGTGAGCCGGTCCGCTGCCCGGCCATGGCGCAGGTTGTCGGCCAGACGCTGGACCTCGTCGAGCTGCTCGAACAGCTTCTCGATGTGGGGGAACAGCGCCAGCGCCTCATTGGTGGGCGTGAGCCGCCCGCGTGCGCGCTGGAACAGCGCAAAGCCCAGCTGCAGCTCCGCATGCTGCAGGGTGCGGCTGACGGCCGGCTGGGTGATGTTGATCAGCCGTGCGGCAGCGCTGACGCTGCCGGTCTGCATGACGGCATTGAAGACCTCGATGTGGCGCAGGCGCATGGGCCGTCCTCAGCACGGTCACTCTTGAGCGGACTGCGCGCGCGCCAGCCGCTCGCTTTTCCAGTACACGTCGTCGCCGCCATCCATGCGGTTGAGCACGCGTGCCAGCACGAACAGCAGGTCGGACAGGCGGTTCAGGTATTGGCGCGGCGCGGGCCGCATGGCCTCGCCCTGCTCCAGCGCCACCACCATGCGCTCGGCACGGCGTGCCACCGTGCGGCAGACATGGGCCTGGGCCGCTGCGCGGCTGCCAGCCGGCAGGATGAATTCCTGCAGCCGGGGCAGCTGCGCGTTGTAGTGGGCCAGCGCTTCATCGAGCTGCAGCAGGGCGTCGTCCTTGAGCAGTTCATAGCCGGGAATGGACAGCTCGCCGCCGAGGTTGAACAGCTGGTGCTGCACATCGACCAGCAGCTCGCGCACGTCCTCGGGCAGGGCCTCGCACAGCAGCAGGCCGATGTGGGAATTGAGCTCGTCCACATCGCCCATGGCGTGCGGGCGGCCGCTGTTCTTGGAGACGCGCGTGTTGTCGCCCAGGCCCGTGCTGCCGTCGTCTCCGGTGCGCGTGGCGATCTGTGTCAAACGGTTGCCCATGGGGTTCTCCTTGGCGATGCGGGGTGAAAAACAGGACCCGTGACGGCCCATCACCTGATTGTGCGTTACAGCCGGCACGCAAATGTTGTAGCAGGCAACAGCCGGCAAAAGTGCTGGCCCTGCTGCGCTGCAGCAGGTGGAATGCAGTCATGTTCCACGTTCGACAAGGAGTTCGACACATGACCTCTCAACTGCGCAAAGTCTCCGGTTTTGAAATCCGCAGCGTGATGTTGTTCGCGGCCATTTCGCTGGGCAGCGTTGCTGCCATGGCGCAGGCTCCGTCCACGGCACCGCAGCCGACGTTTGGCGGCGGCTCGGCAGCAGGCGTGCAATCTGCGCCAGCACCCGCAGCACCAGCGGGCGGCGCCAACGAGGTGCAAGCCGCATTCGATCGCGCCGACACCAACCGGGACGGCAAGCTGAGCAAGAAGGAGGCCGAGGCCCTGCCCGCCGTGAGCAGCAATTTCGCCCAGATCGATGCCGACAAGAACGGATCGCTGTCGCGCGATGAATTCAGCAAGGCTGTCCAGCCGCGCTGACACCCGGATGCCTGGCGGCTGACCCACACGGTTGGGCGACAGGGCCGGTGGTATTCTTTCCGGTTGCCCCTGGAGAACACCGATGAACGCCCCTGTCGCCCCCGTCCGCCTGCAGCCTGACTTCGCTCAGCGCCCCATCCCCGAAGCCTTTCTCCAAGCCCTGGCCCAGCGTTTCGGCGCCCAGTGCTCCACGGCTTTGGCGGTGCGCGAACAGCACGGCCGCGACGAGGGCGCCATCCAGGCGCCCCCGCCTGCGGCCGTGGTCTTTGCCGAAAGCACGCAGGACGTGCAGGACGCGCTGAAGCTGGCCGACCAGCATGCCGTGCCGGTCATCCCCTACGGCGCAGGCTCCTCGCTCGAAGGCCATCTGCTGGCCGTCGAGGGCGGCATCAGCCTGGACCTGAGCCGCATGAACCGCATTCTCTCGGTCAACACCGAGGACCTGACGGTCACCGTGCAGCCCGGCATCACGCGCAAGCAGCTCAACGATGCCATCAAGGACACGGGCTTCTTCTTCCCCATCGATCCCGGCGCCGATGCCTCCATCGGCGGCATGACCGCTACGCGCGCCAGCGGCACCAATGCCGTGCGCTACGGCACCATGCGCGAGAACGTGCTGGCGCTGGAACTGGTCACGGCCAGCGGCGAGCTGATGCGCACCGGCACGCGCGCCAAGAAAAGCAGCGCGGGCTATGACCTCACGCGCCTGATCGTGGGCAGCGAAGGCACGCTGGGCGTGGTCACCGAGATCACGGTGCGCCTGTACCCGCTGCCCGAGGCCGTGAGCGCGGCCATCTGCTCCTTCCCCAGCATCGAGGCCGCCGTGCGCACGGTGATCCAGACAATACAGATGGGCGTGCCTATTGCCCGCGTGGAGCTGGTGGACGTGAACTCGGTGCGCATGGTCAATGCCTACAGCAAGCTCACGCTGCGCGAGGAGCCCATGCTGCTGATGGAGTTCCACGGCTCGCCCACGGGCGTGAAGGAGCAGGCCGAGATGGTGCAGGACATTGCGGGCGAGTTCGGCGGCAACGCCTTCGAATGGGCCGAGCGTCCCGAGGACCGCACGCGATTGTTCACGGCCCGCCACAACGCCTATTTCGCAGCTGTCTCCAGCCGCCCCGGCTGCCGCTGCATCACCACCGACGCCTGCGTGCCCATCAGCCGCCTGGCCGATGCGCTACTGGACTCGGTGCGCGAGGCCGACGACAGCGGCATTCCCTACTTCCTCGTCGGCCACGTGGGCGACGGCAACTTCCACTTCGGCTACCTGATCGACCCGGACAACGAGGACGAGCGCTCGCGCGCCGAGCAGCTCAACCACCAGCTGGTGTCGCGCTCCATTGCGCTGGGCGGCACCTGCACGGGCGAGCATGGCGTGGGCATCCACAAGATGGATTTCCTGCGCGAGGAAGCCGGCGACGGCGCGGTGCAGATGATGCGCTCCATCAAGCAGGCGCTGGACCCGAAGAACATCCTGAATCCCGGGAAAATCTTCAGCCTCTGAGTCCCTCCGCCGCGGCTTTCTCGCGCAGGAAGTCGATCAGCGTGGTGATGGCCCGCGTCTGGTAGTGGGACGGCATGTACAGCAGGTACTGGCGCGTGGCCAGAAAGTCCAGGCTGCCCGGCGGCAGCGGCAGGCGCTCAAGCGCGCCGCTGGCCAGTTCGGCCGCCACCATGTAGCGCGGCACCACGGCCACGCCCAGGCCCTGCAGCACGGCATCGCGCAGGAAGTGGAAGTTGGGCGACATCAGGCGCGGGCGTATGCGCAGCTCGGTGGGCCGGGCGCCGTTCATGCCGGCCGTGCGCAGCTTCTGGCCCGTGAGCGCCGAGGTGATCAGCGGCACGCGCTTGAGCGCCAGCAGCGAGTCGGGGTGGCCATGCTGCGCCAGGAACTGCGGCGTGGCGCAGGCCTCGTAGAGCACATCGCCAAGCTTGCAGGCCACCAGGCTTTCGGGCGGCTCGGTCATCACGCGCACGGCGAAGTCCACCGCGCCCTGCATCAGGTCCTCGATGTCGTTGTCGAAGATCACCTCCAGCGTGATGCCCGGGTGCATGCGCATGAACTCCGTCAGCCAGCCCGACATCTGCAGCTGGCCGTAGCCGCTGGGCACGCTCAGCCGCACGGTGCCCTGCAGGCTCTGGCCCAGGCTGTCCACCGACTCGGCCGCCGCCATGACCTCCTGGCGTATCGCGCGGCCATGCGCGTACAGGCGCAGGCCCAGCTCGGTGGGCTCGACCTGGCGCGTGGTGCGGCGCAGCAGCTGCTGGCCGATCTGGCGCTCGAACTGGTTGAGCCGGTGGCTGACGTTGGCGCGGCTCATGCCCAGGCGCACGGCGGCGCGGCTCAGGTTGCCGGCTTCGATGATGTCCACCAGCAGGGACAGTCCGCCCAGATCCATTGTCAAACCTCAGTACACACAATGTCCATTTTTTAGCACGATTGTCAAAGTCAATAAACGAATGAAGAATGCGGGCCTGCCCGGGCATCACCGGCCCGTTGCGGTTTTCGTGGTTCGACAAGGTTTCGCATGAGTGCTCTCCCCTCTTCCCTGCCGCTGGACGGCGTGCGCGTCCTGGATCTTTCGCGCGTGCTGGCCGGCCCCATGTGTGCCATGGCGCTGGCCGACCTGGGTGCCGATGTCGTCAAGGTCGAGCACCCGGGCCGCGGCGACGACACGCGCGACTGGGGCGTGCGCGTGGGCCAGCGCAACACCTCCTACTTCAACAGCGCCAACCGCAACAAGCGCTCGGTCACGCTGGACCTGCAGGCCGAAGAGGGCCTGCGCATCGCACGCGAGCTGGCGGCCGACAGCGATGTGGTCATCCAGAACTTCAAGGTCGGCGGCGCCGAGAAGCTGGGCCTGGGCTACGAGCAGCTGTCGCAGCTGAACCCGCGCCTGGTGTACTGCTCCATCTCGGGCTACTCGCGCAGCGGCCCCGAGGCCACGCGGCCCGGCTACGACCTGGTGGTGCAGGGCGAGTCCGGCATCATGGCCATGAACGGCGAGCAGGGCCAGGGCCCGCTGAAGTTCGGCGTGGCCGCCGTGGACATGTTCACGGGCATGTACTCGGCCCAGGCCATCCTGGCCGCGCTCTACGAGCGCGAGCGCAGCGGGCGCGGTCGCCATGTGCAGATGGCCCTGTACGACTGCGGCCTGATGATCACCAGCTACTACGGCATGGAGGCCCTGCTCAAGGCCGGCGACCCGCCCAAGTTCGGCAACGCCCATCCGTCCATCGTGCCCTACGGCGTGTTCGAGGCGGCCGACGGCCCTCTGGTCATCACCGTGGGCAACAACGGCCAGTTCCAGCGCTTTTGCACCGACGTCATCGCCAAGCCCGAGTGGGCCGCCGACGAGCGCTTTGCCACCAATACCGCACGCTCGGCAAACCGCGATCTGCTGATGCCGCTGGTGCAGGCCGAGCTGCTGCGTTTCACGCGCGCCCAACTGCTCGAATGCCTGACGGCCGCGCAGATTCCCTGCGGCGAGGTGCTGGGCCTGTTCGAGGCCCTGAACTCGCAGCGCACGGCCGACGCCGGCCTGCTGCACCGCTTCGAGGACAGCGAGGCCGGCAGCCAGTCCGTGCTGGCCCCGCCCTATGCGCTGGACGGCCAGCGCCTGCCCGTGCGCCGCCCGCCGCCGCACCAAGGCGAACACACCGACGAGGTGCTGCAGCAGCGCCTGGGCCTGGACGAACAGGCCCGCGCCGCGCTGCGCGCCAAAAACATCATCTGAGAGCGCGCAGACGTTCCCACCCAGACCGCTCCACGGCTCTCATTTCCACCCCTTCCCGCTTGAGGAGACATATGACTTCCACCCCCTTCCAGGCCTCGCGCCGCCAGATCCTTTCCGCCGCCTGCGCCACCGCCATCGCCACGCTGGCCCCCGCCGCACGGGCCCAGAGCCAGTGGCCCGACAAGCTGATCAAGCTGACCGTGGCCTTCCCGCCCGGCGGCCCCACCGACACGGCCGCGCGCATCGTCGCGCAGCGCCTGACCGAGCGCCTGGGCCAGACCATCGTCATCGACAACCGCCCCGGCGCCTCGGGCTCGGTGGGCACGGCGGCCTTCATCAAGTCGCAGCCCGACGGCTATTCGCTGTCCATGTTCGGCATGCCCGCGCTGCTGGCGCCCATGCTGTTCAACAACAACCTGTACGACGTGCGCAAGGACTTCCTGCCCGTGGCCACGGTCTATGACCTGCCCATGGCCATCGTCATCAACCCGCGCGAGCTGCCGGACGTGACCAACCTGCAGCAGCTGATCGAGCACGCCAAGAAGGCCAAGCCGGCGCTGAACTACACCAGCTCGGGCACGGGCAGCTTCGGCCACCTGTCCATGGAGCAGCTCAAGGACCTGGGCGGCTTCGACATGCAGCACGTGCCCTACCGCGGCAGCGCGCCGGCCGTGACCGACCTGATCGGCGGCCAGATCGCCGTGATGTTCGCCGACGTGGTCGCGGCCCTGCCCCACATCCAGGCGGGCAAGCTGCGCGCCATTGCCGTCAGCTCGCAAAAGGCCAAGCAGCTGCTGCCGAACGTGAAGTCGGTGGCCGAGCAGGGCTTCCCCGGCTTCGACGCCGACACCTGGGGCGGCCTGATCGCCCCGCTGAACACGCCGCCCGCCGTGGTCCAGCGCCTGAACCAGGAACTCAAGCTCATCCTGGCCGAGCCCGAGCTGCAAAAGAAGATGCTGGCCGCAGGCGCCATCGCCACCTACCAGGACGGCGCGGCCATGAAGGCACGCCTGAATGCCGACTTCACGCGCTGGAGCAAGATCGCGAAAGACAAGAACATCTCTTCGCAGTAAAGAACACAGAGCGCCCCACGATGCGCCTTCAGGGCATGCCGCAAGGCATGCCCTTTTTTACGTCCACAAGGCTCGGCGCCCGCTGTTCACTCCCGTGTGGCCGCGCCTGCGTCGTGGCGGTTGCGGGGTTGCAGTCCTGCCGAAGGACAGGACTGCTTCGTGATCTGACTCGCCGTGATGTTTGAACGTAGCGCGTAGCGCGAAGAGAGTTTCACGGCGAACCCCGCAACCGCCACGACGCAGGTTGCCCCGCAGCGAAGCGAAGGGGTCGCGGACATTCGGTCGCCTTCTTTGACCTGACCTTTCTTGGCGAAACAAGAAAGGGCAGTCGGCTGCCGGGCCGAAACCCGGCCTCGAAAAACAACCACCCGGCAGGGTCAGAAAAAGCGACTCAAGCCACCGTCTGGCTTTGGCTTAACGCAGGAGTGCAGCCTGATAGCCGACCCTTACTTGGAGAGATCCATGATCATGCGCGTGGCCAGGTACAGGCGGGGCACGATGGTGTTCAGCTGCACATACTCCGCATCATTGGAGTGCGCGCCGTAGCCGCTCAGGCCAAAGCCCTCGATGACGGCACCCTTGGCCTTGAGCGCCGCAAACGCCGCGTCGGTGCCGCCGCCCGTGGCCTTTTCCATCACGCTCATCTTCAGGCCCAGCTCATCGCTGTAGATGGTCTGCGCCTGTTTGGCCAGGCTGCGCGAGGCCTCGTTGGCCTCCAGCGGCGGGCGGCGCACCTCGAACTTGAGCTGCACCTTGCTGGCGTCCAGCAGCTTGTGGCCCACCTTGGCCTGCATGGCCTGCTCCAGCGCCGTGAAGTCGGCCACGCGCAGCGCGCGGGCGTCGGCCTGGGCCGTGGCCTCGGCGGGAATGACGTTGCGGTTGGTGCCGGCCTTGGCCACGGTCCAGTTGAGCTTGAGGCCGGTCTCGGGCTTGGACAGGTCCTTCATCTGCAGCAGCTGGTGCGACAGCTCGTACAGCGCGTTCACGCCGTCCTCGGGCTTGGCGCCCGCGTGCGAGGCCTTGCCCTCGACCTTGAGGTAGGCCGCGCCGATGCCGCTGGTGGCCAGGCGCACGCCGCCGTCGGTGCCGCCGCCTTCGAACGAGAAGACCGCATCCTGCTCGGCGCCCATGCGCGTGATGGTGCTGCGCGCGCCGGGCGAGCTGATTTCCTCGTCGCTGTTCATCAGCACGGTCAGCGTGCCGTAGTTGTCGAAGCCCAGCTGGCGCAGCATGGCCACGGTGTGCAGGATCAGGGCCACGCCCTGCTTGTCGTCGGCAATGCCCAGGCCGTAGGCGCGCTCGCCGTCGATGCGAAACGGCTGGTCCTTGAGCATGCCGCGCAGGTAGACCGTGTCCATGTGGGCGATCAGCATGATGCGGCTGGTGCCCTTGCCCTTGAACTCGGCATGCACCATGGGGCCGATCTTCTCGGGCGTGTCACCCAGCCGGTAGACGTCGGTGGGCTGCAGGATCTCGACCTTGCCGCCCTGCTCGCGCAGCTTGCCGGCCACGTAGTTGGCGATCTGCTCCACGCCCTCCATGTCCTTGCTGCCCGACTCGATGTGCACCAGGTCGCGCAGCGTGTCCAGCAAGGGCTGCTGGTGCTTTTGCGCCAGCGCCTGGATATCGGCCTTGGGCGCAGCCAGGGCACTGCCGGACAGGCCGGCCATGGCAAGGGCCAGCGCCAGCGGGGCGCTGCGGAACATGAGGGAAAGCGGTGCGAAGGCGGAACGCATGGACAGGTCTCCTGTGTTGAAAAAGTTGTGCCTGCACGATAGCAGGCGCCGCGCAGGGCGCACGCAATTGCCGTGCCTGTTTTGTCCATCTCACTGCCCAAAGCAAAGGCCCCGCAAGCTGTGGCCTGCGGGGCCTTGTGGGGAGTGCGACCCGGTATCAGCCCGCGCTCAGCGCCATGCCGCTTTTCCGGCTCACGCCATCGCCCACGACCACGGCCGACACCACGCTCAGCACCAAGGCAATGGCCGATCCGTAGAACACGCCGTGGCTCATGCCATGGTCCAGCATGTAGCCGAACACCGGCGCGGCCAGGCAAAAGCCCAGGTCCAGGCCCGAATACACCGTGCCGTAGACGCGGCCCGTGGCGCCGGGGGGCGCGGCGCGCTTGATCAGCATGTCGCGCGAGGGACCGGCCAGGCCCGTGCCCAGGCCCGCGATGGAGGCCACGGCCACGGCCGCCATGGCCGGCAGCCAGCCCGTGCCGACCAAGAACAGCGCAACACCCGAGCCCAGCATGCAGATGGAGATCACCTTCTCCAGCCGCTGCACACGGCCCACGAGGAAGCCGCCGGCCAGCATGCCTGCCGCGCCGCAGAGCATGTAGCCCGTGACGATCAGCGCCGTCACGCTCAGCGGCAGTCCGTACATGGACTGCATGGCGGGGCTGGCAAAGCTCTGGATGGCGCTGAGCGCGCAGGTGCTCCAGAAGAAGAACGAGAAGCACAGCCAGACCGAGGGCAGCTTCAGGAAGGCCATGGGATGCTCCTGCGGCACGGCGGCCGCAGCGGCACGCGCCGCCGGAGCCTGGGCATCGGCCGCACGGTCGTCCAGCGCCTCGCGGTTGAGCACCATGATGGTGAGGATGACGGCGGCCAGGGCCGCGCCGCACAGGCAGGCCAGGCGCCACGAGCCCGTGGCCGTGGTGATGCCCGCCATGAACAGCGGCGCCAGCGCCCAGCCGATATTGCCCGACAGGCCGTGCACCGAGAACGCATGGCCGATGCGCTTGGCCGACACGCGCTTGTTGAGGATGGTGAAGTCCACCGGGTGGAAGGGCGCATTGCCCAGGCCCGCGAAGAAGGCCGCCAGCAGCAGCATTCCATAGCCCTGTGCCAGGCTGGCGACCACGCCCGCCACGGTGAAGCTGCCCAGCGCCGCAAACAGAATGGGGCGCGCGCCGAAGCGGTCCACGGCAAAGCCGGCCATGGCCTGTCCCACGCCGGAGACCACGAAGAACAGCGACACCATCACGCTGAGCTCGGCATAGCTGTAGCCGAACTCGGCGATCAGCCACGGGAACAGCGGCGGCAGCAGCAGGTGGAAGAAATGCGAGGAACCATGCGCCAGGCCGATCAGGCCGATGGTGCGCACATCGCTGCGCAGCGGGTCCGGCGCCACGGCGTCCGGCATGGAAGAGGAAGAGGCGGTCATGGGCCGCATCTTAGGCAGCAGCGTTTCGTCTTGTATGCGATAGTCTGCCAACTTCTATCGCAAACATGCCAAAGCCTGTCTCCACGCCCGGCACCCCTGCCCACACCCCTGCTGACACTCTTGCCGACACCCTGCCCAGCACCTGCCCCGCAGCCGCACTGCGGTCGGTGCGCAGGGCCCGGCCGATGGAGCCGGTGGAGGCCCTGCATCCGCACCTGTTCGTGCCCACGCCCCAGCGCCCCGTGCGCGCCAAGCAGCATCGCCTGTCGGCACGCACGCGCGTCATACCGCACAGCCACAGCTGGGCACAGATCGCCATCTCGCTGGACGGCGTGCTGCACCTGTCGGCCCCCCAGGGCACGCTGATCGCCCCACCCTCCAAGGCCGTGTGGATTCCGCCCGGCCTGGTCCACGCCGTGGCCATGGTCGAGGAAGCCGATCTCGTCTCCATCTACGTGCTGCAGGACGATCCGGCCCAGGGCCCCGTACTGCCGGACCTCCCGCCCTGCGGCGTGGCCTGCAACCCGCAGGACTGGGCACGCTGCCGCGTGCTGGAGGTTTCGCCGCTGATGCGCGAGCTGATCACGGCCCTGCCCAAGCAAAGCGATGACCAGCCCGCCCCGGACGCCGCCACCCTGCAGCGCGAGCACCATCTCAGCGCCCTGCTGCTGGAAGAACTGCGCCGGGCCAGCGAAGTCCACCTTGGCGTGAACATGCCCCAGGACAAGCGGCTGCGCATGCTCTGCGAGGCCGTCGTGGCCGACCCCACCCAGCACGAGAGCCTGGCCGACTGGGCGGCAGACACCGGCGCCAGCCCGCGCACCGTGGCCCGGCTGTTCCAGCAGCAGCTGGGCTGCAGCTTCACCGCCTGGCGCCAGCAAGTGGTGCTGGCCCACGGCCTGAGCCTGGCCGCGCGCGGCCTTCCCATACAGCAGATCGCGGCCGAACTGGGATACAGCCCCAGCGCCTTCAGCGCCATGGTGCACCGCACGGTGGGCATGCCCCCGGCACGGTTCTTCGGGCAGCAGGCCGGCTCCGCTGCCCACAGGGTCGGATCAGGCGCTGTATCGCGGCCGACCAGGGAATGACTGGGAACCATCGCCTCTTCGCGATAGCTGATCCGATATAGGGTTTGCCTAAGGCCAGCCCATGGAATAGGGCGGCGCCCTGCGTGCTCTTATGCCGCATGATCTCCACCGCCGAGTCGCGCTACAACCAGTGGGTGCGCGAGCACTACCGATTCCTGCTGCGCAGCGCCTGGGCGCTGACCGGCTCGCGCGCGCTGGCCGAGGACGTGGTTCAGGACTGCTTCACCAGCGCCTGGCGCTTTCGCCACCAACTGCGCGAGGCCGCGATGGCGCGGGCCTGGCTGTTCCAGATCATGCGCCGCCATGCCTTCCGGCACCTTGCGCCATCGGCCCATCTGGTCAGCGATGACGAGGCGCTGGACCAGCATCCCGCCCCCTCCCCCTCGCCTTCGGCGCTGGACGACCGGCTCGACGTGGTCAAGGCGCTGTCGCGCATCGCCCCCATCCACCGCGAGGTGCTGGTGCTCTATTACTTCGACGACATGCCCACGGCCCAGATGGCCGAGGCCCTGGACATTGCGCCGGGCACGGTGCTGTCGCGCCTGTCACGCGCCCGCGATGCGCTGAAGGCGGCGCTGGAGCAGGCCGCCCCGGCGCCTGCCCCAGAGACTGCCAGCGTGATCCCGCTGCGCCCCACCCCGCTGCGCGCCACCCGATACCAAGGCTTGAAATGACTGCCCCGGACACGACCGACGAATCGGCCTTCGACCTGCGCGCACGCGCCGAACTGGCCCTGGCCTTCGACCCCGGGCCGCACGGCGAGCCGCCCGCCCATCTGCTGCGCCACACGCCCTGGCATGCGCGCAGCGGCGTGCGCCGGCTGATCGCCGCGCTGCTGGTGGGCAGCTCGGCCGCCACCGCCGTGTTCGCCATGCGCCCGCCCGAGCTGGTGCGCGCCGCCATCGAGCATGAGTACTACGAGCGCACGCTGCGCGGCAGCTTCATGCCCGAGGCCGAGGTGGCGCGCCGCCTGGACCTGCCGGCCGGCGAGAAGCTGCCCGGCTACACCCAGCTGATGCGGCCCTGCGATATCGACGGCACGCGCGCCTACCACCTGACCACCTTCTTCGAGAAGGGCGGCATCGTCACCGTGCTGGCCTTCGACCAGCCCCAGCGCCTGGCCGATGGCCAGGGCTGGTGGGCCAACATGCACTGGCAGGTCGTTCGCTCGCGCGAAGGCCGGCCGCTGGTGCTGGTGGCCCAGAAGAAACAGGCCCTGGCCGTGGCCAGCAAGGCCCTGGGCACCCCTGCCCCATGAGACGCCACGACACGCCCCCTGACAACCACCACGAGGAGACACCCATGAACCACTTGCCGACATCGCCCACCTCCCCCGCGCGCCGCAGCCTGCTGGCCGGCAGCGCCAGCGCACTGGCCGCCGCAGGCCTGGCCGGCCTGCACCAGGGCGCACTGGCCCAAGCCCAGGCCCAGGCACCCGCAGCTGCGGCAGCACCGGCGGCCAAGCCCCTGCCCGGCTACGCGGGCTGGAAAAAGGCCGATGCCCTCATCGTCCACAGCTCCACCACCATAGAGACGCGGCGCGGCGCCTTCGGCACCAGCGTGATCACGCCCAGCGACCAGCTCTATGTGCGCAACAACCTGCCCACACCGCCCGAATCCATCGTGGCCGACCGCGATGCCTGGCAGTTGCAGGTGGAGGGCGTGCGCCAGCCCCGCAGCCTCAGCGTGCGCGAGCTCAAGTCCCTGGGCCTGGAGACCGTGGCCATGGTGCTGCAGTGCTCGGGCAATGGCCGGGCCTTCTTTCCCAGCAAGCCCAGCGGCACGGCCTGGACCGTGGGTGCGGCCGGCTGCGTGGTCTGGAGCGGCGTGCCCGTGCGCGAGGTGGTCAAGGCCCTGGGCGGCGTGGCCGACGGCGGCCTCTACATGACCGGCACGGGCGGCGAGGTGCTGCCTGCGGGGCTGGACCCCAAGAGCGTCATCGTCGAGCGCTCGGTGCCGCTGTCGGCCATGGAAGACGCGCTGCTGGCCTGGGAGATGAACGGCGAGCCCATCCCGCTGGCCCATGGCGGGCCGCTGCGCCTGATCGTGCCCGGCTACACCGGCGTGAACAACATCAAGTACATCAAGCAGCTGGCCTTCACGCCGCGCGAGAGCGAGGCCCACATCATGTCCCACGGCTACCGCATCTCGCCGCCCGGCAGCAAGGGCGATCCGAGCCAGCCCTCGGTGCAGGAGATGAGCGTCAAGTCCTGGATCAACTCGCCCCTGCCCGAGGACGGCGGGCAGGCCGCCGGCCTGGTGCAGATCCACGGCGTGGCCTTTGGCGGCATGGATGCCGTCAAGGGCGTGGAGGTGTCCACGGACGGCGGCAAGAGCTGGCAGGCCGCGCGCCTGGTCGGCCCCGACCTGGGCAAGTACGCCTGGCGCCAGTTCGTGCTGCAGGCGCGCCTGCCCAAGGGCACGCATGTGCTGGCCAGCCGCGCCACCGACGCGCGCGGCCGGGTCCAGCCCGAGACGCGCGGCGAAAACCAGAGTGGCTACAACAACACCAGCTGGGCCGACCACGCCGTGACCGTCACCGTGGCCTGAACACGGCCCGCGCGCTCATCCCGCCCCCCCTTCTCTTCACTACCGTCACCTCCCGCACACGGCGCCAGACCGTGGCGGGCCCGTACCCCCATTGCCATGTTCACGATGAAACACCTGATCCACACCGCCCTGCTGGGCAGCACTTTGTTCGGCAGCGCCCTGCTGTGCGCCCCCGCCTTTGCCGATGAAGCGGCCCAGATGGCCCTGGGCAAGAAGCTGTTCACCACGGCCACGCCTGCCTGCGCGCTGTGCCACACGCTCAAGGACGCGGGTGCCGAGGGCGCCATCGGCCCCGTGCTCGACGAGCTCAAGCCCGACGCCGCGCGCGTGGCCCGTGCCCTGCGCGACGGCATAGGCGCCATGCCCTCGTTCAAGGCCACGCTCAGCGAGGCCGATATCGCCGCGCTGTCGCTCTATGTGAGCAAGGCCAGCGCGAAGAAGTAGAGGCAGGCCGCCGTGCTCAGTCCCGCACGGCGCCCGGACGGCGGCGCTGCCGCCAGGCAGCCAGCCCGCCCAGCATCAGGGCCAGGCCAGCCAGGCCCGCCGTGCCCAGCGCGGGAATCTGCTGCACCCCTGTGGCACCCGCCAGGCGTGACTGCAGATACCAGTGGCTGCCCACCTGCACCAGCTGGTAGCTGTAGCCTCCAGCCTGCAGCGGCGCCGCCAGCACGAAGGCACCTGCAGGCGATACCGCACCATTGACCTGCACGACCAAAATACCGTTGCCCGCGGTCGCCGCGCCCAGGCCTGCGGCGTTGGCAATGTCCAGGCGCGTGGGCGCACCTGCCGTCACGCTGCCGTTCACCACCAGGCGGTCACTGGGCGACGCTTCATTGCCCAGTTGCGTGGCCATGGCCAGCACGCCGCCGCCGCTGTAGTTGCCTGTCACGCTCAGCGTGGTGCCGGGTACGGCCGGAGCGCCGTTCCTGGGAAGGCGCACCGTGCCCGCGTTCACCAGGCTGGCCACGGTCTGGGCCAGGCCGTCGAGATCCAGCACGCCCGAAGCCTGCACCTCATGGGCCGAAACGCTGGTCAGCACATTGGCAGCGCCGGCACGCAGACTGCCGCCCTGGACCGTGGTGGCGCCGCCGTAGCTGCCGGCAGCTTCCAGCACCAGCGTGCCGGCGCCGGCCTTGGCCAGGCCACCCGGGCCGGACAGCACCAATGCCACCGTCGCCGTCGCGCCGCTGGCCACGTTGACCGTGTTGGCTCCCGCGCCCAGCAATCCCAGGGTCGCACCCTGGAGGCGGTAGCCATCGACATCGAACTGCATGCCGGTAATGCCGATGGCCCCCGCACCGGCATCCGCCGTCACCACACCGGCCAGGCCCTGGAACCGGGCCACGGTGGGGTTGGGTTGATAAGGGCCGTTGAGCGCGCCGCCCGCGCCGGTCCAGTTGCGGCCATCGGCGCGCCAGACGCCTGTGCCGCCGTTGACCACGTTGTTGTCCCTGAGCGCGGCATTGCCACCATCCCAATAGCCCAGGGCCACGCCGACCGTGGAGAGCAGGTTCACCTGCCCGGGCACCGAAGTCTGCAGGGTCAGGTTGTCCGCCACCACGCCTGCGGGCAGCGCGCCGAAGGCCAGGCTCCCGGCCAGCGTGCCGCGATAGTCGAACAGCCGGTACACGCCTGCGCCAAAGCCGCCCAGGTCATTGATGCCAAGCGTGCCGCCCAGCGTGAGATTGCCGTTCACATCGAACAAGGCCGTGGCCGAAGGCGCTCCCAGGCCGGCCTGTACCACAGCACCGCCGCCCAGCGTCGCCAGGCCTGCAACGCTGAGCTTGCGGCCTTGCTGGCCCAGCAGCACGCCGCCGGCGGTCTGGTCCAGGTCGCCAGAGACCGTGCCCGCCCCGGTCACCACGCCGGAGCCGCTGGCCGTGACGGTGCCGCCCTGCGTCCCATCGACATCCAGCTGCCCGCCCGTGACCGACGCCGTGCCGCCAAGCGCATTGGCGACCACCAGCCGCCCCCCGGAGACCGCGGTGCTGCCCGAGAAACCGGAGCTGTCGGCCGACAGCGTGGTCGTGCCGGCCTGATGGGTGATGCGGTGCGTGCCGGGATCGACGCTGGACAGCGCAAGCCCAAAGCCCAGGTTGGCGCCCGTATGGTTGAAATGCAGGGTGCCGGTCCCCAGGCTGAAGTTGATGCGGGCCGCATCGACCACGCCGGGCGCCATGGCGGCGTCGGCCGGTCCACCGCCCACCTGGAGGGTTCCGACAGCGCCCGCGTCAGCATCCATGGTGATGGTCCCGGCGCCCCCCTGCACAGACAGCGCACCACCATCGCGCAAGGTGACCGTGCCTGTTCCGTTGAAGCTGGTGAAGAAATCCTGGGTGCTGCGCCAGGCCGAGCCTGTTCCACTGATTGTCGCCGTGCCCACGCCTTCAGGGACATCGCCCAAAGCACCCACCACACCTGACACCACGCCCCCATCTTCGACCTTCAAGGTGCCTGTGCCCCTGCCACCAATCACGAGACTGCTTGAACCGTTCCACGTGGAACCCGCGCCCCGGACGGTGACCGTGCCATTGCTGCCCAGGTCGTAGCCCACGGTGCCGACCCCGGAGTGGGTCACTGAGCCTCCGCTGTCCATGGTGAGCGTTCCCGTGCCCGTACTGCCGACGTGCAGCGTGGTGCCCGCATTCCAGCTGGGCGAGGGGTTGGGCACCTGGACAGGCACCACATCGCCGGTGGAAGTGACCGTTTGGGCCTGCGCCTGGGTGCAGCACAAGGCCACGCCCCATGCCAGGATTTTCAACACGGACCGAGGGGGCACAGGCAGCGAAGAAGAAGGCGAACGCATGCGGCTGCGGGCCGTGCATGCACGAGACAGTTCCATATCCATCTTGGCGATCTTTGTGTTTGTCATCTGCACCGCAGCCTGGCGCAGCAGATGGGTCAAGGCTTGCAGGTCCTGCATCTGTGGATGGCAGGCACAGCAAGTCTTGCGCACGTACACAAAGAGTCAATTCCGGGGAGCATGGAGAGCCCGCCTTTCTCCTGTAAGACAAAGGCGCGAAGTGTGTGGGCCCGCCGTCCGGACTCAGTGCCAGGCCCCGGCCGTGCAACGTCACGGCTGGAGCGGCACAGGCTCTCATCGGCGCTGCTGCAGCTCCCGCCGCGCCTTTTCGTAGGGCGTCTCCTCGGGCTCGGGAACATGCACCACGGCCTCGCCGGCACCGCCCAGCGGCATGCGGTAGACCCAGAGGCTGTGCCGGCCCGGGCCCTGGCGCTGCCAGGAGGGCTCCACGCCGGGCAGCGCAAAGTCCAGGCTGACCAGCCAGGCGCCCTCAGGCAGCTCCGTGGCGGCCTTGACGGCCGCACGGCCCATGCTTTCGGGGCGCTGGAACAGGTAGACCATCTGGTAGCCGCTCCAGTCGGCCAGCCAGATATCGGCGCGGCGCACGCGGGCCCAGGGGCAGCGCAGCGCGCACAGCCAGCGCAGCGGCCAGCTCCACTCCATGCCGTTGAGCCGCGCCTGCGGGTACTGGCCGCGCAGCGCGCGCAGGCCGTCGCCCAGGCCGCAGCCGGCATCGAGCACGGCCGCGCCGTCCGGCAGCGGCGCGGCATCGGCCAGGCCTTGCAGCGCATCGGCGGGCGTGGGAAACAGCGGCGCATCGCGCCAGGCGTTGAGCGGGTAGACCAGGGCGAGCAGGCCCAGCGCCGCCAGCCACAGCCAGGGGCTGATGGCGGCCAGGCCGCCCGGCCCCCACAGCATCAGGCAGGACAGCGGAAAGCCCGCCGCCACGGCCAGGCGCCGCCACCAGGGCGTGGCCAGCAGGCTGGCGAGCACGCCCAAAAAACAGGCCGCCAGCCAGGCGGCCAGCGGCCCTAGGGTCGATTGCAGCGCGGCGTACACAAGCCAGGCGCCTGCCCAGGCAAGAAGGGCCGGGGCCGGCCAGGGAAGGCGCCGCATGTCAGAGCCTCATTGCGCGACGCGCCTCCCACAGCCCATGAAACGAGCGCGACCTATGCGCCCGAAACGCCCCAAACCAGGGACAGCGAGCAAGGGCCGCCCCGCAGCGAGGCTGTCGCCGGCCGCCCGTATGCCCCCCTCCCGCAGGAGAGGGGGAAGGCGCGAAGCGACTCAGGGGGTGCTGCATCTCATTGCTGTTGCAGTGCTTGCGAGGTGGCACGGTCGAGGCGGCCGGTCTGCGGCAGGCTCTGGTCGCGCTGGAATTCGCGCAGGGCGTTCTGGGTGTTCTTGCCCATGGCGCCGTCAGGCGTGCCTGCGGTGTAGCCCAGGGCATTGAGCTTTTGCTGGGCAGCGCGCAGCGACATGCCGGCGGCATTGGCGCCCGGAGCCGATGTCTGCGACGGTGCGGCACCGCCGTCCACGCCCAGGCGTCCACCGCCGCCCAGGCCCTGGCCCTTGACGGTCTGTGCCTTGTAGTTGCGCAGCGAGCGCACCATCTGGTTGTAGGCGTCCATGAAGGCGGCGGCGATCACCTTGCCTTCGGCCGTGCGCGTGTAGCCGCCCAGCGAGGCGCCGGCAGAGCCGCCGAACAGCGCGCCCATGCCGCCCCAGTCAGTCTTGGAAGACGAGCCTTCGGAAGCCGACACCTGCACGCCCGAGCGGTTGTCCACCAGGGCCAGCATGACCGAGGCCTCGCGCGTCTTGGTGGCTGCAGCCAGCGCGCCGAAGATGCCGCCGGCGCGGCCGCCGATGGCGCCGCCCATGCCGCCGGCATCGCTCTGGTTGAAGATCACTTCGGGGGACAGGCCGTAGTCGGAGGCCACCATCTGGCCCTTGCCCAGGTTGCTGCCGCCGCGCATTTCGCCCGAGTCCATCAGCGCGCGTTCACGCGCCATGGCACCCATGCCGGCCGCGCCGCGTTCCACGACGATGAAGCAGTTGGACTGCTGGATCATCAGGCGCAGCAGCTGCGAGGTGGGCGGCAGGCGGTACTGCTGGGTGAGGATGGTGTACCAGCCGGCGGTCTGGTTCTCGACCAGGGAGATGGTGCCCAGCGAGGAGTCGCAGCGCTCCAGCTCGGTGTTGGCGTTCTCGGCGCTGGCACCGCCCGCGGCGCCCGTGGCCACGGTCTTGGCTTCCGGCGAACCCATGCGCATGTCGGTGGTCACGCAGCCGGTCAGCGCCACGGCGGCGATGGCAGTCAGGGCAAGATACTTCTTCACGTTGTAATCCTCTTGGTCTGGTCTAGGTGAATCAGCGCCAGGGCAATGGCGTCCACGCACTGGCAGCGTCGCCAGTCAGCGATTACACACAATTACCCCGCATAACAGCGCGCAAATATACCGGGATTCACCCTCGCGAAAAAGCGCTGCTTTGCTGGAGAACGACAGATCACAGACGGTTACAAGCTGTTGTCATCACTCGGGTGCATCGCCGCGCAAACGTTCGATCAGCCCGTTGAGCGCATCGAGCGAGCCGAACTGGATCGCCACTTCGCCCATTTCCTGCAGCTTGCCGCCCCGGCGCACGGACTTCTTGATGCGCACTTCGACATCGGCCATGAGCAGGTCGGACAGCTCTTCCTCCACGCGCTTGATGTCGCGCGTCTTGCCTTCCTTCTTGGACTTCTGGCGCACCAGGCTGAAGTCGGCGCCGATCTTCTTGACCAGGGCCTCGGCCTCGCGCACCGACAGCTTCTTGGCCGCGATCTGGTTGCCGGCCGTGATCTGGGCCGCGCGGTCCAGCGACAGCAGGGCGCGCGCATGGCCCATGTCGATGTCGCCGGCCATGAGCATGGTCTGCACCGGGTCGGCCAGGTTCAGCAGGCGCAGGATGTTGGTGGCCGCGCTGCGCGAGCGTCCCACGGCCTGGGCCGCCTGCTCGTGCGTGAGGCCGAATTCCTTGACCAGGCGCGACAGGCCCTGGGCCTCTTCCAGCGGGTTGAGGTCCTCGCGCTGGATGTTCTCGATCAGCGCCATGGCGGCGGCGGCCTCGTCGGGCACCTCGCGCACCAGCACCGGCACCTCGGCCAGGCCGGCGATGCGGGCTGCGCGAAAGCGCCGCTCGCCCGCGATGATTTCGTACTTGCCGGCGTGCTCGCCCTTGGCCAGGCGGCGCACCAGGATGGGCTGCATGATGCCCTGGGCCTTGATGCTTTCGGCCAGCTCGTAGAGCGCGCCCTCGTCCATGTGGGTGCGCGGCTGGTATTGGCCGGGCACCATCACGTCCAGCTGCAGGATGCTGGGCAGCCCGGTCTCGGCCACGGGGCCGCCGGCCTCTTCCTTGTCGTGGACCTTGGGGCCGAGCAGGGCTTCGAGTCCGCGTCCCAGTCCCTTGGGTTTCTTGGTCACCATGGTGTTGTCCTTGTCAAAGCGACGCCAGCAGCGCGTGTCCGCTGTCCCAGTCGCCCAGCCCGCTGGCCGTGTTGAGATGGCCCGAAGGCCCTGCATCGACAAAGCGCGCGCCCCAGGCATCGGCCAGGGTCTGCACGCGCTGCGCGCTGCAATAGATATCGTTGTTGCTGCCGACCACGATGGAGGCAAACGGCAGGCGCTGCATCATCACGGGCGACCAGCCAGGCAATTGCTCGCGCAGCTGGGGCTGCTCGGTATCGCCGGGGGCGACCAGCAGCGCGCCACGCACCTTGCGGGCGGCCAGCGGCGAATGCGCCGCCCACCACGCCACAAGGATGCAGCCCAGACTGTGGGCCACCAGCACCACCGGGCGCGGCGCGTCGAGCACCGTCTCCTGCAGCCTGGCGCTCCAGTCGCCGCGCAGCGGACGGTCCCAGTCGTTTTGCTCCAGGCGGCGGTAGCCGTGGCGCTGCTCCCAGCGGCTTTGCCAGTGGCCGGCGTCCGAGTTCTGCCAGCCGGGCAGCAGCCAGACGTCCTCGGCAGCCCACCCGGTCGGCACGCCCTGCCCTGCCGTTTCATGTGAACCTTGCATGACTACATCTTCTTGATGCGGCGCACCATCTCGTGCGCGAAATCGATGAAGGCCTTGCTGCCCTTGGCGCCCGGGTCGAAGACCACGCCGGGCACGCCATAGCTGGGCGCCTCGGCCAGGCGCACGTTGCGCGGGATGACGGTGTCGAACACCTTGTCGCCGAAGTGCTCCTTGAGCTGGTCGCTGACCTGCTGCTGCAGCGTGGTGCGCGGGTCGAACATCACGCGCAGCAGGCCGATGATCTGCAGGTCAGGGTTCATGTTGGCGTGCACCTGCTTGATGGTGTTGACCAGGTCGGTCAGGCCTTCGAGCGCGAAGTACTCGCACTGCATGGGCACGACCACGCCATGGGCCGCGCACAGGCCGTTCAAGGTGAGCATGGACAGGCTGGGCGGGCAGTCCACGAGCACGAAGTCGTAGTCGGCATCGGCCGCCCTGAGGGCGCCCTTCAGGCGCTCGTTGCGGCGCTCCAGCGTGACCAGCTCGATCTCGGCGCCGCTGAGTTCGCGGTTGGCGCCCAGCACGTCATAGCCCACGGCCTCGGAGCGCACGGCGGCTTCCTTGACGCTGGCGTTCTCCAGCAGCACGTCGTAGACCGACAGCTCCAGCGCGCGCTTGTCCACGCCCGAGCCCATGGTGGCATTGCCCTGGGGGTCCAGGTCGATCATCAGCACGCGCTGGCCGATCTTGGCCAGGCCCGCAGCAAGGTTGACAGCGGTGGTGGTCTTGCCGACCCCACCCTTTTGATTGGCGACACAGAAGATTTTGGCCATGGTATTTACACGCTTATTTGGCGATGGCCAGCTTGAGGCCAAAACCGATCAGAAACACGCCCGCAGTCTTTTCGAGAACCCGGGAAACCGCAGGATTGGCGCGCATGCGCTCGGCCAGATGCGCGGTCAGCAGCACCACGATCAGGCAATAGAGAAAGGTCAGAGCAGCCACCGTGGCCGCCATCACCGCGAACGTGAGCAGGCCCTGGTGGCTTGCGGGATCCACGAACAGCGGGAAGAAGGCCATGTAGAACACGATGGACTTGGGGTTCATCAGGGTGATCAGGCCAGCCTGGCGAAAGTAGTGGCGCGGCTCGATGTGCAGCACGGGCTTGTCGCCGGGCCTGGCCGTGAGCATCCTGAAACCCAGCCAGCCCAGGTAGGCGGCGCCCAGCCACTGCACGGCATGGAAGGCCGCGGGATAGGAGGCCAGCAGCGCGGCAACGCCCGCCACCGCCATCCAGATCAGCACCTGGTCGGCCGCCAGCACGCCGGCGCAGGCCGCCATTCCGGCCCGTATGCCGCCCTTGCCGGTGGAGGTGATCAGCGCCAGATTGCCCGGCCCCGGAATCAGCAAAAACAGAAGAATGGCAACAACGAATGCGCTGAAATCGGAGATGCCGAACATGCTGACCCCTGAGCGATGAAAGCTGGGAGTTTATGCGAGGGCCATGGCCAGCGCATGGGGAACATGGCCCCGCCGCAACGCGGCAGTGTGCTATTCGGTAAAAAAATCAGGCTGCAGCAGTGCGCAGCCAGAGGATGCAGCGCTCGGCATCCAGGCCCGGCACCTTCAATGGTTCCACGTGAAACACCTGCACGTCGGCAGGCAGCGCGGCGATTTCCTCGTCGGGGTGCTTGCCCTTCATGGCCAGCCATGTGCCGCCCTCCTCCAGCGACTGGCGCGACCAGCTGGTGAAGTCCGCCAGCGAGGCAAAGGCACGGCAGCTGATCAGCGGATAGCGCGTGGTCAGCTGCTCCACGCGGCTGTGGATGCCGCGCAGGTTGGGCAGGCGCAGAGTGGCCGCCGCCTGCTGGATGAAGGCCGCCTTCTTGCCCACCGTGTCCACGCAGTGCACGTCGATCTGCGGGCAGCAGACGGCAAAGACCACGCCGGGCAGGCCGCCGCCCGATCCCACGTCCAGCATGGCGGTGCGCCCTGCGCGCGCAGGCATCTGGGCCAGATGGCGCTGCAGTGGCGGCACGGCGGCCAGGCTGTCGAGCAGGTGGTGGGTCAGCATTTCCTGCGGATCACGCACTGCCGTGAGGTTGTAGACCTTGTTCCACTTGCCCAGCAGGGCCTGGAATTCCATCAGCGTATCGACCTGGGCAGGGGAAAGCTCCAGGCCCAGCGCCCGCAGGCCGGCCTCGAGAGGAGCGCGCAGTTCCTGGCTCATGCGGATGCCTCCTCGCCCTTCGCGTCTGTCACATCAGGGGCAAAGCCGCGGAAGCCCCCCTTCTTCAGGTGCACCATGAGCAGGGAGATCGCCGCTGGCGTCACGCCCGACATGCGCGATGCCTGGCCCAGCGTCTCGGGCCTGTGCTTTTGCAGCGACTGGCGCACCTCGAAGGACAGGGCCGGCACCTGCATATAGTCCAGCTCGGCCGGCAGGCGCAGGTTCTGGAAGTGGGCGGCGCGCTGCACCTCGTCCTTCTGGCGGTCGATGTAGCCTGCATACTTGGCCGCGATCTCCACCTGCTCGACGACGGAGGCGCTGAGATCGCCCAGCACCTCGGGCTGCACATCGGCCGAGGCATAGCGGCCCTCGTTCAGGCTCATCAGCTTGCCGTAGCCCACATCGGGGCGGCGCAGCAGGTCGAACAGGTTGTATTCACGCTCGATGGACTTGCCCAGCACCCGCTCCGATTCCTCGGGCGCGACGATGCGCGGATTGACCCAGGTGGACTTCAGGCGCTCTGTTTCACGTGAAACAGCATCGCGCTTGCGGCTGAAGGCATCCCAGCGCGCATCGTCCACCAGGCCCATGGCGCGGCCGGCCTCGGTCAGGCGCATGTCGGCGTTGTCCTCGCGCAGCTGCAGACGGAACTCGGCGCGGCTGGTGAACATGCGGTAGGGCTCGGTCACGCCCTTGGTGATCAGGTCATCGACCAGCACGCCCAGGTAGGCCTCGTCGCGGCGCGGCAGCCAGGCTTCCTGGCCGCGGCACTGCAGCGCGGCGTTGAGGCCGGCGAACAGGCCCTGGGCCGCCGCTTCCTCGTAGCCGGTCGTGCCGTTGATCTGGCCCGCGAAGAACAGGCCCTGGATCTGGCGCGTCTCGAAGCTGCTCTTGAGCGAGCGCGGATCGAAGTAGTCGTACTCGATGGCGTAGCCGGGGCGCAGGATATGCGCGTTCTCCAGCCCCTTCATGCTGCGCACCAGTTCGTACTGGATGTCGAAGGGCAGGCTGGTGGAGATGCCGTTGGGATAGAACTCGTTGGTGGTCAGGCCTTCGGGCTCCAGGAAGATCTGGTGGCTTTCCTTGTCGGCAAAGCGGTTGATCTTGTCCTCGACGCTGGGGCAGTAGCGCGGGCCCACGCCCTCGATCTTGCCCGTGAACATGGGGCTGCGGTCAAAGCCGCTGCGGATGATGTCGTGCGTGCGCTCGTTGGTGTGGGTGATCCAGCAGGGCATCTGGCGCGGGTGCATGGCCGCATTGCCGATGAAGCTGAACACGGGCAGCACGCCTTCGTTGACACCGCCGGGCATGCCGTCGCCGGGCTGCTCCTCGCACTGCGAGAAATCGATGCTGCGGCCATCCAGGCGCGGCGGCGTGCCGGTCTTCAGGCGGCCCTGGGGCAGCTGCAGTTCCTTGAGCCGCGACGACAGGCTGACGGCCGGCGGGTCGCCCGCGCGGCCTGCCGCGTAGTTGTTCAGGCCCACGTGGATCTTGCCGTCCAGGAAGGTGCCCGCCGTGAGCACCACGGTGCGGCTGCGAAAGCGCACGCCCACTTGGGTGACGGCGCCCACCACGCGGTCGCCCTCGACCATGAGGTCGTCCACCGCCTGCTGGAACAGCCACAGGTTGGGCTGGTTCTCCAGCATGTCGCGGATGGCGGCCTTGTAGAGAATGCGGTCGGCCTGGGCGCGCGTGGCACGCACGGCCGGGCCCTTGGAGCTGTTGAGGATGCGGAACTGTATGCCGCCGATATCGGTGGCCAGCGCCATGGCGCCGCCCAGCGCATCCACTTCCTTGACCAGATGGCCCTTGCCGATCCCGCCGATGCTGGGATTGCAGCTCATCTGGCCCAGGGTCTCGATGTTGTGGCTCAGCAGCAGCGTCCTGCAGCCCATGCGCGCAGCGGCCAGCGCGGCCTCGGTGCCGGCGTGGCCGCCACCGACCACGATCACATCAAATTCCTGTGGGTACAACATGCTTATCACTCCGGGGGCCTGCCCGGCCCAAGCCCCCGACACGGAGCACTCACGCTCCGGCGCTCATGGCAGGTGGCCCTCGTTCATGTAGCGAGGGGAACCCAGCGGGGAACCCGCGATTTTCCCACCTTTGCCGCACCAGTGCCTTGCAAGGGGTCGGCCGGCCCTGCCACCGGGCCGGCACTGTGCCGGTGTTCCACGTGAAACAGTGCGGCGGGCGACGGCATTCTCCACAGGATGCTGCGCGCCGCCGCCCGCAACGCGGCCCGCTTGCAAGAAACATGTGCAGGGCCTGTGATGCAATGGCGGCCATGCAGATCCTCATCTTCGCGGGCAGTACCCGCCAACAATCGCACAACCGGCGCCTGGCCGCCGCCGCCGCCGACATGGCGCGCGAACTGGGCGCCCAGCCCACGCTGCTGGAGCTGTCGGATTTCGACATCCCCATGTACAACGCCGACCTGGAGGCCAGCGGCACGCCGCCCGACGTGCTGCGCTTCAAGGCCGCGCTGCACAGCCACCCGGCCTGGCTGATCTGCTCGCCCGAGTACAACGGCAGCTACCCTGCCCTGCTCAAGAACGCCATCGACTGGGCTTCCAGCCCCGTGGCCGGTGATCCGGTCTGGTCCGATGGCACCCTGCCCTTTCGCGGCAAGGTCGTGGGCATGGCCAGCGCCTCGCCCGGCGGCCTGGGCGGCCTGCGCGCCCAGTCGCACCTGGCGCCGCTGCTGCTGAACCTGCAGTGCTGGCTGGCCCCCGTGAGCCATGCCGTGGGCCAGGCAGGCCAGGCCTTTGACGACGCCGGCCGCCTGCAGCGGCCCCAGGACCAGCAGGGCATGAAGGCCGTGCTGGAACAGGTGCTCTGGGCTGCACAGCGCCTGTCGGCCTGAACCCTGGCGCCAGCGCGGTCCCATCATGCGCAGCCCCGCCACATGGGGTTAGCATGGGCGCTTGTCTTTCTTACCCTGATCGGAAGCCATCCACCATGAAGCTCTACTACAGCCCTGGCGCCTGCTCTCTGTCTCCCCACATCGTCCTGCACGAGGCAGGCCTGGCCTACGAGCCGGTCCTGGCCAGCACCAAGACGCACAAGCTGCAGGACGGCACGGACTACTACGGCATCAACCCGCTGGGCTATGTTCCCTTCCTCGTGCTCGACGACGGCGACACGCTGCATGAAGGCCCGGCCATCGTCCAGTACCTGGCCGATCTGGTCCCCGAGAAGAAGCTGGCCCCGGCCAACGGCACCATGGCCCGCTACCACCTGCAGGAGTGGCTGAACTTCATCGGCACCGAGCTGCACAAGGGCTTCGGTCCCCTGTTCAACCCCGCCACGCCCGACGACTACAAGCCCGTGGTGCGCCAGCGCGTGCTGGACCGCCTCAAGTGGGTGGACGGCGAGCTCAATGGCCGCGACTACCTGATGGGCGAGCAGTTCACCGTGGCCGACGCCTACCTGTTCACCGTGACGGGCTGGGCCCAGTTCGTGGGCGTGGACATCTCCGAGCTGACCAACCTCCTGGCCTACCGCGAGCGCGTGCTGGCCCGCCCTGCCGTGCAGGCCGCGATGAAGGCCGAAGGCCTGCTCAAGTAAGCAGCGCCGCGCTGCTGCGCTCAAGGCCTGACGGGTCCGGCTGGCGTGGAACCGGCCGGCCCTTTGTCTTTGGTGCCTGCGGCGCAGGCCTGGCGCCTGCGGATGCGCGGCTGCACCTCGGCGGGTGCCGCGCGCATTTGCCGGGCCATGCGGCATGCGGGCGTCGCCTGCACGACAGCGCGCAAATCCCTGGCCTGCACGATTGATTCCATGGGCGTAATCTGTGCCGTACGCCGCGCCGCCCGCACAGGTGGCGCTTTTGCTTCACGCACAGAAAGCCCCGTTGCATGACCTCTCTGTTCGATCCCATACAGGCTGGCGAACTGCGCCTGCCCAACCGCATCGCCATGGCGCCGCTGACGCGCAACCGCGCACCCCAGGCCCTGCCCAACGACATCATGGTCACCTACTACGCCCAGCGCGCCAGCGCCGGCCTGCTGATCAGCGAAGGCACGGCCATCAGCCACCAGGGCCAGGGCTATGCCCATGTGCCGGGCCTGTACGGCAGCGAGCAGCTCGACGGCTGGAGGCGCGTGACCGACGCCGTGCACAAGGAGGGCGGGCGCATCGTCACCCAGCTGTGGCATGTGGGCCGGGTCTCGCACACCTCGCTGCAGCCCGAAGGCCAGGCGCCCGTGGGACCGTCCCCGGTGGCGGCCAGATCCAAGACCTATGTGATCGACGAGGACTCGGGCAAGGGCCAGTTCGTGCCCACCTCCGCGCCGCGCGCGCTCGCCCAGCAGGAGCTTCCCGCCATCGTCCACAGCTTCGCCGTGGCCGCGCGCAATGCCGTGGAGACGGCCGGTTTCGACGGCGTGGAGCTGCACGGCGCCAACGGCTACCTGCTGGACCAGTTCCTCAAGACCGGTGCCAACCAGCGCGATGACGACTACGGCGGCAGCATCGAGAACCGCGCCCGCCTGCTGCTCGAATGCACGCGCGCCGCCGCCGATGCCGTGGGCGGCGGCCGCGTGGGCATCCGCCTGTCGCCCGTGACGCCGGCCAACGACATCGCCGATGCCGATCCCCAGCCGCTGTTCGAATACGTGGTGCGCCAGCTGGCGCCGCTGGGCCTGGCCTACATCCACATCATCGAAGGCTCCACCGGCGGCCCGCGTGAATTGCCGGACCGGCCCTTCGACTACGCGGCCCTCAAATCCGCCTACCGCCAGGCCGGTGGCCAGGGCGCCTGGATGGTCAACAACGGCTATGACCGCGACATGGCGCTGCGCGCCGTGGAAAACGGCCACGCCGATATCGTGGCCTTCGGCAAGGCCTTCATCTCCAATCCCGACCTGGTCCACCGCCTGCACGACGACCTGCCGCTGAACCCCTGGAACTCCAGCCTGTTCTACGGCGGCGGCGCAGAGGGCTATATCGACTACCCGTTCGCGCGCCAGGCCTGATTGGCGGCCGCACAAACAAAAAGCGGAGTGCATCGCACTCCGCTTTTTTTATCCAGACGATTCACGTGGAACAGGGGCCGGGCCCCTGTCCCTGCGGCCGCTATCTCAGGCGTGTTCCAGCAGCTGGGTCTCGCGCGTGTCCCGACCAGAGGCCAGCGAGGCGCGGCCTGCGGCCGGTGCCAGGCTGGGCTGGCCCTGGGAGGGACGGCCGTAGGAAGCATGCGAGCCCATGGATGCCACGGCCGCACCGGCAATGCGGAACTGGCCCACCACCTGCGCCAGGCGCGCGGCCTGCTCGCGCAGCGACTCGGCAGCGGCGGCCGATTCCTCGACCAGGGCTGCGTTCTGCTGCGTCATGCGGTCGATGTCGCCCACGGCCTGGTTGACCTGGCCGATGCCGCCCGACTGCTCGCTGGAAGCCGCCGTGATCTCGCCAATGATGTCGCCCACGCGCTGCACGCTGTCCACGATCTCCTTCATGGTCTTGCCCGCGTCCTCGACCTGGCGCACGCCCACGTCCACGGCCTGCACGCTGGTCTGGATCAGCGCCTTGATCTCGCTGGCCGCCTGGGCCGAGCGCTGGGCCAGGGATCGCACCTCGGCCGCCACCACGGCAAAGCCGCGGCCCTGCTCGCCGGCGCGCGCCGCTTCCACGGCGGCGTTCAGCGCCAGGATGTTGGTCTGGAAGGCGATGGAGTCGATCAGGCCGATGATGTCGCCGATCTTGCGGCTGGAGGTCGTGATCTCCTGCATGCTCACCACGGCCTGGGCCACCACGTCGCCACCGCGCGTGGCCGTGGTCGAGGCAGAGGCCGCCAGCTGGTTGGCCAGCTGCGAGGACGATGCCGTCTGCTGCACCGTGGCCGTGAGCTGGGACAGCGAGGCCACGGTCTCCTGCACATTGCTGGCCGTCTGCTCTGTGCGCGAGGACAGGTCCTGGTTGCCCGTGGCGATCTCCTGGCTGGCCGTGGCGATGTTGCCGCTGGCGTCGCGCACCTGGGTCACCATGGAGCCCAGGCTCTGCTGCATCTGGTCCAGCGCGCGCTGCAGGTCGGCCACCTCGTCCTTGCCCTCCACCTTCACGCTCTGCGACAGGTCGCCCTGGGCGATGGTCAGCGCCGTCTGGCGCGCCTGCACCAGGGGGCGGCAGATGGACAGCATGTTCATCAGCGTCAGCGGCACCACCACCAGCACCGTGAGCACCACGGCGGCGACGAAGATCCACTGCGTCTGCTCGGCCACGCCCTGCTCCTCGGCGGCCATGGCATCGACCTGCTGGCGCAGCAGCTGGTCGAGCTGGGCGATGAGCTTCTCGACCTCGGCCACCTCGGCCATGGCCTTGCCGCTCATGCGGTTGGCCGTGGTGGCCGTGTCGTAGCCACCGGCCTCCAGCTGGCGCGCAATGTGCTCGAACTGCTGGCGGTAACGGTCCACACGATCGGAGATGCCGCTGACGATGGCATCGTCGGCAGGGTCCTCGTCCTTCAGAAAACGCCCCGCCACGGCCTTGACGCGCTCGATGGCCGCCAGCCACTGCCCGTGGGCCTTGCGCACCTCGTCGGCACGCTCGTACTGGATGATCATGTCCTTTTCATGGGCGCGCACCGCGCCCAGCTCGGCGCGCAACTCCACCATGTAGCCCATCTTGGCGTACGAGGTATGCATGAACTGCTGACTCATGCCATGGATGCGGAACATGCCCAGCATCCCGGCTCCGCCCAGCAGACCCAGCAGCACCAGCACCATGGCGATGGCACCCAGCATCCGCGTGCGGATCGTGAAAGCCCGCATCATTCCCAACAAGTTCATGACCGTTTTCCTCTCTGTCAGTCAGGGCGCACGCACGGTCTCCAAATGCATAGCGCCAACGTAAATACAAATTGTTGCAGTTTGTCAGATGATCGCCAATGGTCTATGACGGTTTTTGCATATTCACGGCTCTTTTCGATCTATCGGCCATTGCAGCGGATCATTGAGCCGGCCGACTCACATCGAGTTGGGCCAAATCAACCCTTGCCCAGCCAGGCGCTTGACCTTGCCATGGTGTCAGGGTTCAACATGCCGTCCATGGCTTGCGCCACTTCGGCGCGCCCCAACCAGGAGCTAGAAATGCAACATGTTTTCACCGTGCAGGGCATGACCTGCGGCCACTGCGAACGCGCCGTCACCCAGGCCGTGCAGGGCGTGGATGACCAGGCCCAGGTAAAAATCGATCGCGCCGCCCAGCGCGTGGAAGTCGACAGCAGCGCCAGCCGCGAGGCGCTGGGCGGGGCCATCGCCGAAGAAGGCTACAAGGTCGCCTGAGTCCCCGGAGTGACACGCACCATGTCCGCCCAAGCACAGCACTGGCCCGTCTCCATCGGCGAGGCCGCGCGCCGCGCCGGTGTCTCGGCGCGCATGGTGCGCCACTACGAAGCCCAGGGCCTGCTGCCGCCCATGCACCGCACGGACGGCGGCTACCGCCAGTACGCCGAGGCCGACGTGCACGCCCTGCGCTTCATCCGCCGCGCCCGCGACCTCGGTTTCTCCATGGACGAGATCGCCACCTTGCTGGGCCTGTGGCAGGACAAGAGCCGTGCCAGCAGCCAGGTCAAGGACATCGCCCAGCGCCACATCGACGCACTGACCGAGCGCATCGCCGCCATGCAGGCCATGCAGCGCACGCTCAAGACACTTGTGCACTGCTGCCACGGCGACGACCGGCCGGACTGCCCGATCTTGGATGATCTGGCGGCGCCCGACACAGTGGGAAGTGGCGCTTAATTTAAGCTGTGGGCATGCTTACCACGCCCACCCAGCTTCACCAATGGTTGCTTGAGCCTGAAGGTCAGCGGCTTGAGTTCAAGGAAGCCAAGCAGCGCTATGACTTTGAAAACTGCTCAAGTACTGCGTAGCCCTGGCCAACGAAGGCGGCGGCGCCATCGTGCTGGGCGTGACCGACAAACGACCTCGCCTCATCGTAGGTACGCAGGCGTTCGAAGACCCGGGCCGCACCGAGGCCGGATTGCACCAGAGACTGGGCCACCGTATCCCTGTTGAGGAACTGCGCCTGCCGCAAGGCCGTGTGCTGGTTGTGCGTGTGCCCTCCCGGCTGCCGGGCACGGCATGGCAGATCGACGGCAGCTTTCTCAAACGGGCCGGCGATGATCTGGCGGCAATGAGCGCGCAAGAACTGCGGGCCATCTTCGATGAAACCGGCCCCGACTTCTCGGCACAGCCATGCCAAGGGGCCACGCTGGAGGATCTGGAGCCGTCATCCATTGCATTGTTCCGGGAGCGCTGGGCTCGCAAAGGCAATACCCCTCGCAGACGCGAACTGAGCGACGAACAGACCCTGCGGGATGCAGAGTTGCTCGTAGAAGGCAATCAGGTGAGCTATGCCGCGCTCATCCTGTTCGGCAAAAGAGCGGCTCTGACAAGATGGTTGGCCCAGGCGGAGCTGGTCTTTGAATACCGGTCGTCCGAAGCGGCAGGACCGGCTGCCGATCGCGAAGAGTTTCGAGAGGGCTTTTTTGCGTGGCAGGACGCGCTCTGGAAAAAGATCAACTTGCGCAATGACCGCCAAAGCTACCAGGACGACTTTTTCCGCATGGACCTGCCGACATTTGCCGAGGTTCCGGTCCGGGAAGCGCTCCTGAATGCGGTTGCCCATAGGGACTATCGCCTGGGTGGTTCGATTTTCGTCAGGCAATTTTCCAAGCGGCTGGAGGTGATCAGCCCGGGAGGGCTGCCGCCCGGAATCACGCCCGAGAACATCATTGACCAACAGAATCCGCGCAATCGCAGACTCGCCGAAGCCCTCGCCCGCTGCGGCTTGATCGAGCGCTCTGGTCAAGGCCTGAATCTCATGGTGGAAAGCGCGGTGCGACAAGGCAAGCCCCTGCCCAGCCTTGCAGGAACATCCGCCCACGAAGTACGGCTGACCCTGGAAGGCGGAGTGCGCAACCCGGCCTTCGTACGCTTCATGGAGCACCTCGGCGAAGAGAAGCTGAGCAGCTTCTCGACATTGGACTACCTCGCGCTGGAATGCCTGCAACAGGAAAAGCCGCTGTCTGCCCCTTTGAGGGAACGCCTTGCAGGCCTGCTGGCGGCGGGAGCGGTGGAATCCATAGGTCGGGGCAAAGGGACGCGCTACATCCTGTCCGAGGCCTTGTATGCGTCTTTGGGCGCCAAAGGAACGCATACCCGGCAACGCGGCCTGGACAGAGAGACCAACAAGGCGCTGCTGCTCAAACACCTCACAAAGCACAGAGAGCATGGTGCTGCGCTGGCCGAACTGCGGCAGGTGCTGCCGTCCTTGCCAATGAGTGCCGTTCAGGATCTGCTGAAAGAGCTGCGCAATGAGGGGCGCCTCCAGCTGATGGGTGCGCGCCGTTGGGCACGATGGCATTTGTCGGATTGATATCTGCAGCGTTTGGGCCGTGGCATCAAGACCGGTCTATGAGTCCAAAAGATGCCAAGTTCTTTAGCCTCTTTTAGAGAGTGCGAAAAACTGTTTCCCCACAACGACTTATAAAGCGCCCCAAAATTGCCGGAGGCTCTTTTAGGCTCTTGGAAACACCTCTATAGAACCAAAGCTCTGCGGGCATGTGCGGCTTCGGCTCAATCCTTGGAAGGGTTTGCCGCGCGCTTTGCGGAGGCCGCGCGCCGAGCAGGCTCCGCCCTGCGCAACACCCCCCCCATCAAGGTATCAATGCACTGCTGCGCCACTTCATCGGCCGAGTACTGGCCGCCGGGCTGGTACCAGCGGCCTATCCAGCTGAGCGCGCCAGCAATCACGAAGGCCGTCATCTTGGGGTCGCAGGGGGCCAGGGAGCCCTCCTGCACGCCAGCGGCCACCAGGCGCCGGAAGGCCTGGTCTATGGCGGCCTTCTGGCGGCGCAGTTCGCGGCGGCTGTCGGGGGGGACCTGTTCGTCGCCGACACGGATCAGGCACATGCCGAAGTCCATGGTGACGATGCGCGCATAGACCTGCATGCAGGCGCGCAGCTGGTCCACGGCCTGGCCACCTGCGCGGCGCGAGGCCTCGATGCCTTCCAGCGTCATGGCCAGGCCCTGGTTCACGCACTGCAGCAGGATCTCGTCCTTGTTCTTGACGTAGTAGTACAGCGTGGGCTTGCTCACGCCCAGCCGCGCGGCGATGTCGTCCAGCGAGGTGGCGGAGAAGCCGCGCTCGTTGAACAGCTGCGCGGCGGCCTGCAGCACGGCCTGGCGCTTGGCCTCGCGCTGCTGCTCGCGGTCGGGCGTGCCGCTCCAGGGCGAGTCCACGGCGGGCGCCGCACGGCCTTTGCGGGCGCGGGTTCCGGGGCTGGGTCGGGTCTTGGTTTCAGGGCTCGATGGCTTCATGGCGGCGGGTGCACCGGGGAAATCACCGATGCTGCATGCGGTGGGCGACAACCAGAATCTACTCCAAAGTAAGCAGTCTACGCACCAGTAGGCTCCTGCCCGGCTCGACGAACCAACGCACGAGACAGCCATGGAGACACACCCCGACGGCGGCCGGCCCGCCCCCTTGCTGCAGGTCGATGGCATCACGCTCGCCTTTGGCGGAGTGAAGGCGCTGTCGGGCGTGGGCTTCGATGTGCAGCCCGGCTCGATCACGGCCGTGATCGGTCCCAACGGCGCGGGCAAGACGTCGCTGTTCAACACCATCTCGGGCTTTTACCGGCCCACGGGCGGCTCCATCCGCTTCCAGGGCGAGGACATCACGCGCGTGCCGGCGCCGCGCCGCGCGCGGCTGGGCCTGGGGCGCAGCTTCCAGAACATTGCTCTGTTCCGGGGCATGACGGTTCTGGACAACATCAAGCTGGGCCGCCACGCCCACCTGCGCACCAACGTGTTCGATGCCCTGCTCTATCTGGGCCGCGCTCGCCGCGAAGAGGCCGAGCTGCGCCGCGACATCGAGGAGCGCATCATCGATTTCCTGGAGATAGACCACATCCGTCATGCGCCCGTGGCCGCCCTGTCGTACGGGCTGCAAAAGCGCGTGGAGATGGCGCGCGCCCTGGCCATGCAGCCGCGCATCCTGATGCTGGACGAGCCCGTGGCCGGCATGAACCGCGAGGAGACCGAGGACATGGCGCGCTTCATCCTGGACGTGCGCGCCGAATGGGGCGTGACCGTGCTCATGGTGGAGCACGACATGGGCATGGTCATGGACCTGTCCGACCATGTGGTGGTGCTCAACTTCGGCCAGGTCATCGCCCAGGGCACGCCCGCCCTTGTGCAGGCCGATCCCGAGGTGAACCGGGCCTACCTGGGCGCGGGCGACGTGGGCGAGCTGCGCCAGCGGCTGCGCGGCGCAGCCGAACGGCCAGCGTCCACCGAGCACCTGCCCGCCATGGCACAGAGGGCCGCATGATGGACTGGGCCTACCTGTTCGAGATCGCCCTCACGGGCCTGGCCGGCGGCGGCCTGTATGCGCTGGCCGCGCTGGCCTTCGTGGTGGTCTACAAGGCCACGCGCGTGGTCAACATCGCCATCGGCGAGCTGCTGATGGTGGGCGCCTACCTGTTCTTCACCTTCGCGGCCATGTTCGCGCTGCCGCTGTGGCTGGCCATTCCCGCCGCCGTGCTGGGCACGGGGCTGCTGGGCGCGCTGATCGAGCGCACGATGATCCGGCCGCTGCTGGGCGAGCCGCCGATCTCGGTGTTCATGGTCACCGTGGGCCTGGCCTCGGTGCTGGTGGGCCTGGTGGAGCTGATCTGGACGGCCGACCAGCGCCGCCTGCCCGAGTTCATGCCCACGCAGCCCGTGATGATCGGCGAGGCCTTTCTCGCGCCCAAGGTGGCCTGGGGCGCAGCCGTGGCCGTGGTCTTCATCGCGGCCGTGCTGCTGGTGTTCCGCTACTGGCGCGGCGGCGTGGCCCTGCGTGCGACGGCCAGCGACCAGGCAGCGGCCTATTCGGTGGGCATCAATGTGCCGCGCGTGTTCTCGCTGGCGTGGGCGGTGTCGGCCATGATCGCCGCCGTGTCGGGAATCATCGTCGGCTCCATCGGCGGCATCTCGTCGAGCATGGGCGTGTTCGGCCTGTCGGTGCTGGTGGTCGTCATCGTGGGCGGGCTGGACAGCGTGCTGGGCGCCCTGGTCGGCGGCCTGTTCATCGGCCTGGTGGAGGCGCTGGCCGGCGCCTACCTGGGCGGCGAATACAAGCTGCTGGCCACCTTCATCGTGCTGGTCGTGGTGCTGATGCTCAGGCCCTACGGCCTGTTCGGCACACACGAGATCGAGCGACTCTAGACAGCTTCAGAAAGACGGCAGCATGCGCATAGGCACCCTCAAGGAAAGCTACATCGCCGATGCGGCGCTGTTCGACTCCCGCACGCAACGCATCTGGCTGGCCGTGGCCGGCGCGCTGCTGGTGCTGTTCCCCTTCATGGCCAGCGACTACTGGCTGTACCTGGCCTGCCTGGTCAGCATCAACGTGGCCAGCGCCACGGGGCTGAACATCCTCACGGGCTACACGGGCCTGGTGAGCCTGGGCCAGGCCGCCTTCATGGGCCTGGGCGCCTATACGGTGGCCATCGTGCAGGCGCGCTGGGGCACGCCCGTGCTGTTCAACCTGCTGGCGGGCGGCTTCGTGGCCATGCTGGGCGGCATCGTGGTGGGCCTGCCCTCGCTGCGCGTCAAGGGCCTGTACCTGGCGATTGCCACCATCGCGGCCTCGTTCATCGCGCACTTCCTGTTCGCCAACCTCAGGCTCACGGGCGGCACGGCCGGCCTGACGCTGCAGCCGGCCACGGTGTTCGGCGTGGCGCTGGATACGTCGTTCCGGCTGTACTGGGTGATCGTGCCGGTCACGCTGCTGATGCTGCTGGGCGCGGCCAACCTGTTTCGCACGCGCACAGGCCGCGCCTTCATCGCCATCCGCGACCGCGACATCTCGGCCGAGGTGCTGGGCATACCGCTGCTGCGCTACAAGCTGCTGTCGTTCGGGCTGTCCTCGTTCTACGCGGGCGTGGCGGGCGGGCTGTGGGCGTACTTCTTCCGCGTGGTCACGCCCGAGAGCTTTCCGCTCTTGATGTCCATCTTCTTTCTGGCGGCCATCATCGTCGGCGGCATGGGCTCCATCCTGGGCTCCATCCTGGGCGCGGTCTTCATGACCATGGTGCCGGAGCTGCTCAAGCTCATCGTGGACCTGCTGCCCGGCGGCTCCGAGCTCACCGTCTTCCTGTCGCCCGTGCGCACCATGGTGTTCGGGCTGCTGATCATCGTCTTTCTGGTCTTCGAGCCGCAGGGGCTCGCACAAATGTGGCGGCGCCTGCGCCGCTTCTTCCACCTGTGGCCCTTCCGCAATTGAGGCGGCGCCGCGCACGACAAGCAAAAGGAGACAAGCATGCAGCAACACCCGACTTCCTCGCGCCGCCGCAGCCTGCTGCTGGCGGCCGGCGCCAGCCTGGCCGCGCCGCTGGCCGCCCGCGCCCAGGCTGGCGGCGAAGACATCGTGATCGGCGGCTCCATCCCCATGACGGGCGTGTTCGCCTTCGCGGGCGTGGGCATCAATGCCGGCATGGGCGACTACGTGAAGATCGTCAACGAGGCCGGCGGCATCAAGGGCCGCAAGGTCCGCTACGTGCCCGAGGACACGGGCTACAAGGTCGATGTCTCGGTGGCCGCGTTCAAGAAGATCACCAGCCAGAACAAGGTCAACCTCTACTACGGCGACTCCACGGGCTTTTCCAAGACCATCAATCCGGAGCTGGACCGCAACGGCGCCATCCTCATGGCGGGCGCCTCCTTCGCCACCGAGCTCAACAACCCGGCCAAGTACCCGAACCAGTTCCTCGTGGGGCCCGACTACACGGAGATGTTCGGCATCCTGCTCAAGCACATCGCCAAGGAAAAACCAGGCGCCAAGGTGGCCTTCGTCTACTCCGACTCCGAATTCGGCCGCGACCCCATCGAGGCCAGCGAAGCGGCCGCCAAGAAGCTGGGCCTGAACATGGTGGCCAAGCTGATGACGCCGCCCGGCAGCGTGGACGTGTCCACCGAAGTCATCAAGCTGCGCCGCGCCGCGCCCGACTACACCATCTTCCACGGCTACATCCTCGCGCCCATTCCCGAGTTCATCCAGCAGGGCAAGCAGATGGGCATGACCAGCCGATGGATGGGCACCTTCTGGACCATGGACAGCTCCACCGTCATGAAGATGGGCGAGGCCGGCGACGGCTTCATGGGCGTCATGCCCTACCGCTACTACTACGACACCTCGGCCAAGGCGCCCATGCTGGACAAGATCCGCGCGCTGCGCCCCGAGTACCAGAGCACGGCCTATATCCAGGGCTTTCTGGCGGCCATGCTGTTCGTGGAATCGGCCAGGCGCTGCCTGGACGCGGGCAAGCCGCTCACCGGCCCCAACCTCAAGGCAGCGCTCAACTCCATCAAGGACTTCGACACGGGCGGACTGATCGGCGTGCCCATCACCATCAAGGGCAATTCGATTCCCGTGGGCCGCGTCTACAAGGCGGACATGAAGGCGCAGAAGATGCTGCCTGCGTCCGACTGGATCGCACTTTGACCGTCGTCCGAACAGACGCCCGCACATGACCGAGCAGCCCACGGACAAGGTCCTCGAAATCAACAACATCGAGGTCATCTACAACAAGGTCGTGCAGGCCCTGCGCGGCCTGTCGCTGGCCGTGCCGCGCGGCCAGATCGTGGCGCTGCTGGGCAGCAACGGCGCGGGCAAGAGCACCACGCTCAAGGCCGTCTCCGGACTGCTGGCGCTGGAGGACGGCCTGCTGGCCAGCGGCAGCGTGCGCTACAACGGCCAGTCCACCGCGCAGTACGCGCCCCAGCAGCTGGTGCGCCTGGGGCTGTCGCATGTGATGGAGGGCCGGCGCGTGTTCGAGGACCTCACGGTGGAGGAAAACCTCGTGGCCGCAACCTACGCGCTCACGGGCCGCCATCAAGTCAAGCCCGACTTCGACCTGGTCTACAGCTACTTCCCGCGCCTGCATGAGCGACGCAAAGGCCTGGCCGGCTACCTGTCGGGCGGCGAGCAGCAGATGCTGGCCATTGGCCGCGCGCTGATCGCCGAGCCCCAGCTCATGCTGCTGGACGAGCCCTCGCTGGGCCTGGCGCCCAAGCTGGTGGAGGACATCTTCACCATCATCGCGCGCATCAATGCCGAGCGCGGCACCTCCATGCTGCTGGTCGAGCAGAACGCCACCGTGGCCCTGGCCGTGGCGCACAGCGGCTACATCATGGAGAACGGCAAGATCGTCATCGACGGCCCGGCCGAACGCCTGGCCCAGGATGCCGACGTGCGCGAGTTCTACCTGGGCATGGGTGGTGGCGGCGAGGCAAAAAGTTTTCGCGACCTGAAGCACTACAAGCGCCGCAAGCGCTGGTTGTCATGAAGCACCCCCTGAGTCGCTTCGCGCCTTCCCCCTCTCTCCCGCTTCGCGAGGGAGGGGGACAGCACCCTCGGTGCGGGGCGGCCCTTCCTCGGTGCTCCCGTGTGGGGGCACGCCAGTGTCACAGGCAGCGCGATGGGTCATTGATATGAAGAACCTTCCCGAACTCACCCTGCCCCAGATGCTGGCCGAACGCGCACGCAGCGATGCCCAGCGCGTGGCCATACGGCAAAAAGACTTCGGCATCTGGAAGCCCACCAGCTGGGCGCGCTACCACGAGCGTGCCAGCCACTTCGGGCTGGGCCTGGCGCAGCTGGGCCTGCCGCCAGGCGGCCACATGGGCGTGATCTCCGAGAACCGCATCGAGTGGGTGCTGGCCCAGATGGGCGCGGGCCTGATCGGCGCCATCACCGTGGGCGTCTACCCCACCAGTCCCACGCCCGAGGTCGCCTACGTGGCCGGACACGCGGACATCGCCATCATGGTGTGCGAGGACCAGGAGCAGACCGACAAGCTGCTGGCCGCCCTGCCCGAGCTGCCGCAGCTGCAGAAAATCATCGTCATGGAGACCAAGGGCCTGCGCAGCCTTGCGCCCGAGCTGCGCGCCCTGATCACCACCTTCGACGAGGTCGAGCGCCTGGGCGCCCAGGCCGCCAGCCGCGCCCCCATCGAACAGGCGCTGGCACGCCAGACGCTGGATGACGTGGGGCTGATGATCTACACCTCGGGCTCCACCGGCAAGCCCAAGGGCGCCATGATCACCTACCGCAACATCCGCGGCGTGGTGCCCGGCATTGCCGAGCGGCTGGGGCTGGATGGCGGCACGCGCCACCTGTCCTACCTGCCGCTGTGCCACGTGGCCGAGCAGATGCTGACCAGCTTCGTGCCCGTCTACCTGGGCTCGCAGGTGCACTTCGGCGAGTCCATCCGCACGGTGCAGGAAGACCTGCGCGAAGTGGCGCCGAACATGTTCCTGGGCGTGCCGCGCATCTGGGAAAAGCTGCATGCGGCCATCAGCATCAAGATGCAGGAGACCGGGCCGCTGCGCCGCGCGCTCTACCGGCGCGCCATGGCGGCCTGCGCGCCGCTGGCCGAAAAGCCCCGCAGGCAGTGGAGCCTGGCCGAGCGCCTGGCCTGGGCGGCCAGCTACTGGAGCGTGCTGCGCGCGCTGCAGAACTTCATCGGCCTGCGCGAGGCGCGCGTGGCGCTCACCGGCGCCGCGCCCATACCGCCCGACGTGGTGCGCTTTTTCCGCACGCTGGGCGTGCCGCTGATCGAGGTCTACGGCCTGACCGAATCCACGGGCATGGTCACGGGCCACCGGCTGGACGACGTGTCTGTGGGCACCGTGGGCGTGGCCACCGAAGGCGTGCAGTGGCGCATTGCCAGCCTCGGCAGCAGCGCGGGCCACGAGGGTGACGACAGCGGCGAACTGCAGATCAAGGGCGACATGGTCTTCGCGGGCTACTACAAGAACCCCGAGGCCACGGCGCAAAGCATCCAGGACGGCTGGCTGCACACGGGCGACGTGGTGCGCGTGCAGGGCGGCCAGCTGCGCATCGTGGACCGCCTCAAGGACATCATGATCACCGCCGGCGGCAAGAACCTCACGCCCTCGGAGATCGAGAACACCATGAAGGCCAGCCCCTTCATCAAGGAGTGCATCGTCGTGGCCGAGGGCCGCAAGTTCGTGGGCGCGCTGGTTCAGATCGACTACGAGACCGTGGGCCAATGGGCCCAGGCGCGGCGCATTGCCTTCACGCATTTCCGCTCCCTGGCCGAGATGCCCGAGGTGCGCGCGCTCATCGAGGCCGAGATCGCGCAGGGCAATGCGCGCCTGGCCCAGGTCTCGCATGTGCGGCGCTTCCATCTGCTGACCAAGGAGCTGGACCACGACGACGGCGAAGTCACGGCCACGATGAAGGTGCGCCGTTCTTCCATCTACAAGACCTACGCCGCCGAAATCGACGCCCTGTACCACTGAGCCTCCCATGACCGATACGCAAGACACCCCGCTGCGGCTGCAGCGCGAAGGCGCCATCGCCACGCTGACCTTCCACCGCCCCGCCGCCCTCAATGCCATCGACGTGCCCATGGCACTGGCGCTGCGCGACGCCGTGCGCGCCCTGGCCCAGGACCGCGCGCTGCGCTGCGTGGTGCTGGAAGGCGCGGGCCGCGCCTTCATGGCGGGCGGTGACCTGGACACGCTGGCCGCCGACCCCGTGCGCGGCGCCGCCGAACTGCTGGGCCCGCTCAACGAGGCCGTGGCGCTGCTGGGCCAGCTCGATGCGCCCGTCATCGCCAAGGTGCATGGCGCGGCGGCAGGCGCAGGCCTGTCGCTGATGCTGCAGGCCGACTTCGTCTACGCGGCCGAGGGCACGCGCTTCAACCTGGCCTACATCAACCTGGGCGCCAGCTGCGACGTGGGCGCCTCCTGGGCGCTGCCGCGCATCGTGGGCCTGCGCAACGCGCTGGAGATCGCCATGCTGGGCGAGACCCTGGACTGCGCCCAAGCGCAGCGCCTGAGCCTCATCAACCGCGTCCTGCCGCCCGCCGAACTCGACGCCGCCGTGCAGCAGCTGGCCCAGCGCCTGGCCGCCGGCCCCACGGTGGCGCTGGGCCATATGCGCCGCCTCATGCGCGCCGGTCTGGACCGCAGCCTGCGCGACCAGCTGGCCGCCGAGGCCTGCGCCTTCGACGCCTGTGCCCGCACGGCCGACCTGCCGCGCGGCATTGCGGCGTTCCACGCCAGGCAGGCGCCGCAATTCGAGGGACGTTGACCTGCGCCCGGAACTGACGCCGAGGCGGCTGCGCTGCCTGCCGCCTGCCCGGCACAATGCACTCCATCCCCCGTGTTCATCGCTTCGAGGAGCTTCACCATGACCCCACGCGACGTCTTCGTCGTCGGCACTGCGCGCACCGCCATCGGCACCTTCGGCGGCAGCCTCAAGGACGTACCCAACACCCAGCTGGCCACCACGGCCGTCAAGGCCGCCATCGAGCGCGCGGGCCTGGCGCCCGACGCCGTCGGCCACGTGGTCATGGGCAATGTGATCCCCACCGATACCAAGGACGCCTACCTCTCGCGCGTGGCCGCCATCGATGCGGGCTGCCCCATCGAGACGCCGGCCTTCAACGTCAACCGGCTGTGCGGCTCCGGCCTGCAGGCCATCGTCTCTGCCGCCCAGGCCATTGCGCTGGGCGATTGCGACGTGGCCATCGGCGGCGGCAGCGAGTCCATGAGCCGCGGCCCCTACTTCGACCAGGCCGCGCGCTGGGGCGCGCGCATGGGCGACGCCAAGAGCATCGACTACATGCTGGGCATCCTGCACGATCCCTGGCAGAAGATGCACATGGGCATCACGGCCGAGAACGTGGCCGAGCGCTACCACATCAGCCGCGAAATGCAGGATGAACTGGCAGCGGCCAGCCACCAGCGCGCGGCCGCTGCCATCGCGGCCGGCCACTTCAAGGAGCAGATCGTTCCCGTGGAAATCGCCACGCGCAAGGGCGTCGTGGTCTTCGACACCGACGAGCATGTGCGCGCGGCCACCACCATCGAAGTGCTCAGCGCCATGAAGCCGGCCTTCCGCAAGGAAGGCGGCACCGTGACGGCCGGCAATGCCTCGGGCATCAACGACGGTGCCGCCGCCGTGGCACTGGCCGCAGGCGATCGCGTGGCTGCCCTGGGACTGAAGCCGCTGGCGCGCCTGGTGGGCTACGCCCATGCCGGCGTGGACCCCGCCTACATGGGCATAGGCCCCGTGCCGGCTACGCAGAAGGTGCTGCAGCGCACGGGCCTGAAGATTGCAGACATGGACGTCATCGAGGCCAACGAGGCCTTTGCGGCCCAGGCCTGCGCCGTGATCCAGCAACTGGCGCTGGACCCGGCCAAGGTCAATCCCAACGGCTCGGGCATCTCGCTGGGCCACCCGGTCGGCGCCACGGGCGCCATCATCACCACCAAGGCCATCGCCGAACTGCAGCGCACGGGCGGCCGCTATGCGCTGGTGACCATGTGCATAGGCGGCGGCCAGGGCATCGCAGCCATCTTCGAAAGGGTCTGAGCGCCCTGGGGGCGTGGCGATGTTTCACATGAAACATTGCCGGCCCGGGTGCCTTGCTGCTGGCTCAGAACGGCGCTTCTTCAGGCGCCGTGTCCACGGGTGCCGTGGCCGGCCCCGTCAGCGCTCCACGGCCCGATGCCGCTGCGCGCGGTGCCGTCGCGGGAGCGTGGGCAGCAGGCGTCTGCAGCGATGCGGGAAGATCCTGGCCCAGGCCCGTGCGCCCTTCCCCGCCCAACGCCTCGATCAGATCGGGGATGAGCCTGGACAGCTCGCCCGTGGCAATCGCCACGTCGGCATCGAAGCCGCCGTCGTCCTGCGACTGGCCTTCCATCACGGCATCGAGCAGCGCGATCTTGCGGATCTGCAGACCCTCGGTCAGTACAAAGCTCACGCGGTCATCCCAGGTCAGCGCCAGGCGCGTGGGCAGCTTGCCGTGCTCGATGTGCTGGCGCACCTCGTCGATGTCCAGCGGATGGCGCGCATAGCGCACCACGGCCTTGGATTCGTCGGCGGCCTTGAGTTCGCATTCACGGTCAATCGAAAAGCCGGCCGGGCTTTCCTGCGTGGTCAGCCAGTGCGCCATGGCGGCCTGTGCGCTGGTCTGCGTATCGACCAGGGCCAGCGCAAAGCCTGTGAGGCCCTCCACCAGCGAGCTGACCACCTCGTCGGCGCGCGCCTGGCTGCCGGTGTCCAGCACCAGGGTGCGGGCCTGCGGGTCCAGCCAGACCCACATGGAGCCCTGCTTGGTGAAGGCCATGGGCAGCAGGTCCAGCTTGGCCTCGTCCTTGAGTTCCTTCTTTTCCTTCTTGCCGGGCTTGCGGCCTTCGGTGGCCTCGATGTGGGCGGCCTTCTCGTTGACGCGGCGGTTGAGCACGCTGGCCGGCAACATCTTGGCCTCGGTCATGAAGCGCATCACCCACTGATTGGCCACGGACTCGGCCAGCGGGCCATGGGGCTCGCCGCGCGGCGGCACCCAGCCGGCGCTGCGCTCCTGCGTGGCGCCGCACTCGGCAAACGGGCTCTTGCCCAGGGCTTCTTCAAGCTGCTGCAAATCGCCCTGCCAGCTCTCGGCAATGCGATAGACGATCATGTTTTTGAACATAGCGAACCTTTGCTCGGACGGACTGCGGCCGTGCCGCAAGAGGGTGTGCAACACCGGGCTGCGCCGCCTCCATCCAGAGGGAGAAAACAGAAAAAACAGCAGGGGCGCCATGCCTTGGCGCCCCGCCCGGCCATTGTGCATGCCTGGCACCGGACAGCGCTGCACAAGCTTGTCAATTCTTTACAAGCCCTGCGCAAAACCTCACGGCCCCGATACATCGGACGACCACACTTCAACCATCCGCTGCACAGGGCCCGCCAAGTGCCTTGACGGCGGCCTTCAGTCACCCTCTCCAGAAAGGATTTTGGAATGACCACCACCTTCCGCCGCACCCTCGCCAGCGCCGCAGCTGCCACCGCCTTGCTGGCATCGTTCGCCCTGCCCTCGTACGCCCAGACCGCCGCGCCGGCAGCACCGGCTGCAGCCACCACGCCCAAGCCCGAACGTCCAATGCACAAGCCCGGCGAGCGCCGCGAGCACATGCAGCAGCGCATCGCAAAGCTCAAGGCCGACCTCAAGCTCACGCCGGCCCAGGAGACCGCATGGAACACCTATGCGGCCACCTTCAAGCCCGGCGAGCGTCCCCAGCGCATGGAGCGCGAGGACTTCGCCAAGCTGACCACGCCCCAGCGCATCGACAAGATGCGTGAAATGCGCGCCCAGCGCGCGGCCGATGCCGATCGCCGCGGCGAAGCCACCAAGGCCTTCTACGCCCAGCTGGACGCCAACCAGCAAAAGACCTTCGATGCCGCCACGCTGCACAAGGGACACCCTGGCCACCACGGCATGGGCCACGGCCCGCGCTATGACCACAAGAGCGGCCAGGCCCGCCCTGCCCCGGCACCTGCCCAGTAAGCGCCAGCCTGGCCTGCCTGCCACCGGCGGGCAGCCGGATTGCTTGAGCCAGCCCTTGCACGGACGCCTTGTCGGGCGACCGACAGTGCAAGGGCTTTTTTGCTGACGCCCTGGTCTTCACCAGCCTCCCTAGAGTGTTACAGGCACAGCAACGTGTGCCGCCCCCGGAGAAGATCATGGCCCTCAAAATCATTCAAACGACGCCATCCAGCTACCAGCGCCTCGCCAAGGCACGCATCCATCCGCCAGCACGCCTGGTAGCGACCGTGATGCTGGCCTGCGCAGGCGCTGTCCTGCCGATGGCGACCCAGGCGCAATCCTTGGCGCCGGAATCCACCCCTTCCCTGTACCTGCAATATGGCGCGGCCGAGCGCAGCGCCGACAGCTGGACCCTGGGCGTTACCGTGCCCTGGCGCAACTGGCGCCATGCGCTGTGGGGCGGCCAGCTCAGCGGCTACTGGGATATCTGGGGCGCGCGATGGTCCGCCCCCCTGGAAGGCAGCCACCGCAGCACCTGGGTGGTGGGCATCAATCCCACGCTGCGCTGGCGTGGCAGCAACGGACAGTCGCCCTGGTTTGCAGAAACCGGCGTGGGTCTGAGCTGGGCACTGAACCGGCGCTACGTCACGGACGAGAAGGAATTCCCGACCCGCTACAACTTCGCCACCCATATCGGCGTGGGCTACCTGTTTGGCAACCAAGGCCAGCATGAACTGGTGCTGAGGCTGGAGCACCATTCCAACGCTGGCATCAAGAAGCCCAACCCCGGCGAAAACTTCCTGCAGCTGCGCTACGCCCACCATTTCTGACCATCGCTGCAGCCCAGCCCCGACCACCCGCGAGGTGGTCTTTTTTTTGCCCGCTGCAGGCCTGTGGAAAAACCTGGGTATAAAAACCTTGTAAATCCATGCTTATTCACAGGATGGATGCATCGCGGAAAGTTGTTCCCAAAACGGGTGCAGCTGCAAGGCAGCATCCACCACAGGGTTTGCATAATCATAACTTATTGATTTTCCATGTGAAAAATCAGTTATCAACAATTAAGCGCTTCACTTACTACTACTACTAATTAAAAAATAGAAGAAATAGGAATAACAGCCGAGCTCGGTTTTTCACAGCACGAACGCCGATCTGGATAAAAAAAGCAGCCCCCTTGCCCAGGAAAAGCTGCTTGTCAACAGATCACAGCATGGTCAGACCCTGTGTTCATCCATGCATCACAGGTCTGTCTTCTGACTGATAAACGCTTAAATTTCTTTTAAATCAATAACTTACGAGAAAACATCACAAAAAAAGCCTGTCATGCAAAACTGTGGATAGAAGATGATCAACTTTCAAGTTATCCACAGAAAAATCCGTGACATGCAATCTATCCCCGTTGGCAAGACACCGGGAACAGGGCGTTGACCACATGTTTTTCAGTACGCTAGATCCTTGTTTTTTTTAAGGTAATGGCTGTTATCCACAGAGATATCATGCCTCTACTACTACGACTATTCTTTATAAGAAGATCAAAGAACAACCAAAGGCGAAGTCACGCCGGGAAGCCAAGGCAGCCAGGTTTGCCAAAAAAACAGACGCGTGAGCTTGGCTGGAGCCAGGCATGTGCAAAGAAGGACTGCGCTCCAGCGAAATTGGCGCGCCTGCCTGCAAAAAATCCGCAAGGCTCCTGGGCGATGGCCTTGCTCATGAAGACAAGACTTCACCCGTCACCCGGTTGGCATGCAGGTGAACGACGGCCTTTTTCACGCCAGGCTGTGAACAACCAGGGAAAACTTCGAGGAAACGGCGTCTCTCGCACGGGCACATGCGGACACGCCAGAGGCCGCCGTTGCTCATTCAAAAAAATTCAATCCTTGATCTGGGCCCTGCAAGCGGCCTGTGCATCCGAATCAGGAGCAGTTGATCCAGCACTGGCAAGGGCAATCACGAAAAGTGATGGCTGCAGCACTGCAGGTAGAAAGGATGGGAATCAGGCCGTCTCTCCAACGGCCCGCAGACAGCGCAAACACCAGGCAGATGCCAGGACCCCTGCAGGGGCGCCAAAGCGCTTCCTGGGGCCGCCTGATGGCCTGTGGGCCGTGATCTCCGGGGGTGGTCGGCAGGTGTGGCCTGCGAGGTCGCGCAGGTCCTTTGAACCTGTTGCCGGGCGCCGCATGCATGAACGGATCCCGTGGAGTGAAGTTGCCCACAGGCTGTGTGCAAATGGCCTGTGGGCAATCGGGAGGATGGTTTTCAGGAAAATTGCCTGAAATCAAGGGCTTGTGTGGGTGGGGGAAGGTGGAGGAAACGGAGAGGGGCTGGTTTCCCCGTTCTTTCCACAGCTTTCGTCTCAGCGTGCCGGGCGGCGCTGCAGGGCAAAGGGCGGCAGGCCCTTGAGCAGCTGCTGGCCATAGCTGGTGTTCACCAGGCGCCGGTCATAGCAGTAGACATGGGCCTGGTCTTCCTCGGTGCGGATGGCGCGGCCCACCCACTGGGCCAGCCGTATCGCCGTGGCCGGCACCACGAGTTCGTTGAAGGGGTTGCGGCCGCTGCTGCGCAGCCATTCGGCGCGGGCCTCGCCCACGGGGTCGTCGGGCGGGGCAAAGGGCAGCTTGGTGATGAACAGGGACTCGCACAGTGCGCCGGGCAGGTCCAGTCCCTCCCCGAAGGACTGCATGCCGAAGATGATGGAGGGCTCGCCCATCTCCACGGCATCGCGGTGGCGTGCCAGCAGCAGGGCGCGGGGCATGGCCGTCTGCACCAGCACCTGCGAGCGCATGGCCGTGGACAGCGCATCCACCGCCAGGCGCATCTGCTCGCGCGAGGTGAACAGCACCAGGGCGCCGGCCTGCACACGGGACAGGTCGCCCAGCAGCGCGTCCACCATCTCCTGGGTGAAGCGGGCGGCTTCCTTCGGATCGGCCACGGTTTCGCGCGCCACCAGCGTGCCCTGTCGCGCGTAGTCGAAGGGGCTGGGCACTTCCAGCGTGGTCACGGCCGCATCGTCGTGCAGGCCGGCCTCGCGCAGGAAGAAGTCGAATTGTCCACAGCTGGTCAGGGTGGCCGACGTGAGCACCGCGCCGCGCACCTGGGACCACAGGTGATGGCGCAGCGTGGCGCCGGGCAGGATGGGGCTGGCATGGGCCTTGACCACGATGTACTCGCCATCTGTCTCCAACGTGAACCATTTGGCATTGGGCACGCGGCTACTGTCGTCATCCTGCGCCGGCTGCTGCATCAGCAGCTGGGCCGTGTCATAGACGGATTCCAGGCGGGGAGCCAGTGCGCCAACCTGTGCATAAGCTGTAGACAGCCTGCGTGCTTCCTCTGGATTGTCCTTGATGGCGGCGCGCAGTGCCTTGGAGATGGCACGCAGCGCATCCAGAAAGCTGTTGGCATGGTGGGCGGCCTTGCCCAGAGGCTCCAGCAGGGGCTCGGGCAGCATGCCGCGCGGTGCGCGCACCCGCGCCGGCCCCCAGCTGTCCTTTTGTGACTTGAGCGTATCGCCGTACAGCTCCATCACCAGGCGCGCCAGTTCCTGCAGCTGCTGGCGCAACTGGCTGGCATGGCTGGGCAGGTCGGCCAGTTCCTCCACTTCGACCAGGGTGTTCACGCGCAGGGCGCGGCTGGTCAGCTTGTCTATCCAGCCCAGGCGGCTCAGGTCCATCTCGCCGGCGAATTGGCCCAGCGCCGTGGCGGGCAGATGGTGGGCTTCGTCCAGCACCAGCAGGCAGTTGTCCAGCTCGGGCAGCAGCCGCGCGCCCAGGGAGGACAGCAGCAGATCGTGGTTGGCCACGATGACCTGGGCGGCCACCAGGTCCTTGCGGCGCTCGTAATAGACGCAGTTGCTGAAGGCCGGGCAGTGCTTGCCGGTGCAGGACGAGGATTCGGCCGCCACGGGGCTCCAGGCCTCGGCCTCGGGCGGGGTCTCCAGAGAGTCGCGGTCGCCGTCCCAGGCCTGGGACGCCAGTGCGTTGGCCATGCTTTTGTAGAACTGCATGCGCGCCTCCAGCTCCTGGGCCGGGCGTGCCACGCGGCTTTGGGCCTGCGCCTTTTCTTCGGCGAACAGATCGTCCAGATCCTCGTCCTGGGCCTCGCCGGTGCTGGCCAGCCGCTCCAGCTTCAGTTTGCAGACAAAGCGGCCCCGGCCCTTGGCCAGCGCGAACTTGAAAGGCTGCTCCAGCTGCTGGGCCAGCGCGGGCAGATCCTTGTTCACCAGCTGTTCCTGCAGCGCCACGGTGGCCGTGGAAATCAGCACCCGGGTGCCGCGCGCCAGCGCCATCGAAATGGCGGGAATGCTGTACGCCAGCGATTTGCCCACCCCCGTTCCGGCCTGCACCACGGCAATGGACCGGGTGGGCTCCGGCGCGCCCTCATCGATTTTTCCCAGCTGGGCCTGGCTCAAGGTCTGCGCGACCTGGGCTGCCATTTTTCGCTGCCCCTCACGATTTCGGAACCCCGGGATGGCTCCGACCACGTCATCGAAGGATTTCAGGGCTTGGTCAGCCCATTTTTTTTCATGCATTTCGGCGTATTTCGACCAGATGGATCACTTTGGTCCGTCTGTTTATAAGGATTCGTACAGTGATATGTATTAAATAAGATGCGAAATCTTATGGAATACAGCGCACAAAGCGCGTTTTTCGTATGCCGTACAGCCTACAAGCTGCACGTCATATGGATCACTGCACCCGCCAATCGCATGTGCGTACAGGTGGGTATCGGTGGCCGGGATGGACATCTGTCCACCGGCTGTTCCTGGATTGTTCCCATGGCCGTTGATGGCTGTGCGCGTGGCTGCATCCACAGTCTTGCCCACAGCTGCCAGGGTGTGCGGCCTGTGGTCAATCTTGTGTGCATGCTGTTGGCATGCCTGTGGATTGATGGAGTGATTTTCGCGATTCATCGTTGATTTGCAACGAATTTTTCGAGAATTCAGGTTTGCTGCAATTTGCAGAAGGTGATGGAAGTTGTCACCACTGTGGAAAACAGGGCCTGTGCAGATCTCTGGCTTTGCAGGGCGCATTTTTCCCCGGGATATCCACAGGTCTGCCGCCGCTGCGGCCTGGCCTGGGTCCCACGCCAGGCGGCAGGTCCGGGACCGCGCAGGCTGTGCGCCGCGGACCGCGCCGGATCTCGCAAAAGTCCGCCAAAGGCACAGACCATCCCTGCCGGGGACAGGTCCCGGGGGCGAGCCCAGGGCATGCGAGTGCCTTACCAAACGGTAATGAAGGCTTCACGCACGCCGGAAGATGCGTTTTCTAGCATCTGTTTCATCTCAGGAGACAAGGGTCGGCTCGCTGCAGTCCCTGCGCTCCAGGCATGGATTGAAGGGGCAAGAATGATCAAGACACTTGCGGGCCTGCCCACGGCAGCCCGGTTTCCGGCGGCCTCGGCATGCGCCGTCATCGCCGTGGCCTGCCTTGTGGCGGGCTGCGATGCATCCAAGGCATCGGCACAGAACGAGCCTGCCGCGCAGGCACCCACGCCCGCCGGCGTGGTGCGGGTCAAGCCCGAGTCGCTGAAGATGCTGGACATCGCCGCGGTGGCCGATCCGCAGGGCACGCAGATGGCCTGGGCGCCGGCGCGCGTGACCTTTGCCGAGGACCGCGTGGCCACCGTCTCGGTGCCGCTGGCCGCGCGCGTGGTGTCCGTGCGTGCCCACGTGGGCGACATCGTCAAGGCCGGCGACGAGCTGGCCACCCTGGTCAGCCCCGAGGCGCTGCGCGTGCGCTACGAGGTGGAAGCTGCCCGCAGCGCGCATGACGTGGCCACCGTGGAAGTGCGGCGCCAGCAGACCATGGTGGACAAGGGCGTGGGCGTGGAGGTGGATCTGCGCGCGGCCCAGGCCAAGCTGCGCGAGTCGGCCCAGGAGCTGGCGCGTGCCCAGGGCACGTCGGCGCTGCTGGGGCAAGGCGGCGGCGACCGGCTGGTGCTGCGTGCGCCGCGCGCCGGCGTGGTGGCCGAGCGCAAGGCCGTGGTCGGCGCCTCGGTCGAGCCCAGCGGCGAGCTGTTCCTGATCGGCGATCCCGCCGCCATGAACGTGGTGGCCGATGTCTTCGAAAGCGATCTGCCCGGCATCCGCCTGGGCAGTGCCGTGCAGGTCGATGTGCCGCAGCTGCCCAAGCCCCTGACCGGCACGGTGCGCCACCTGGGCGCCACGCTGGACAAGGAATCGCGCCGCGCCTCCGTCATCGTGCAGCTCGATGCGCAAAACCCCGTGCTGCGTTCCGGCATGCAGGCGCGCGTGGGCCTGCAGGTCTCCAACGAGCACGAGATGCTGATCCCCGTGACGGCCGTGCTCATCAAGGATGAAAGCCGCAGCATCGTCTTCGTGCAGACCGGCGAGCTGCAGTTCGAGGCCCGCACCGTGGTGCTGGGCCGGCCCTCGCGCGGCATGGTGCCCGTGGTGTCGGGCCTGAAGTCGGGTGAGAAGATCGTCGTGCGCGGTGGTCTGCTGCTCGACGGCGCAGCCAGCCAGCTGCTCTGATCGCGGCAAGGAGTCCCATCAATGCTGCGTTCCCTGATAGCGTTTGTGGTGCACCGGCGGCTCGTCGCCCTGTGTGCCACCCTGATCATCGCCATCTATGGCGTGTATTCGTACCTGCACACGGCCATCGAGGCCTATCCCGATGTGACCAATGTGCAGGTGGGCGTGATTGCCCAGGCGCCGGGCCTGGCCCCCGAGGAGGTGGAGCGCCAGATCACCCAGCCGCTGGAGCGCGAGCTCAACGGCACGCCGGGCCTGGTGTCGCTGCGCTCGGAGAGCTACTTCGGCCTGGCCATGATCAACCTCGTCTTCAATGACGAGGCCGACAGCTTCCATGCGCGCGCCGAGGTGTCGCAGCGCCTGCCCCAGGCCAATCTGCCCGACGGCGTCACGCCCGAGATGGCGCCCGACTACACGCCGCTGGGCAAGATCTTCTACTACCGCCTGAAGAGCGACCGCCACACGCTGGCGCAGCTGCGCACCGAGCAGGAATGGCGCGTGGTGCGCGTGCTCAAGCAGGTGCAGGGCGTGGCGGACGTGGTCAGCATCGGCGGCTTCGTCAAGGAGTACCACGTCGAGGTGGATCCCGAGAAGCTGTATGCGCTGGGCCTGTCGCTGGAAGACGTGAGCGATGCCCTGTCCAAGTCCAACCGCAACGTGGGCGGCGGCCTGATGCGCCGCGGCGAGCAGTCGCTGATCATCCGCGGCATCGGCCTGCTGCGCACGCCGCAGGAGATCCAGGGCGTGGTCGTGGCCATGCGCGGCAGCGCGCCCGTGACCATTGGCGACGTGGCGCGCGTGGTGCAGTCGCACACGCCGCGCCAGGGCTCGGTGGGCATGGACGATGCCGACGACGTGGTCCAGGGCATCGTGCTGCTCAAGCGCGGCGAGAACCCCTCGGTGGTGCTGGACCAGATCCATGCCAAGGTGGCCGCGCTCAATGACGGCGGCCTGCCCGAGGGCATGCACATGGAGACCAACTACGACCGCTCCGATCTGGTCGGCCACACGCTGGGCACGGTGCAGCACAACCTGCTGTTCGGCGCCACGCTGATCGTGGGCGTGCTGTGGCTGTTCCTGCGCAGCCTGCGCGGCTCGCTGATCGTGGCCACGGTGATCCCGCTGTCGCTGCTGGTGGCCTTCATCGGCCTGCACCTGCTGGGCATGCCGGCCAACCTGATCTCCATGGGCGCCATCGACTTCGGCATCATGGTGGACGGCGCCGTGGTGCTGGCCGAGAACATCATCCGCAACGCCCGCCTGCGCAAGCCGCAGACGCAGGCGGACATGCGCCACATCATCATCGACTCGGCCGTGGCCGTGGCCAAGCCCACGCTGTTCGCCATGGCCATCGTGATCGCGGCGCTGATCCCCGTGTTCTCGCTGGAAAGCATCGAGGGCCGCATCTTCCGTCCGCTGGCCATGACCTACAGCTTCGCGCTGCTGGGTGCCCTGGTCTTCGCCATGGGCCTGGTGCCGGCGCTGTGCGCGCTGTTCCTCAAGCCCCAGCACGTGATGGTGGAAGAGCCCAAGATCTTCGACCGCGCGCACCACGGCTACCAGCACTGGATCGGCAGCCTGCTGGGCGCCGGGCGGCGCCGTGTCATGGTGGTGGTCGCCTCGCTGGCCATCCTGGTGGCGGCCGGCCTGTCGGCCGCCTGGCTGGGCACGGAATTCCTGCCCGAGCTCGATGAAGGCGACGCCTACGTGCTGGTGCAGATGCCGGCATCGATCTCGCTGGAAAAGGGCCAGGAAGTGCTGCGCGACGTGCGCCTGCGCCTGAAGACCTTCCCCGAGGTCATCACCGTCACCACCGAGCAGGGCCGTCCCGAGTCCGGCACCGACAACGAGACGCTGAACCTGGCCAAGGTGCTGGTGCGCCTGAAGGGCCACGGCGAATGGCGCAAGGGCCTGACCAAGCCCCAGCTCATCGAGCAGATGCGCGCCACGCTCAGCGAGATTCCGGGCGTGTCGTTCAACTTCGCCCAGCCCATCCGCGACAGCGTGGAGGAATCGACGTCCGGCGCGCGCGGCCAGGTGGTGCTCAAGGTCTTCGGCCCCGACATTCCGCAGCTGCGCTCCATCCTGCAGCAGACCGTGGACCTGGTGAAGGACATCGACGGCGTGGTCGACCTGGGCCTGTACCGCGACGCGCCTGCGCCCCAGGTGCACGTGGAGTTCGACCGCCAGGCGCTGGCGCGCCAGGGCATTGCCATGGAGACCGCGCAAAAGACGCTGGAGGCGGCGCTGGCCGGCAACATCTCCACCACGCTGTGGGAAGGCGAGTACCCCGTGCCCGTGCGCGTGCGCCTGCCCTATGTGGACCGCATGGACGAGGAACGCATCCGCAACATCGCCATCCCCCTGCCCAATGGCGCTGCGGGCGGCTCGGTGCCGCTGCACTCCGTGGGCCAGGTGGCCATCAAGATCGGCAACTCCTCCATCTTCCGCGAAGGCAATGCGCGCTACATGGCGCTCAAGTTCAACGTGGAAGGCCGCGACATCGGCTCCGTGGTCAAGGACACGCTGGCCACGTTCAAGAAGAACGTGAAGATCCCCGAGGGCTACCAGGCCGTCTGGGGTGGCGAGTGGGAGAACCAGCAGCGCGCGGCCGCGCGCCTGAAGATCGTGGTGCCGCTGTCGCTGATCATCGTCTACGCCCTGCTGTTCGGCGCGCTGGGCCAGGCGCGCAGCGCCGGCATCATCTTGCTGTGCGCGCCCTTCACCATGGTGGGCGGCATCGCGGCCCTGCACTTGGCGGGCATCGAGCTGTCCATCAGCGCGGCCATCGGCTTCATTGCCTTGCTGGGGCAGGTGGCGCTGGCCGGGCTGCTGGTGATCTCGGCCGTGGAGGAGCTGCGACGGCAAGGCATGCCCATGATGCAGGCCCTGGTCGAGGGCGCTGCCGAGCGCATGCGCTCCATCGTGCTCGTGGCGCTGCTGGCGCTGCTGGGCCTGCTGCCCATGGCGCTGTCCACGGGCGTGGGCAGCGAGACGCAAAAGCCCTTCGCCTCCGTGATCGTGGGCGGCATGGTGGTGCTGCCCCTGGTGGCCCTGGTGCTGCTGCCCGTGCTCTATGCGCTGCTGGGCCCCAAGAACATGTTGACGCAGGAAGAACTCGATGAAAAAGAGTGATAGCCCCCTGAGCGGCTTCGCCGCTTCCCCCTCTCGCTTCGCGGGGGGGACGACGCCCTCGCCGCGAGGCGGCTCTTGCTCGGCGTCCCTGGCTTTTGGTCGCGCCGGTTTTGCAGGCAGCGCCCGTTATCGGGCCCTGTTTGTGGCTGTGGCGCTGTGCTGGGGGACGGGTTCTGCGCTTGCGCAGCAGGCTGTACCCGCTGTACCCGCTGTACCCGCTGTACCCGCTGTACCCGCTGTACCCGCTGTACCGGGCGGGGCGGCTGTGCCGGCCACCACTGCGGCGCCTGCCTCCGAGGTGGCTCCGGCGGCTGCGCCGCAGCAGCCGGTGGGGATGCAGGAGTATCTGCAGATGGTGGTGCGCAACCAGCCCCAGCTGGCTGCGCAGCGACTGCAGATCGGGATTGCGCAGGCGGACAGCCGCACGGCGGCGGCGTTTCCCAATCCTTCGGCGTCGTACAGCAGCAAGCCGGGCGAGAAGCAGTGGGGCATAGAGCAGCCGCTGCCCATTTTCGGCCAGCGGCGCCTGCGCATGGAGAACGCGCGCAAGGGCGAGACGGCGGCGCGCGCCAATGTCGAGGTGGCCGTGGCCACCACGCTCAACGATGCAGCCACGGCCTTCATCGACCTGCTGATGACGCAGCAGCGCCTGAAGGTCTGGCAAGAGGCGCAGGAGGCCCTGAACAGCGCGGGCAATATCGTGCGCGGACAGATCGAGGCCGGTGCGCGCAGCCGCTATGACGGCGCGCGCCTGAGCCTGCAGCAGGCCCAGATGGCCATGCAGGTCAGCCAGGCCCAGTCGGACTGGCAGGATGCCGCCTCGCACGCCGCCGCCCTGGCCGCCCTGCCCCAGTGGGCACCGCGCGCCACGGGCAGCCTGCAGGCCGTTCCCGTGGCCCAGCTGTTGCACGAGCAGGAACTTTGGGAGGCCGCGCGCCTGCGCCTGCCGGCCCTGGTGGCCGCCCAGGCCGAGCTGGACCAGCTGCGCCACAAGGTCGAGCTGGAACGCCGCGAAGCCCTGCCCACGCCCAGCATCAGCGTGGCGCGGGTGCGCAACCGGCTGGACGGCAACTACAACCAGATCGGCGTGTCGGTGGAGCTGCCGCTGTTCGATCGCCGCGAAGGCCCCATCGCGCGTGCCCAGGTGGAGGCCGAGCAGGCCCAGCTGCGCTACGACGCCGCGCTGATCGAGGCGCGTACCGAGCTGCAGCGCGCCATCAGGCAGCTGAAGCTGCGCCGCGATGCCGTGCGCGCCTACGAAAAGCAGGGCCTGGCGCAGATCGCGCCGCTCAACCAGATGGCCCAGGACGCCTACAAGCTGGGCCAGGGCTCCATCCTGGAGCTGATCGATTCGCTGGGATCGATCAACGAGCACCGCCTGGAGCACCTGGACCTGGTCAAGGAAATGATGCTGGCCGAGTGGCAGGTGCGCGTGGCCAGCGGCGATCTGCCGATGTGGGCTGCGCCCTGACGGTTTCATGCGGCGCGGTGCTTTGGGATGCCGCGCGGCCCTGCCCCTAGCTGGAAAGAGGTGGTCAACATGCCGGCATCCCCACCGATCTCGGCGGAGTCTGGCGCGCCGTATAGTGTCTGCCTCAGTTTCGAGTCAGGCCCTGCCGCCCGCATGTACCGCTATCTCATCATCGAAGACGACGCGCTGAACGCGCGCTACATCGCCGAAGGCCTGCGCCAGCAGGGCGCGCAGGTGGCGGTGTGCAGCGATGGTGTGCAGGGCATCGCCATGGCCGTGGGCGAGAGCTGGGATGTGATCATCCTCGACCGCATGCTGCCCAACGGCTTCGACGGCCTGCAGATCCTGCAGACGCTGCGCTCCATGGGCAAGCAGACGCCGGTGCTGGTGCTCAGCGCCCTGTCGGCCACGGACGAGCGCGTGCGCGGCCTCAAGGCCGGCTGCGACGACTACCTGACCAAGCCCTTTGCCTTCTCCGAACTCTCGGCGCGCCTGGAGGCCCTGGTGCGCCGCGCCCAGATCCCGGCCCCCGCGCGCGAGATGCGCCTGGCCGACCTGCGGCTGAATCTGCTCACGCGCAGCGCCGAGCGCGCGGGCCAGCCGCTGGCGCTGCAGCCGCGCGAGTTCCGCCTGCTGGCCTTTCTGATGCAGCACGCGCACCAGATCGTCACGCGCACCATGCTGCTGGAGTCGGTGTGGGACTACCGGTTCGACCCGCAGACCAATGTCATCGACGTGCACATCAGCCGCCTGCGCGGCAAGGTGGACAAGGGCTTCGAGCCCGCGCTGATCCACACCGTGCGTGGCGTGGGCTACAGCCTGTCGGACCGGCCGCAGGACCTGCCGCAGGTGGCCTGATCCCATGTCGCTGGCCAAGCCCTGGAGCTCCACGGCCTTCCGGCTGGCGCTGACCTACGGCGTGCTGCTGGTGCTGACCATGTCCATCGTGCTGTCGGTGTTCTACGTGCAGACCGTGGGCGTGCTGCGCATGCGCATGGACAGGCAGGCCGAGAACCACATGCGCCGCCTGGTCGAGCACCGCGACAAGTACGGCGAGCCCGCGCTGGAGGCCGAGATCCAGCAGACCCTGCTGGACGGCGTCAACACCGATACCGAAATCCTCATCCTCATGGATGGCGACGGCAATCCCATCATCGGCAACGCCGACGTGGTGCCCGCACGCCGCCTGACGGAGATGGGCGTGCGCGATCTCAAGGTGCGGCGCAACGGCCGCATCATCGCGGGCCGCGTGGCCGTGGCCCAGCTGTCCGACGGCAAGCTGCTGGCCGTGGGCAGCGACATGCAGGTGCAAAGCGATGTGGAGGAGCTGTTCGGCCGCGCCAGCCTGCTGGCCGGCCTGGTGGCCCTGGGCATGGCCGTACTGGGCGCCGGGGCCTTCCGGCGCGTGGTGGAAGAGCGTGCCGCCGACATCCGCAGCACCATGGCGCGCGTGGCCACGGGCGACCTGCGCCAGCGCATCCCGGTCACGCGCCGCGACGATGAGTTCACGCTGCTCAACCGCGACATCAACACCATGCTGGACCGGCTGGAACTGCTGATGGACGGCATACGCCATGTCTCCAACACCATCGCCCACAACCTGCGCACGCCGCTGACGCGCATCCTGCTGCGCCTGCGCAATGCCCAGCAGGCCACGCCCGAGGAAAAGAACGAGACGCTGGCGCTGGTGGCCCAGGAAGTGGCCGAGCTGGGCGTGGTCTTCGACAAGCTGCTGCAGATTGCCGAAGTGGAAAGCGGCGCCAGCCGCAAGAACTTCGCGCCCGTGGACCTGCGCGCCCTGCTGGTCGACGTGGTGGAGTTCTACGAACCGCTGGTCGAGGACGCAGGCGGCGTGCTGCGGCTGCAGGTCGAAGGCACGCCCATGGCGCTGGGCGACGGCGACCTGCTGGCCAGCGCCGTGGCCAACCTCGTGGACAACGCCATCAAGTACGGATCACTGCCCGACAGCGACCACGGCGCCGACATGCTGCTGCGCGCGGGCGTGGCCCACGAACACGGCATGGACGGCGGCGCATGGGGCGTGGAAATCATCGTGCAGGACCGCGGCCCCGGCGTGGACGCGCAGACGCGCGAGAAGATGAGCACCCGTTTTTACCGCGCCGAATCGGACCGCGAAGGCTATGGCCTGGGCCTGGCCAGCGTGCTGGCCATCGTGCAGCTGCATGGCGGCAAGCTGGGCTTCGAGAACATGCATCCGGGCCTGCAGGCGAGGATCTGGCTGCCCGGGTTGCCCACGGCCTGAAGCCGTTTCAGCGGTCCTTGTGACCGTAGGCGCAAAAGCCGGGCTTGGGCCCCTTCTTGGGGTGCAGGCGACAGGTTTCGGGCCGCTTGTCGTAGACCGTGCAGCGCCGCGACTTGGCATCCAGAAAATTGCAGTCCCCGCTGGCGCGCCGCGCCATGGTGAAGATGTTGTGCTTGGGGTTGTAGTGGTCGATCAAGCGCATCTTCATCAACCGCTTGGCGATGAGCTTGGGCTCCACGTTGTCCACCTCGAACGGATCCACCAGCTCCAGCCGCACCAGATCGGGCAGCTGCACCTCCAGCGGCATGGTGCAGCAGTTGGCCGCACAGCTGTCGCACATGCCGGGCTTGTATTTGCTCCAGGAGTCGAGGCGGTCGACGTCGACGATGCTGATGGGGGATCTCATGGTGGGCGATGGGCGTGTGCAGGGCCGCTATTTTTCGCCAGAAAGCCCGGCGGCGGTTGCCGCGCCGGCGTAGCCAAGCGAGGGGGCGGGTCTTTGGGGGACGCCGCCCCTGCATCCATCCCCTGGCCTTCAGGCCGGCCGCTTCCTCAACAGGTATTTCTGAAACCCGTCGGACACCCGCTCGGCGCGCTGGTTCAGCACCTCGGTGGCCAGGGTCAGCACGCCCGTGGTGTTGCCGGGCTTGAGCTCGGACACCGTCAGCGTGCAGTACAGCGTGTCGCCTACATAAACGGGGGCCAGGAAGCGGCTGCCCTGCTCCAGAAAGCCCTTGAGCGATTCCTCGACCATGTGCGGGAACAGGCCGGCGCCTGCCGCCGTCTGTATGGCCACCTGGTAGCCGTGGGCCAGCATATGGGGCATGCCGCGCGCGCGGCAGTACTCCACGTCGTAGTGCACGGGATGGTTGTCGCCGCTGGCCAGCTGGAAGGCGGCGAACAGGGCATCGGTCATGGTGCGCGAGGGCAGGGCGAAGACCTCGCCCAGCGCGAAGTCGTCAAAGTAGCGCTGGGCGCACAGGGATGGGTGGCGTGGCATGGCGACTCTCCTCAGTTCGCGCTCATGTGGGCGGCCCGGGCGACCTTGCCCCATTTGTCCAGCTCCTGCTTGAGGAAGGCGGCCAGCGCCTGGGGGCGCGGCTGCTTTTCCAGCACCAGGCCCATGTCGTAGGCCTTTTTCTGCAGCCCGGCATCGTCCACCGTGGCCTGCAGGCTGGACTGCAGGCGGGCAATCAGCGCTGGCGGCGTGCCTGCGGGGGCGAACACGGCGTTCCAGGTATAGGCCTCGTAGCCGGGCACCTGCTCGGCAATGGCAGGCGTGTCGGGCGTCTGCGGCAGGCGCTGGGCCATGGTGGTGGCCAGCAGGCGCACCGTGCCCGCCTTGACCTGGGCCAGGCCTGTGGGCGCGCTGTCCAGCATGAAGGCCAGGTGCCCGCCGATGAGGTCCTGTATGGCTGGCGCACTGCCCCGGTAGGGCACATGCTGGGCCCGGGTGCCCGCCATCAGGTTCAGCAGCTCCGCGCCCAGGTGCGGAGCGCTGCCCACGCCCGCCGATGCATAGCTGACCTGGCCGGGCCGCGCCCGCAGATAGGCCAGGAAATCCGGCAGGCTCTGCACGGGCAGCCGCTTGTCCACCACCAGCACCAGCGGCGCCCTGGCGAGCAGTCCCACGGGCGCGAAGTCTTCCTCCGTGCGGTAGCCCAGCTTGTCGTGGATGTAGGGATTGACGGCATGCGCCACCGTGGTCAGCAGCAGGGTGTAGCCGTCAGGGGCTGCCTTGGCAACCGCCTCCGTGCCCACCAGGGTGCCGGCACCCGTGCGGTTCTCGATCACCACGGGCGTGCCCAGCTTCTGGCTCCAGACATCGGCCATGGCGCGGCCGAAGGTGTCGGTGGGGCCGCCTGCCGCGTAGGGAATCACCAGCTTGATGGGGCGCGCCGGATAGTCCTGCGCTGCGGCCGCGCCGGCGGCCAGAAGCAGGGCGGTGAGAAGGGTTTGGCGTCTTGCCGTCTTGAAGTCCATAATTTTCTCCGTTGTCTCCTGGCGCCGACTATAGAAATGCGCTGCCAATGCGGCCAGTCGAATCATTGATAGGGCGGTTAGAAACCGTCTAAAACCAAGGAAATGCCCAAGGCGGGCATGCAACGGATGCGATATGAATTGACGGATCTCAGGGTTTTCCTTGCGATTGCCCAGGCCAAAAGCCTCAGCGCAGGCGCGGCTGAAATGCATTTGACGGCGCCATCGGCCAGCTACCGGCTCAAGAATCTGGAGCAGGCCATGGGCGCATCGCTGTTTGAAAGAACGTCCAAAGGCATGGTGCTGACCCCGGCGGGAATGACGGTCAAGAAATACGCCGATTCCATTTTCGGCAGCGTGGACCGCCTGCACGGAGAAATGCAAAGACACATCAACGGAATATCAGGCCATATCCGCGTCTTTGCCAACAGCAGCACGCTGACGGGAATCGCGCCCGTGCTCAGCCGCTATCTGGCCCATTATCCGAACGTCAATGTGGACCTGGAGGAGCGCCTGAGCGAAGACACGGTGCGCGCCGTGCTCGACGGCAGTGCCGACGTGGGCCTGGTGGCCGGGCAGATCGATCTGCATGGCCTGCACGCCATCACCTATGGCCGCGATGAACTGGTGTTCGTGGTGCCCGCTGGCCACCCCTTGGCCGCCAGCAGCAGGGTGCCGCTGGAAACCGCGCTGACCTACGACCTGGTCTCGATCGGCCGCAAGACCAGCAACTTCCTCTACCTCCAAGGCATGGCCTCCAGGCTGGGCATGAATCCCAGGGTACGTGTGCACGCACCAACATTCGAGGCCGTGCTGCAGTGCGTGCAGGAAGGCGTGGGAATTGCGCTGGTGCCGCGCTCCATTGCCCGGCCGGCGCTGCAGGCGCGCAGGCTGGCTGCCGTGGGCCTGGACGAGGCCTGGGCGCAGCGCGAGCAGAAGGTGGTCACGCGCGAACCCGAAACCCTGCCCGCCTATGCCCGCGATTTCGTGGCCTATGTGGCGGCCCAGCCTTTGCCCGAGGAAGGCGCCGTGCAGGAATCCCTGCCTTAGAAGATTTGGAATTCCGCTTAGAAAATGCCGACTGGCTGGGTGATGGTCGCACTTCTAGAATGCGGCGAATCGAATATTCGCCTCGTTCAAGAAAATGCAGACACGCCCATTGGATGGTTTGACGGTATTGGCCATGGAGCACGCCGTGGCAGGGCCTTTTGCCAGCCGGCAACTGGCGGACCTGGGGGCCAGGGTCATCAAGCTGGAGCGATTGCCCGATGGGGATTTTGCGCGGGGCTATGACGACAAGGTCCATGGTGAATCATCCTTTTTTGTCTGGGCCAATCGGGGAAAGCAAAGCCTGGCAGCAGATATCAAGACCGCCGAAGGGCAGCATATCGTCGGGAAAATACTGGAAAACGCCGATATCCTGATCCAGAACCTGGCCCCCGGTGCCATGCAGAGAATGGGCATGGATTTCGACAGCCTGCATGAAAAATATCCGCGTCTCATCGTCTGCGATATATCGGGTTATGGCGAAGGCGGACCGCTCAGCGACAAAAAGGCCTATGACCTGCTGATCCAGGCGGCAGCCGGCCTGATCTCGGTCACGGGCACGCCCGACCAGCCCGCACGCGTGGGCATTTCCATCGCCGACATCGCGGCCGGCATGTATGCCTACTCGGGCATTTTGTCCGCCCTGCTGCAGCGCGCCCGCACCGGCCGGGGCCTGCGCGTGGAGGTGTCCATGCTGGAGGCGCTGGCCGAATGGATGTCCTACCCGCTGAACTTCGCCCACTACGGCGGCGCGGCGCCTGCGCGCAGCGGGCTGACCCATCCTTCCATCGCGCCCTATGGCCAGTACACGGCCGGTGATGGCCAGAGCCTGATCTTCGGCCTGCAGAACGACCGCGAATGGCACAGCTTCTGCACCCATGTGCTGCAGCAGCCCGCGCTGGCGCAGGACGCGCGCTTTGCCACCAACCTGCAGCGCGTGGCGCACCGTGCGGAACTCGATGCGGTGATCGCATCCGTGCTGGCCCACCTGAGCCGCGAACAGGCCATGCAGCGCCTGGATGCAGGCGGCATCGCCAACGCGCCGCTCAACGACATGCACGCGGTCTGGAGCCATCCCCAGCTGAAGGCACGCCAACGCTGGCGCGAAGTCGCCACGCCCGCCGGCAGCGTCCAGGCCCTGCTGCCCCCGGCCACGCTGTCGGATGCCGAAGCCGCCATGGGCGCCGTGCCCGCGCTGGGCGAGCATACGCAGGCGCTGTGGGAGGAGTTTGGCGGGCAGGCTCGAGGCCGGCAAGAGTGATGCCCGATGGGTCCAGGCGGGCGATGGTGGTTGAACGACGCAACCCATTCGAGCGTGGCGAACTCGACCGCTTCCTTGGTTGTCATCGGCTCTCTTGAGAGGGACGAAGAGGGTCGCGCTCAGGCCGCGAGCGCTGCGCGCAAGCGCTCGATTCTTCGCCGCCGCTCGGCGCGTGCTTCGAGCGCCTGCGCCATATCGACTTCGACAAAGCGTGCCTTGTGGTTTGGCTGCATCTGGGCGATGAGATCCATGTCGGCGCTGATGACGGTGCCGACCATCGCGTAGCCGCCGCCCGAGACCGCATCGCGGTGCAGGATGATCGGTTCGCGTCCGCCCGGCACCTGGATGGAACCGTACGGGTAGCCCGCATCGACGATGTTCGACGGGTCGTCGCCCGCGCCGAATGGCGGCGTGCGCTCGTGGAACTTCAGCGGCGTGCCGTTCTTGTAGCGGTAGCCGATGCGGTCGGCCTCGGAACCGACGGTCCAGGTGTCGGCAAAGAAGCTTTGCACCGACACCTCCTGCAGTCGGTGAAAGTAGATGCCCGGCAGCACACGCAGGACCACTTCCTTGTCGAGCACCGGCAGCAATGCGGCCTGCACCGTGCGACCCGCGCGGGCGGCGGCGGACGGTACACCCACGGGCAGTCTGTCGCCGGCCAGCAGCTTGCGTCCGTTGAAGCCGCCGAATGCGCCCAGGCCGTAGGTCGAGCGGCTGCCCAGCACCACCGGCACGTCGATGCCGCCGGCCACGGCGATGCACATGCGCGCGCCGAGTTTCATGAAGTCGAAGCCGAGCCTGTCGCCGGCCTGCACCGCGAATGCGGTATTGCGTGGCACCTCATTGCCGTTGAGCTTGATCTTCGCGTCGGCGCCGGTCACGGCCACCAGCGCGGGCGCGTCGAACTGCAGCTCGGGCCCGAGCAGCGTGCTTTCGATGACGGCCGCACCTTCGTCGTTGCCGACCAGCAGGTTTGCGAGCACCAGGCTTTGCTGGTCGAGCGCACCCGACAGCGGAATGCCCAGGTGGTAGTAGCCGGGGCGGCCGGCGTCCTGCACGCTGGTCGCGAGGCCGGGCTTGAGCACTTCAATCGCCATGGAGCACTTTCAGGAGCTGTTGGTTGTAGCCGCCCGGGTCGGCCAGGAAATCGTTGAGCGAGAACGACACTGGTGCGATGCGCAGCGCGTAGGTGCCGGCCTCGACCTGCGCGATCTGGCGGTCGTACTCGGCGCGGTCAATGGGCTTGTACTTGACGATGTCGCCGGGCTGGAAGAACACCATCAGCTCCTTCAGGTAGGACAGCCGTTGCGCCGGGTCGAAGATGGGCGCGGGCGTGACACCGAACATCTGGTAGCCGCCCGCACCACGCACCGAGTAGATGCAGCTGAAGCAACCGCCGTGGCCCAGCGTGAGCCTGGGCGTGTCGGTGCGCGGGCTCAGGTACTTGGGCACCTGGATCTGGCGCTGGCGCTCGACCATCTGGAACAGAAAGGGCAGGCCGGCCACGAAGCCGACCATCGACACGAACCAGGGCGCCGACGAGTGCGCCTCGATGAAGGCCTCGACCGAGACGTGGCCGTTGATGCGCGCCGCGTACTCGATGTCGGTGCCTGACGGGTCCTGGTGCCGCTCGCGAAAGCGCATCAGCGTCTCGTGTGTCCACGGGTCGTTGTAGAGCACGGGAATCTCGACGATGCGCGTCTGCATCTGCAGGTCGGCATCGCCCAGGCCCGCTTCGATGTCTTTGAGCATGGCGAGCAGTGCGTCGGGCGCGATCGCATCGGGGTCGAAGCGCACGAGGTAGGCGGCGTTGGCGGGACAGATCTCGGTCACGCCCGTGATCTCGCCCGCCTGTGCGCGGCGGCGCAGCTCATTGCAGATGGCCATGCCCTTGAAGAACGCGGGCAGCGACATCTCTTCGCTGATCTCGACGAACAGGTGCTCGTCGCCGCCGAAGCTGTAGCGGGCCTGGGCGGGGAGGGTGCTGGCAGCGGTCATGCGTTCACCTCCGCAAGTGGAGCGGGTGCGTCGGCCAGCGGATTCACCGCCAGCCAGGTTTCGAGAAAGCCCGTGTGGAATGCGGCCTGCGCCACGCCCGCGTCCTCGCACAGTGCGCGGTGCAGCGGGATCGTGGTGTGGATGCCTTCGACCTGCAGCTCGTCGAGCGCGCGCCGCATGCGGGCCAGCGCACCGGCGCGATCGGTGTCGTGCACGATCAGCTTGCCCAGCAGCGAGTCGTAGTACGCCGGCACGGTGCAGCCGGGGAACAGCATGGTGTCGAAGCGCACGCCGGGGCCGCCCGGCACCACGAGCTGCGACACAAGGCCCGGGCTCGGCATGAAGTTCTTCGCGGCGTTCTCGGCGTTGATGCGCACCTCGATGGCCGCGCCGGTCAGCCGGATGTCTTCCTGCTGCAGGCGCAGCGGCTGGCCGAGCGCGATGCGCAGCATCTCCTTCACGAGGTCGATGCCGGTGATCATCTCGGTGACGGGGTGCTCGACCTGGATGCGCGTGTTCATCTCGATGAAGAAGAACTCGCGCGTGTCGTCGTCGTACAGGTATTCGAGCGTGCCCGCGCCGCGGTAGGCCACGGCATGGGCCAGCCGCAGCGCCGATTCGCACAGCGCCGCGCGCGTGGCCTCGCTGATGGCGGCCGAGGGCGCTTCTTCCCACACTTTCTGGCGGCGTCGCTGCAGCGAGCATTCGCGCTCGAAGCAGTGAACCACGCGCTGGCCGTCGCCCAGGATCTGCACCTCGATGTGGCGCGCCTGGCGGATGAAGCGTTCGAGGTATACCTCGCCGTTGCCGAAAGCGGCCTGCGCTTCCGCCGTGGCGGTGGCGAACTGCTGGCGCAGCTCGGCTTCGTCATGCGCCACGCGAATGCCGCGCCCGCCCCCGCCGGCCGAGGCCTTGATCATGATGGGGTAGCCGATGCCCTTTGCCAGCGCGACGGCGGTGTCGGCGTCTGTCACCACGCCCACGCTGCCGGGCACGGTGGGCACGCCGGCCTTCATGGCCGCGGCGCGCGCGGCGGCCTTGTCGCCCATGGTGCGGATCGCGTGCGGCGTCGGGCCGACGAACACCAGGCCCGCGGCCTCGATGCGCTCGGCGAACACGGCGTTTTCCGACAGGAAACCGTAGCCCGGATGCACGGCGCCGGCGCCGCTGTCGGCTGCCGCTTCAAGAATGGCGTCTACGCTCAGATAGCTCCTGGTGGCATGCGCCGGGCCAATGCGCACGGCTTCGTCGGCCATGCGCACCGCGAGGCTTTGCGCGTCAGCGTCGCTGTAGACGGCGACGGTCTTGAGGCCCAGTTCCTTCGCGGCGCGGATGATGCGCACCGCGATCTCGCCGCGGTTGGCGATGAGCAGTTTGTCGAATGCGGCGGTCATGGTCCGGGGCCTCACGCCGTTTCGATGACGGCCAGCGCTTGGCCAGGATCGACGGGTTCGCCGTTCTCCACGGCAAAGCCCCGCAGCCGTCCGGCCACGTCGGCCGTGACTTCGCTGAACTGCTTCATCACCTCCACCAGGCCGATCACATCGCCCACGGCCACGGTGTCGCCTTCGGCCTTGAATGGCGGCGCGTCAGGCGCCGAACGGCGGTAGAAAGTGCCCGGCAGCGGGCTGAGGACTTCATGGGTAGCGGGCATCGATGCACTCCTGGAAAGCGGGAACAGGAACGAAAGCGGGAAGAACGGAAAACTCAAGGCCGCGCCGGCGCAGCCGCACCGGCAAAACCTGCAACTTCGATGCCGTGCTCGGCCAGTGCGCGGCGCGTGGCCTGTACGAGCGCCAGCGCGCCGGGCGTGTCGCTGTGGATGCACACCGAGTCGAAGCCGATCGCCACGTCCTGGCCTTCGACCGTGCGCACCACGCCTTCGGTGCAGGCGCGCAGCACCTTGGCGGCCACGGCCTCGGGGTCGAGCGCGCCGACGCGGCGGGTGAAGACGATGGAGCCGCTCAGGTCGTAGTCGCGGTCGGCATAGAACTCGCGCGCCACGGGCTGGCCCAATTCGCACGCCACCTGGAAGGTGACGGACGATTCCATGCAGAACAGGCGCAGCGTCGGTTCGATCTGCTGCAGGGCCGTGACGAGTGCACGCGACAGCGCCTCGTCGCGTGCCGCATGCATGTAGAGCGCGCCGTGCGGCTTGATGTGCTGCAGCGTCATGCCGGCCAGCCGCGCGAATTCGCGCAGCGCGCCGAGCTGGTAGACCATGTCGTTCACCAGCTCGTCGGCCGGTGCATTGATATGGCGGCGCCCGAAGCCCACGAGGTCGCGAAAGCCCGGGTGCGCGCCGATGCCCACGCCGTTTTCCCGGGCCAACAACACCGTCTTGCGCATGATGTTCGGATCACCCGCATGAAAGCCTGTGGCGATATTGGCCGAGCTGATCAACGGCATCAATTCCTGGTCCACACCATCGCCGATGGCCCATGGACCGAAGCTTTCGCCCATGTCGGAGTTCAGATCAATCAGCGTCTTCTTCACGTTTTTGCCTTGTGTTGTTGGCACGGCCAGATGGCAGCAATGCGGGACAAGGTGAAGATTAGTGAGCTGAAAATCGGCTGAAAAGCATTATTTACAGGCGATGCGATATCTGAAAAACAGATACGCCGACTGCCTGCAATGAACGCTACCCTGCAGATCAGTGAATCCTCGGTATCGGATTTGCGCGCGCTGGCATGTAATTTTTGAGAGATAAGTAAATACCCCAGGAAGACCGCACCATGTCTCTGACCCTTCGCCAGCTCAAGTACTTCACGGCGGTGGCCGAAGTGGGGCGCATCTCACATGCGGCACTTCAACTCAACATCTCGCAATCGGCGGTGACCACGGCAGTCCGGGAGCTGGAGGAAATGCTGGGGCAGCAGCTGTTTGAGCGACAGCCTCATGGCGTGGAACTGACCCGGGCCGGACGGCGTTTTCTGAGCCATGCCTATGCCGTGCTCTCTGCTGCCGACGAGGCGATCCGCATGCCGCATGAGGGAGTGAATGTCGAGGGGACGCTGACCATTGCCGCCACCTACACGGTGCTCGGCTACTTCTTGCCCCATCACCTTCAGCGTTTCGAGCAATTGCATCCGCAGATCAAGGTCAAGGTGCACGAAGTAGTGCGTGAAGCCATTGAGGAGGGACTGATCACGCAGCAATACGACATGGGAGTACTGCTCACGTCCAATGTGGTGCTGCGCGAGCTGTCGCTCGAGACATTCTTTGGCTCGCAACGCCGACTGTGGGTGCCGGCCAAGCATGCGCTGCTCGAAAAGGCGGAAGTCACGCTGGCCGATGTGGCGGCCGAGCCCTACATCCTGCTCACCGTGGACGAGGCTGCGGGCACTGCAATGAAATATTGGAGCAAGACGCCGTACCAACCTCAGATCAGGCTGCGCACGAGCTCTGTAGAAGCAGTGCGCAGCACCGTGGCGAATGGCCTAGGTGTGACCGTTCTCTCGGATATGGTTTATCGACCTTGGTCGCTGGAGGGAAAGCGCATTGAAACCATCAGTCTGCGCGACGCCGTGCCAACGATGAACATCGGGCTTGGGTGGAAGCAAGGCATCGAATTTTCCCCAGCGATGACGGCGTTTCGCGATTACTTTCGGCAGTTGTTTCTCGAGCCGGTCGTGCATCAAGGCAGAAGGAGGCCCGGCGGTTGATGTCGTTGGTTGGACATGCCCATTTCTGCATTCAGCAAAACGGCTTGCTCCGAATTTCCCGCACATGCGAATGCATCAATTGAGGCATCACTTCATGGCCTGGGTGAAGAATGCCGGCGATTCTTGGATCGATCGACATTCTCTTTCAGCCGCTGTTTTTCACGCTTGATCTACGGCATGGCCATGGTCTCATCCACGGCCCTGCGTCACCGCTGCGCCGCAGGCGGCAGCCGCCTTGTGGCGCTGACGCTGGACGGCCAGTCGCTGGGTCAGATGATCTCGGCGGGTCTGAGAATTCGGGCGTGCGCGGTTCGCTGTTCGCTGTTCTTGAGCCCTTCCTGAGGGAGCTAGCCCCGCACATGGTTTCGGTCGCGCCCCGGGGCAGTCCTGGTTGGGGGTGCTTTGCCCCAATGCGCCTCTTGTAGACTTGGCCGGCCATTGAAGAATGGCCTTATCTCTTCTGCTGCATGGTGCAAAAGGTCCCCTCATGAGCGATATCCAGCTTTTCCGTCTGCAAGGCGGCACCGCCACCGAATTGGCCGCCACGGCGGTGGCGCTGGAGCGCAATCTGCAGACGCTGATCGAAGGCCAGATGGAAACCTTCCTGGGCGTGCGCTTCCTGGCCACGGAATACGCCACCGGCAAGACGCACCGCGGCCGTATCGACTCGCTGGGGCTGGACGAGAACAACTGCCCCGTCATCATCGAATACAAGCGGCACAGCAACGAGAACGTCATCAACCAGGGGCTGTTCTACCTGGACTGGCTGCTGGACCACAAGGCCGAATTCCGTTGGTTGGTGATGGAAAGGCTGGGTAAGGACGTGGCGGACAGCGTGGAATGGTCGGGCACCCGGCTGCTGTGCATCGCTGCGGATTTCACGCGCTACGACCAGCACGCGGTGCAGCAGATCCCACGCAATATCGAGCTGATCCGCTACAAACGCTTTGGCGAAGACCTGTTGCTGTTGGAGCTGGTGAACACGCAGACGGTGGTCGAACCAGCCACGGTGACCGCCAAATCGTCTTCGATAGATGCCAGCCCCATCACCTCCAAGCCGCAAGGCAAAGACAAAAGCTTTGCCGAACAGCTGCAAGGCGCGACTGCGGACATCCAGGCCCTGTATGCCGATGTGCGCTCATTCGTGTTTGCGCTGGGCGACGACGTAACGGAAAAGCAGCTCAAGCTCTATGTCGCCTTCCGCAAGCTCAAGAACTTTGCCAGCGTGGTCATGTACCCCAACAAGATGCTCGTGATGCTGAAACTGGACCCCGACACTGTGACGCTGGAGGAAGGTTTCAGCCGCGACGTGCGGCAGATCGGGCACTGGGGGACGGGGGAGCTGGAGCTGTGCCTGCGCAGCGCGGGGGATCTTGAGCGGGCAAAGGTGTTGCTGGAGCGGGCGTATGTGGAGGGGTGAGGAATAGACCCTTGCAACTGCTCGTCATTAGGTCCTAGATCGTGTCGCCAAACGCTGCCTGTTCGAGCAGCGTGTGCTGCCGCCGCCAGTCCGGCATCTGTTGTGCCACAAGAGCCCAGAAAGCCCGGGTGTGGCTCTTCTCGATCGTATGGCATAACTCGTGCACGACCACATAGTCCTGCACACTGGCTGGCAACTCCATGACGCGTGGGTGAAATTCCAATACGTTTTTCGCACTGCAACTGGCCCACCGGCTTTGGAACAGTCTGATGCGTGCGCCAGCGGCCTGCAAGCCGGACTGGCGTTCCCAGTGGCGGACGCGCGCCAGCAGTTTCTCTTGCGCCCGCTCTCGATAAAACGCTGTCAGCAAGGGCGCCAGCGCATCGGCGCCAATATCTCGGCCCATCGGGTTTTCGATCAGGAAGCGCGAAGCGGTGAAATGGAGCGTGGGATAGAGCAGGCCGGGCGTGTGCTTCACCTCGGTGAAGTAGGTCCGTCCGCAATAGCGCAGACGGCTGCCGGTGACTACCAGCTCTTCGGCCAATGGCTGTTCGACCTGCGCCTGCTTCTCGCGAATCCAGCGCGCACGCTGACGTACCAAGACCTCTTGCTCTTGCCGGGAGACCCTCGGACCGCGCAGCAACACCGGCTGGCCACGCTCGACAGTCACGTAGTGACGCTTGAGCGTGGCGTCTGCCTTGAAGCGCCATTCAATGGTCGTCTGTCCGTATTGCAGCTGAGGCATGGCGCTCAGTTCTTCAAAAGAATGTCCAAGATGCGTCCGGCATGCTCGCGAGCCACTGGGCGTTCCCAGCCAGCGATGGGCGTCAGCAATCTGCGCAGCAGGTCTCGGACCTCGGGATGCAGATCAAGCATCTGCTTCCAGTTGCTGGCAGCCAGGGTATGGCTCAGTTCCTGGTCTTCAAACAGCTTGGCAGTTGCAGCTCGGGCGGTCTCATTGCCCAGTAGCGCTGCCAAGTAGTGGTAGGTGGCCGCCTCTGCCGGCTTGTCAAAACCGGTCGTCTTGTCCTTGTCCATCACCCGCTGCCCGAACAGCTCCAACTGTTCCAGGAATTGTGCCTGGCTGATGCGTCCTGCCTTCTCTTCTTCCAGCAGCTTCTCCAGTTCCTCTGCCAGCTTGTCGAAGAAGGCCGGGTCCTTGTCACGTCCGGTGGCAATGGTGTGCTTGAGCTGGTTCTTCATCACCAGCGCCTGGCTGCCAGGGCTGGCCAGATGCTTCAGCCGCGCCATGTCGCTGGCATCCAGAATGGAGACTTCGCGCCCCAGCAGGCTTCTGGCCGGGCTGGCGGCGATGTACTCGTCCAGCAGGCGCTGCAGCAAGGCGGATTCCAACTGGGTAATGCGCTCGCGGTAAGTGGCATCGGGCAACTTGTCGCGCAGCATCAGCCGGATCTCTCCGAACAGTGTGAAGTAGGGCTTGAAGGGCACGCCACGCACATCGGGCAGGATGATGTCGATGCTGCGATTGAACTGCTTCACCAGTTCCAGGAAGTCCTCGACGGCATCCAGCCGGTAGGCCGGATCGAGAAAGCTCTCTGCATCGTCCTTGTAGCCCTCGCGTTGGGTCACGGGGTCATGCTTTTTGGGCAGCAGCTTGAGGATGCGCTCCAGTGTGCTCTGCAGCTTGGGCAGTTCGCTCTCCACGCCTTGCCAGACCTGTGAGGGCTGTACTTCGCCACCGTAGATCTTCAATGCATGATCCAGGTGGTCCACCACACCGTGGTAGTCCACGATATAGCCGGCGTTCTTGCCCGTCAGCGTGCGGTTCACGCGTGCAATGGCCTGCAGCAGCGTGTGCTCCTTCAGTGGCTTGTCGAGATACATGGTGCTGACGATGGGGGCGTCCCAACCTGTCAGCAGCATGTCGGAGACGATGATGAGGCCCACATTGTTCGCATGTGCCTGGCCGTCGTACCCCTTGCGCTCGTCACCATAGGGCAGCGGAAAGAGCTTGCCGACGAATGTGCTGATCTGCTCCGACGGCATGGCGACCGGTTCCTTGCCGTTCTTGAGCTCGTCTCGCACCCGCTCTTCGATGCTCTGGACCTTGGCTATTTCGAGTTTGTATGTCGCAGCAGCCTCTTCGACGGTCGCCCCTGTGCGCGCGCCGGTGATGCCGGCCAGTGAAATCACTACCTTGCTCTGGAAGGTGGGAAGACCCTGCTCGGCACGTTGTGCCATCAGGCTGTCGAGCAAGTCCTTGTAGCGCACGGCCATGTCGCGGCCGTCGCAGACCAGCATGGCCTTCAGCCCTTTGGCTTGCACATGGGTCACGAAGTGCTCCACCAGATGCGCCGCCACTTGCTGCATGCGGTTTCCCGCCTTGCGCCATTGGGCAAGCAGCGCTTGCTTCAGAGCCTGCTGACGCGCCTCGGACTCCTTGGCGAACTGTGCGTCGAAGGCCGCGTCAAGCCCCGCATCGGCAGCCAGCTTGACCCAGGCGTCCTGGTACTTGATGGGCAACGTGGCACCGTCGGCCACAGCCTCGTGCAGCCGGTATTCATCGATGTAGGCGTCGCCCCCGAACTCCGCCAGCGTGTGCTTGTCATCGTTCAGCAGCGGTGTGCCGGTGAAGGCAATGAATTTTGCGTGGGGCAGGCTGGCCCGCATGAAGGCGGCCAGAAAGTCGTACTGGCTGCGATGGGCCTCGTCCACAAGCACATAGCAGTTGGATTTGGCGCTCAGTACCCGGAAGTTCACCGGTTCGCGGCTGATTTCCTGCCACTTGGCCGCAAGTGCAACGCCATCTTCATCGTGCTGGCCGAAGTGCTCGTTGAACTCCTGCACCATGAAGAAGTCCTTGCCTTCGCGTATGCGCCTGTGCCGCGTGGCTTTGTTCAACTCGTCTTCGTCGTCTGCGCCATGGGTGGTGGCCAACTGCTCCGGCGAATGCGGCTCATCGTTCTCCTGGAACTTTTGCACGGTGCTGGTGAAGACGCTGCCATAGTCATTGCCCAGCATCCGCACCAGGCCTGCCACCGAGATGGCCTGAATGGCCTTGATGCCTACGGCGTGAAAGGTATCGAAGATCTGCTTGTCCAGGTCTTTGCGGTCCGTCAGCACCAGCACCGTGGGGTTGGCCAGGCCTGTGCTGTCGGCGCGCAGCATGCGGGCCAGCAAGGCCATGGTGAGCGACTTGCCGCTGCCCTGGGTGTGCCAGATCACGCCTCCCATGGGTGTTGCCGCCGTCAGGCGCGCAAGCGTCTTGCGGACGGCACGCCACTGCTGGTAGCGCGGCAATTTCTTGACGGTCTTGCCATCACGTGCCTCGAACAGCACGAAGTGGGTGACCAGTTCCAGAAAGCGTCGAGGCTCGAATAGTGCCCACAGCAGTTGCTCCTGTTCGCTCGGCTCGCTGTCCAATAGTTCCCTCACCGTACCCAGTTCGTCTTCCTGCAGGCGGTAGCGTGCGTAGAAGGCCGGTTTGGTGAGGATTGCGCCATACAGGCCCTGGCGCCGGTTCAATGCCACACAGACTTGGTTGAACACGAACTGCGGCGCAAAGCTGCGCTGATAGCCATCCAGCTGGCCAAGCGCCTCGTCCAGGCGGTGGTGGCTGGCCTTGCATTCGATGATGGCCAGCGGCAGGCCGTTGACGAACAGCAGCAGGTCGGGGCGGAACAGGTCGCCGTCGGCATTGCGGCCCACGTACTGGTCCACCACATGGAAGTCGTTGCGGCTGGCTTCGGCTGCGTCCAGAAAGCGCACGCTGCGCGGCAGGCCCGCCAGGTCTTTCACCTGGATGTCCGAGCGGTGCAGCACCTGCTGCCATACGGCCTGGTTGGCCGCCAGCAGCGCGTCGTGGGTGCGCTTGCGCAGCTCGATCAGCGCCGCATCCACCCCGCTGGGCGCTTCGGCCAGCCAGGGGTTCAGGGCCAGCAGCCGCGCGCGCAGCACGTCTTCCAGTACCGGGGCCAAGTGGCGGTGCTCCACCTTCACTGCGGCACCGGGCAAATGGGTGTAGCCCAGTCGCACGAGCCATTCCAGGGCCGGAGTTTCCACTCCGGTTTTCTCGGGGGACTGGCTCATGGATGTACTCCCAGGATCTGGGTTTGCAGCGTGTGGTTCATTGGGTTATTCCTCCCGGCGGCTACGGTAGCAAACCACTGTGCCTGTTGAGGGGCCGGCGCCTTGGGCGGGCGTCGGTGTCTTCTTCATCACCTCGAACTGTCGGCTTTCATGCAGCACCTGCCGCCAGCTACTGCAACCGTAGCGTTTGGGCATCTGGTCCGGATGCTGCCGGGCGATCCAGGCGATGGCAGCGTTCAGCACGATCCAGTTCTCCTTGCCACCCGATGCAACGAGTGCCTGTTCCGCCTCGCGCAGGCTGGCCACGATGCCGCTTGCGGGCCAATGCACTTGACCGTCAGGTGTGATTGCGCCGAATAGCAGGTCTTTAAAGGCGCCACCGTCCATGAATGACGCCATCAGGGTCCGCGCATGGTCCATCTGCTCGGTCCAGTTGCGTAGCGTCTGGTAGTGCCTGTCGATGGTCGCCCGGCTGGCATCCAGGTAGGCCACGGCGGCTTCGCATCGGTCGAGCTGGCCCAGGTCGAAGCGCTCCAGCAGGTGGTGCACCAGCTCATTGCGCAGGTCCACCAACTCCTTGAGCTCGACCTTGATCGCCTCATGGCACTCGGCGCTCATCACCATGCGTTGCTGGTAGCTGACCCAGAGCCTGTCGCCGGGGGAATTGTCCGTCTCCTGCTCCGATGCGGCCGCGTTTTCCTCCGTATGCAGATACGTCCCCGTAAAGAGGCCTACCAGCCCGCCCAGGGTCGTCTTCTGGACACTTGCCACCCGGGCGTCTCGCGCGGCCTGGAGCTGGACCGGCTCCCCTTCCAGGTTCATGCCGACCACCATAGCCTTCAGCAGCTGCTCGTACTGCTGCAGGCGCAGCAGGCAGCCGCCCAGCTTGTGCTGTGTGGCGCGCTGCAGCTCGGCTAGGCAAGTGCTGTTGGCGTTTGGCGTGACTGCGGCATCCATGGGATCAGGTGGCTGTCTCGGTGCCGATCTTGACGCGCCATTCGCCGGTCAGGAGCTTTTGCATGAGGCCGCGCTTGAGGCTCTGGTAGTGCCGATCCTTTTCTTCCAATGCCTCAATCTTGGACGTGATCGCACCAAGCAACTCAGCAATGTGGAGCTGCTCTTCCAAGGGAACCAGCGGCATGAATATGTTCAGCAACGAAGCCTTAGAGATGTTCTTCATGCTTCCGCTGGTTCCGGTGGCAGCCTTTCGAACTTCTTGCCTAACTCCCGGGCTTTGAAGGTAGAACGCTAGCCAGCGCGCCGAATGGGCGCTGTCGGTTGGCCGAGTCTGCCAAAGCTTGTCTGGTAGGAATAGCTCCGGGTGAGAATTCACTACGTAGGCAGATTCGCCGACGAGTGCTGGAGTGTTGGCCCGGCTGATGATGATGCAACCTTCTTGTACCGGTTCAGCCACTCGATCAAGTTCCATGGGAACGACGGTCTTGTGATTCGACGGAAAAAATCTGCCGTCTTGAACTGAGCTGACCTTGAGCACGCCTATCTCGCCCGGGCGGCAGACCCGGTCTTCCGCGTTCACGCTAACGCCTGAGCGAAGCTCGGCGATGTAGGCGCCTAGCGTTGCTGCTCCCCAAGCCCGGGGGAGTTCTCGCCCATCAATATGGTGGAGGTGCGTGTGGGGTGCCCATGTGCCGTTCGAGCCTTTGGTGCCGACACCCCGGCTGAATAGTGTCTGCATCAGGCCCTGCTTAAGGGTCTGGGTGGCTTCAATCTGGCGCGCAATCACGTCCAGCTTGTCGTCCACAGCCGTCAGGATGGCGGCGATCCTTGTCTGCTCAGCCAGTGGTGTTCGCGGCACGGGCAATGACAGGACCGTCTCCTTGGAGATGTTCTTCATGCTGTTGCTCGTGCCTGTCGCCGCCGCCACAATGAGCGCCCTCACCGCGGGATGCTGCAACCAGTAGGACAGCCAGCGCTGTGAATGTGGCTCGTTCGACGGCTCCGTCTGCCAAAGGCGATCCGGCAGGAACAGATGCGGGGCGTCTTCTTCGACATACCCTGACTCTCCGACGAGTGCGGGCGTATTCATGCGGCTAAGGATGATTCGGTCAGCACGGACACTTGTCGCGACGCGCCCACGGTCCGCGGGGACTACGACCTTGTGCTGTTCAGGAAAGAACTTGCCTCGGAGCACCGCACCGGACTTCAGCACGCCGACTTCATCCCCTGCGCAGCCACCCTCAGTCTCAACCGCATTGACGCTCACACCAGCATTCAGCTCAGCAACGAAATCCCCAACCACTCCCAGTTTCCAGTCCGAGGCGATCAAGCGCCGCAGGCTGTTCTGAAGGAAATGGTGAGTTGCCTGTGTCATATACGCTCCCCGAACAAACCCAGCTCTGACAGGTAACCGTTCATACGTGCATCAATCTGCGCCTCTTCTTCGGCCAGTGCCGCCAGTTCCGCCAAAGTTGCCGTCACATTGACGGTTTCCTCGGTCTCCCCTTTATCGATGTACCGCGCAATGTTGAGGTTGCCGTTATTGCCGCGAATCTCGTCCAGCGTGACCAAGCGGCAGTAGTTCTCCACCTCGGCCTGCCGCTCGAAGGCGGTTTTATGGATGCGGGCGATGCGCTCGATATCCTCGGTGCGAAGGCTGTTCTGGGCCTTGCCTTCGAGATACTCATGGCTGGCGTCGATGATGATGACCTTATCTTTGAGCGCGACGGGCTTGCGCTTGTTCAGCACAAGCACACAGGCCGGGATGCCGGTGTTGTAGAACAGCGCGGACGGCAAGCCGACGATGGCCTCGATCAGGTCGCCCGGTTGGCCTCCACTGGCGGCATCGGTGCCGAACAGCAGGCCCTCGCGAATCTTGCCCTCTTCGCCGCTGCGGAACAGCACGCCGTGCGGCAGGATGATGCCCATTCGGCCATCGGCCTTCAGGCTGGCCAGCATGTGCTGGGCGAAGGCCAGGTCGGCATAGCCACGTGGCGGCACGCCGTAGGTGAAGCGGCCGAAGGGGTCGCTGACCTCCTTGTAATTGGGCGACTTGGGTTTTTTCTTGGGATCCTTGTCTTCGCTCTCTTTTTTGGCTTCGCTCTCCAGCTCCAGCGGCGTCCACCAGGCCTTGGCCGAGAACGGCGGATTGGCAATGACGCGGTCGAAGGTCTTGAGGTAGCCGTTGTCCAGGTGCTTGGGCTCCACCAGAGTGTCGCCACGCTCGATTTCGGCCCGCATGTTGTGCAGGTAGAGGTTGAGCTTGGCGATGGCCCAGGTGCCCAGGTTCTTTTCCTGGCCGTAGAGCAGGGCGTTGGGGCGGTCGCCGATCAGCGTGCCGCCGGGCAGCTTGGCGATGTGGTGTGCGCTCTCCACCAGCATGCCGCCGCTTCCGCAGGTAGGGTCGTACACGCTGTGGCCGGGTTGCGGGTCGATGAGCTCCACCACCAGCTGCACCACGGCCTTGGGCGTGTAGAACTCGCCGCCCTTCTTGCCGGCATCGTCGGCAAACTGCTTGATGAGGTACTCGTAGGCATCGCCCAGCATGTCGGCCTTGTAGAGGTCGGCATTGCCCAGCTTGTACTGGTTGAAATGGCGCAGCAGGCGCTGCAGCGTGGCATCGGACAACACGCGCTTGTCGCCGTACTGCGTGGCGGTCAGCACGTATTGCAGTTCGGTGTTGTATTGCTCGATGTCCGAGAAGGCCTTGTCCAGCGCCTCGCCGATGTTCTCGGTACGGGCGATCAGGCTGGGCCAGCGCGCGTTCTTGGGGAACGATCCCCACTTGTCCTGGACCTCAAGCACGGCATCCACCTCGCTCAGGAGCTCCACTTGCTGGAGATGTCGCACACGCTCTTCAAATACATCGTTGAAGCGCTTGAGGAACAGCAGGCCGAAGATGTAGTTCTTGAAGTCCGAGGAGTCGATGGAGCCGCGCAGAATGTTGGCGGACTCCCAGAGCCAGGATTCGAGGGTTTCTAGGGTTAGCTGGTTGGCCATGTCTCTGTGTATTACCGGTGCAAGAGGCGCGAAGCTGGCTAGTAGCGCCTCGGATGGAAAGCAATGGAGGTTGCCAATTAATGGCAAAAGACCCATAAGTTTCCCAACTTATGGGTCTCAAATTTTCACGTAATGTGTCGCCTTATAGGCGGCCTACACGTCGATATTGCCCGCCCGCAGCGCATTCGTCTCGATGAAGTCCCGGCGCGGCTCCACCTCGTCGCCCATGAGCATGGTGAACACGCGGTCGGCCTCGATGGCGTCGCCGATCTGCACCTGCAGCAGGCTGCGGACGGTGGGGTCCATGGTGGTTTCCCACAGCTGCTCGGGGTTCATTTCGCCCAGGCCCTTGTAGCGCTGGCGGGCCGTGGTGCGTTCGGCCTCGTGCAGCAGCCATTGCATGGCCTGGCGGAAGTCGCCGGCCTTGTCGCTCTTGGCCTTTTCGCCTTCGCCACGCGTGACCTTGGCGCCTTCGCCCAGCAGGCCGTTGAAGTTCTGGGCTTCGTCAGCCAGCGCGGCGTAGTCGTGGCTGCGCACGAATTCCTGGGTGAGGATGGAGCTCTTGATGTTGCCGTGGTGGTGGCGGCTGATGCGCAGCACGGGCTTTTCGGAGACCGGGTCGATTTCGGCCGTGACCTCGGCGGGCACGCCCGTGGTGGTCAACTCGCGCAGCTTGGCCTCCAGGATGGGGGCGCAGGCCTGGGCCGCCTCGATGCTGTCCAGCGTGATCTGCACGCCGTCGGCGATGGCGCGCAGGGCCTCGGCATCCATGAAGTTGGACAGGCGGTCGATGACGGTCTCGGCGGCCAGGTGCATGTTGGCCAGCTTGGCCAGTTCCTCGCCGTCCAGCGTGCGCGGGTTGGCGCCGCCGGTGCTGACGCTGGCGTTCATCAGCGCGATGCGCAGCAGGTACTGGTTGAGCGCGGGGCCGTCCTTGATGTACAGCTCTTCCTTGCCGTTCTTGACCTTGTACAGCGGCGGCTGGGCGATGTAGATGTGGCCGCGCTCGACCAGGTCCGGCATCTGGCGGTAGAAGAAGGTCAGCAGCAGGGTGCGGATGTGGGCGCCGTCCACGTCCGCGTCGGTCATGATGATGATGCGGTGGTAGCGCAGCTTGTTGGGGTCGAAGTCGTCGCTGCCGCTCTTGCCCGATTCGGCCGTGGCCTTGCCGATGCCGGTGCCCAGGGCCGTGATCAGGGTGACGATTTCGTTGCTGGACAGCAGCTTCTCGTAGCGGGCCTTTTCCACGTTCAGGATCTTGCCGCGCAGCGGCAGGATGGCCTGGAACTTGCGGTCGCGACCTTGCTTGGCGGAGCCGCCGGCGGAGTCACCCTCGACGATGTAGATCTCGCACAGCGCCGGGTCCTTTTCCTGGCAGTCGGCCAGCTTGCCGGGCAGGCCCATGCCGTCGAGCACGCCCTTGCGGCGCGTCATCTCGCGGGCCTTGCGCGCGGCCTCGCGGGCACGCGCGGCATCGACGATCTTGCTGCACAGGATCTTGGCGTCGTGGGGCTTTTCCTCCAGGTAGTCGGTCAGCGCCTTGGCGACGATGTCCTCCACGGGCGCGCGCACTTCGCTGGAGACCAGCTTGTCCTTGGTCTGGCTGCTGAACTTGGGCTCGGGCACCTTCACGGACAGCACGCAGCACAGGCCTTCGCGCATGTCGTCGCCGCTGACCTCGACCTTGGCCTTCTTGGCCAGTTCGTTCTGCTCGATGTACTTGCCGATCACGCGCGTCATGGCGGCGCGCAGGCCCGTCAGGTGGGTGCCGCCGTCGCGCTGCGGGATGTTGTTGGTGAAGCACAGCACCTGCTCGGCGTAGCTGTCGTTCCACTGCATGGCGACTTCGACGCCGATCTCGGTGCCGGGGATGCCGCCGTAGCTTTCCGCAGGACGTGTGCCGTTGGCGTGGAAGGCGGTGGGGTGCAACACCTTCTTGTTGGCGTTGATGAACTGCACGAAGCCCATGACGCCGCCGGCGCCGGAGAAGTCGTCCTCGCGGCCGTCGCGCTCGTCCTTGAGGCGGATGCGCACGCCGTTGTTCAGGAAGGACAGTTCGCGCAGGCGCTTGGCCAGGATCTCGTAGCGGAACTCATGGTTCTGCGTGAAGATTTCCGTGTCGGGCAGGAAGTGGACCTTGGTGCCGCGCTTGTCGCTCTTGCCGACCACGCGCATGGGCGAGACCTCGACGCCGTCCACGATCTCGATGGGGCGGTTCTGCACCTGGCCGCGCGAGAAGTCGATCTCGTAGACTTCGCCGTCGCGGCGCACGCTGAGCTTGAGCCAGATGGACAGTGCGTTCACGCAGGACACGCCCACGCCGTGCAGGCCGCCCGAGACCTTGTAGCTGTTCTGGTTGAACTTGCCGCCCGCGTGCAGTTCGGTGAGGGCGATTTCGGCCGCCGAGCGCTTGGGCTCGTGCTTGTCGTCCATCTTCACGCGCGTGGGGATGCCGCGGCCGTTGTCGATGACGGACAGGGAGCCATCGGCATGGATGGTGACCAGGATGTCGTCGCAGTAGCCGGCCAGGGCTTCGTCGATGGAGTTGTCCACCACTTCGAAGACCAGGTGGTGCAGGCCCGTGCCATCGGAGGTGTCGCCGATGTACATGCCGGGGCGCTTGCGCACGGCCTCCAGGCCTTCGAGGATCTGGATCGCGCCTTCGCCATAGCCGCTGGAGTCTGAGCCTTCGGGGGCAATGGTCTGGTTTTCTGGCTTGTTCTCGTCGGTCATGGAAGGCCCTGGGGTAGTTCCGTCGGAAGCTGTCGCTTCGCTTGAAAATGTTCGATTCGGCCGCTGGCGCGGTGCGTAGGGACGCGCGCTGCGGGCTACGAGTCGGATAGGGTGGTTGCGCGCCTTGCACCGGCTTGTGCCACCGGGCGGCGGGTGCAGGGGCTGCGCAATGTGTCAGGCATCGGGTAGGTGTTGCGCGCGCTCAGATGCGCATCGGCATCACGACGTACTTGAAGCTGTCGTTCTCGGGGATGGTCAGCAGCGCCGAGCTGTTGCCGTCCTGCAGGTCGATCCTGATCATGTCCTGGCCCATGTTGGACAGGGCGTCGATCAGGTAGGTGACGTTGAAGCCGATCTCGATGGTGTCGCCACCGTAGTCGATGTCCAGCTCGTCCATGGCCTCTTCCTGCTCGGCGTTGTTGGAGGCCACGCGCAAGGTGCCGGGCTCCACCGTCAGGCGCACGCCCTTGAACTTGTCGCTGGTCATGATGGCCGTGCGCTGCAGGCTGGCCAGCAGCGGGGCGCGGCCCAGGGTCACGCTGTTGGTGTGGTTGCGCGGGATGACGCGGTTGTAGTCGGGGAACTTGCCCTCGACCAGCTTGGTCACGAACTCCATGCCGCCGAAGGTGAACTTGGCCTGGTTGTTGGCGAACTGCATCTCGATGTGGGGCTGGTTCTCGCCGCCGGCATCCGACAGCAGGCGCTGCAGCTCCAGCACGGTCTTGCGCGGCAGGATCACTTCCTGCTTGGGCACTTCCACGTCCAGCTGGCTGCTTGCAAAGGCCAGGCGGTGGCCGTCGGTGGCCACCAGGGACAGCTGCTTGCCCTCGGCCACGAACAGGATGCCGTTGAGGTAGTAGCGGATGTCCTGCACGGCCATGGCGAAGGAGACCTGGCCCAGCAGGTCCTTGAGCACCTTCTGCGGCACGCTGAACGACGGGCCGAAGGCCGCAGCCTCCTGCACCAGCGGGAAATCCTCGGCCGGCAGGGTCTGCAGCGTGAAGCGGCTCTTGCCGCCCTTGAGCACCATCTTGGCCTGCTGGGTCTCCAGGCTCACGGTCTGGTCGCCGGGCATGGTCTTGAGGATGTCGATCAGCTTGCGCGCGCCCACGGTGGTGGTGAAGTCGCCGGTGTCGCCGCCGAGTTCGGCGGTGGTGCGGATCTGGATTTCCAGGTCGCTGGTGGTCAGCTGCAATGCGTTGCCGGTCTTCTTGATCAGCACGTTGGCCAGGATGGGCAGCGTGTGGCGGCGTTCGACGATGCCGGACACCGATTGCAGGACCGCGAGAACTTTGTCTTGTGTGGCTTTCAGGACGATCATGTCAACCTCTGATTTAAGGATGCGGGTCTCGGTGGGAGCGGCGGCTCACACATGAGCCCCCTCTTGCCGCTCGAATCCCCCATTTTGCCGCGTACGCAGGGCCTGAACGGGGGAGTTTTCATCAACCTTTGAGAGTTTGCTCCAGCACGTGCAGCTGCTGGTTCAGCTCGGTCAGTTGCTGGCGTTCGCCGGCGATCTTGCGCACCGCGTGCAGCACGGTGGTGTGGTCGCGTCCGCCGAACAGCTCGCCGATCTCGGGCAGGCTCTTCTGGGTCAATTCCTTGGCCAGGTACATGGCAATCTGGCGCGGCCGGGCAATGCTGGCCGGGCGCTTCTTGCTGTACATGTCGGCCACCTTGATCTTGTAGTAGTCGGCCACCGTCTTCTGGATGTTTTCCACGCTGATCTGGCGGTTCTGGATGGACAGCAGATCACGCAGGGCCTCGCGGGCCAGCTGGATGGAGACTTCCTTCTGGTTGAAGCGCGAATAGGCCAGGATCTTGCGCAGCGCGCCTTCGAGCTCGCGCACGTTGGAGCGCACGTTCTTGGCCACGAAGAAGGCGACTTCCTCGGGCATCTCGGCGTTCTCGGCGCGGGCCTTGTTGATCAGGATGGCCACGCGCATCTCCAGCTCGGGCGGCTCGATGGCCACCGTCAGCCCGGAGTCGAAGCGCGAGACCAGCCGCTCGTGGATGTTGGCCAGACCCTTGGGATAGGTGTCCGAGGTCATCACGATGTGGCTCTTCTTGGCCAGCAGGGCCTCGAAGGCGTTGAAGAACTCCTCCTGCGTGCGGTCCTTGTTGGCGAAGAACTGCACATCGTCGATCAGCAGCAGATCCAGCGAGTGGTAGCGCTCCTTGAATTCGTCAAAAGTGCGGCGCTGGTAGGCCTTGACCACATCCGAGACGAACTGCTCGGCGTGGATGTAGAGAACTTTCGCGTCGGGCTTGTCGGCCAGCAGCTTGTTGCCCACGGCATGCACCAGGTGGGTCTTGCCCAGGCCCACGCCGCCGTAGATGAACAGCGGGTTGTACAGGTGGCCGGGCGAGCCCGCCACATGCATGGCGGCCGAGCGTGCCATGCGGTTGGCCGTGCCTTCCACCAGGGTTTCAAAGGTCAGCGCGGCGTTCAGGCGCGTACGGAAGACCGGCGCTGCCGCGTCTTCGCCAGTGACCGTGGGCACCGAGGTGACAATGGTTTCCGGTGGGGCCGAGCGCTCGCTGGAAGATGGGCGAACATAAGTACGCACAACGCTTTCCCGTTGAGCGAGCGCTAACTCAAGTGTCACCGGCTGGCCATAGAGCGACTCCAGCATGGCCGAGATGCGGCCTGCATATTGGGCGCGGATCCAGTCGAGCTTGAAGCGGTTGGCCACGTAGACGGTGACTTTGGAGAAGTCTTCGGCGACGTGCGCGGTCAGGGGCTTGATCCAGGTGTTGAACTGCTGCTCAGGCATTTCCTGCCCCAGTTGCTCAACGCAGACTTGCCACAGGCCCTGGCCTGCATCGTTCGTAGGTTCCTCTGTCATTGTCGAAGTCTAGTTGTGGATAGGAGGAACTGTTGCGAGGCTGCCATTGTAGCTTTTGCGGAAGTTATCCACAAAATATCAGGAGCTTGTCCTCTGCCCTGTCGCAAAATGGGCAGGCATCCTTCGGGTTCGAAGGGCATTGCATCAAGTGGGCAACGCTGTGATAATCGCGGGTTTCCCTGAATGTGTTCAGGGTGATATGTCCCGCCCGTCTGCATCGGGTCTGCATGCTGCTGCTGGTTGCCTTGGGCGAAACCTTCCCGGTTCGCGCTCCTGGCCGCACATGGCAAGTGCATCGTGCAGATTTTTGGCAGGTGGCCTGGCGGTTTGCCTTTGTGGCGGCTGCTGGCTGCACTGCGTGTAGCGTGCCGGATACGGGACCGGTGCAAAACTGAACCTTCTCTAGGAACCAACATGAAACGTACTTACCAACCCTCCAAGACCCGTCGCGCCCGCACCCACGGCTTTCTGGTCCGCATGAAGACCAAGGGCGGCCGCGCCGTGATCAACGCTCGCCGCGCCAAGGGCCGCAAGCGTCTGGCCGTCTAAGGCCAGCCATTGCTGGGCGGTTTGCTCGCTGCACTGAACCCCTGAAAGGGGTGCTGGAATGCAACGGCTGAAAACACGTCCGCAGTTTCAGGCCGCCATGGCTGCCGGTACGATTTCGCGTACCGCGCACTTCGCCCTGCACCGTCTCGTTCTGACGGAGCAGGTCGCTGCCATGCCGCCACCGACAGGGCCCGGATCGCAAGATCCGCAGGCCCTGTTCGGCGTTGGCGCGGTGCGCCGGGATGCCTGGCTGGGTGCCATGGTGCCCAAGCGCTGGGCGCGCCGATCGGTGACACGCCACACCATCAAGCGGCAGATCTACGCCGTGGGCGGCGAGCACGAGGCCTTGATGCTCCATGGCGCGCATGTGGTGCGACTGCGCTCGGGCTTTGACCGGCGCCAGTTCGTGAGCGCCACGTCCGATGTGCTCAAGCAGGCGGTTCGTGCCGAGCTGCAGCAGCTGTTCGCCCATGCCGCGAAACGCCTGTCGCAGCCGGCACCCGGGTTGCCTCAGCCAGCGCAGGAGCCGGCCGCTGCCGCTGGCGAGCCTGCCGGAGCCACGCCATGATGCAGCGGCTGCTGATGGCGCTGGTGCGTGGCTATCGGCTGATGCTCAGTCCCTGGCTGGGCTCGGCCTGCCGCTTCACGCCGACCTGCTCTGCCTATTCCCTTGAAGCGCTGGAGCAACACGGCGCTGCGGTAGGCTCCTACCTGACACTGCGCCGACTGGCGCGCTGTCATCCGTGGTGTGACGGGGGGCATGACCCTGTGCCAGAGCACAAGCCCAGGCTGTTCACCAGCCTGACGGCTGCGCCCGAAAACACCCAACCTTCCTCACCTAAGAAGTCTTCATGAACGATATTCGCCGCACCATCCTGTGGGTGATATTTGGCTTTTCGCTGGTCTTGCTATGGGACAAATGGCAAGTGCACAACGGCAAGAAGGCCACTTTCTTCCCCGCGCCGGCCGTGGCCACGGCCCCGGCACCTGAAACGGGCAAGGCGCCCGGCGACGCCAGCGTGCCCTCGGCAGCGACTGCGGCAACGGCCGGTGCCGGCGAAGTGCCTGGCGGCGCTGCCGCGCCCGAGGCTGCTCCGCGCCAGAACGTGACCATCAGCACCGACGTGCTGCGCCTGACCTTCGACAGCCAGGGCGGCACGCTGCGCCATGCCGAGCTGCTCAAGTACGCCGATTCCGCCCACAAGGACAAACCGGTCGTGCTGTTCGACGAGAGCGTGCACCGTGTGTACCTGGGACAGTCGGGCCTGATCGGCGGCGGTTTCCCCACGCACAAGACGACCATGACCGCGCTGCCCGGTGCACGCGAGCTCAAGGACGGCGAGGACCAGATGGAGCTTCGCTTCGAGTCGCCCGACATGGGCGGCGTGAAGCTGGTCAAGATCTGGACGCTCAAGCGCGGTGCCTACGACATCGGCGTGCGCCATGAAGTGGTGAACACCGGCACGACTGCCGTGAACCCGCAGCTGTACCTGCAGCTGGTGCGCGACGGCAACAAGCCCGAAGGCGAAGAGTCCACCATGTACTCCACCTTCACGGGCCCGGCCGTCTACACCGACGAGAAGAAGTACCAGAAGGTCGAGTTCAAGGACATCGAAAACGGCAAGGCCAGCGTCGAGAAGTCGTCCTCGGGCGGCTACGTGGCCATGGTCCAGCATTACTTTGCCAGCGCCTGGCTGCTGGCCGAAGGCGTGCAGCGCGAGAACTTCCTGCGCAAGGTGGACAGCAACCTCTACGCCGTCGGCATGATCACGCCCGTGGGCACCATCGAGCCCGGCCAGAGCAAGAGCGTGGAAGCGCGCCTGTTTGCCGGACCCCAGATCGAAAAGCGCCTGGAGGCTCTGGCCCCCGGCCTGGAACTGGTCAAGGACTATGGCTGGCTGACCATCCTGGCCAAGCCGCTGTACTGGCTGCTGGACAAGCTGCACGGTTTCCTGGGCAACTGGGGCTGGTCCATCGTGGCCCTGGTGCTGCTGCTGAAGATCGCCTTCTACTGGCTCAATGCCAAGGCCTACTCCTCGATGGCCAAGATGAAGGCCATCAACCCGCGCATCATGGAAATGCGCGAGCGCCTCAAGGACAAGCCCCAGCAGATGCAGCAGGAGATGATGCGCATCTACCGCGAGGAAAAGGTCAACCCCATGGGCGGCTGCCTGCCCATCATCATCCAGATCCCGGTGTTCATCGCGCTGTACTGGGTGCTGCTGTCCAGCGTGGAAATCCGCAACGCGCCCTGGATCGGCTGGATCACCGACCTGTCGGCCAAGGACCCGCTGTTCATCCTGCCCGTGCTGATGACCCTGTCGTCGCTGCTGCAGACCGCGCTGAACCCCGCTCCGCCGGATCCGATGCAGGCCAAGATGATGTGGATCATGCCCCTGGTCTTCAGCGTGATGTTCTTCTTCTTCCCGGCCGGCCTGGTGCTGTACTGGCTGACGAACAACATCCTGTCCATTGCCCAGCAGTGGATCATCAACACCCGCATGGGCGTGCCGCCGCAGTTCAATCTGCCCAACTTCGGCAAGACCAAGCCTGCCAAGTAAGCCTGCGAAGGCCCTGGCTCCAAAGCCCGCTTCGGCGGGCTTTTTTCATGGGCGGCCTATCATCGGCGGCCTGAAATCCCTTCCCAAGAAAGCTCCATCCATGCTGCCCCGCCACAACGACCCCATTGCCGCCATCGCCACCGCTCCGGGGCGCGGCGCCGTGGGCATCGTGCGCGTCTCCGGCAAGGGGGTGGCGCCGCTGGTGCGGGTGCTGTGCGGGCGCGACCTCAAGCCGCGCGAGGCCACCTATCTGCCGTTGCGCGATGCCGCAGGCGGACCCATAGACCACGGCCTGGCCCTGTTCTTCCCGGCGCCGCACAGCTACACCGGCGAGGACGTGCTGGAGCTGCAGGCCCACGGCGGCCCGGTCGTGCTGCAGCTGCTGCTGGCACGCTGCCTGGAGGCGGCGCAAGAGCCTCTCGAAGGCCATCGCAGCGTACTGCCTGGCCTGCGCCTGGCCCAGCCTGGGGAATTCACCGAACGTGCCTTTCTCAACGACAAGATCGATCTGGCCCAGGCCGAAGCCATTGCCGACCTGATCGACGCCAGCACCGAGGCCGCCGCGCGCAGCGCGAGCCGCTCGCTGTCGGGAGCCTTCTCCGAGGAGATTCATGGCCTGCGCGATGCGCTGGTGCACCTGCGCATGCTGGTCGAGGCCACGCTGGACTTTCCCGAGGAAGAGATCGACTTCCTGCAAAAGGCCGATGCCAGCGGCCAGCTCGCGCGGCTGCGCGGCAAGCTGGACCAGGTGCTGTCGCGCGCCCACCAGGGTGCGCTGCTGCGCGAAGGCATCAAGGTCGTGATCGCAGGGCAGCCCAATGCGGGCAAGAGCTCGCTGCTCAATGCGCTGGCCGGTGCCGAGCTGGCCATCGTCACGCCCATCGCCGGCACCACGCGCGACAAGGTGCAGCAGACCATCCAGATCGAGGGCGTGCCCCTGCATGTGATCGACACGGCAGGCCTGCGCGAGAGCAGCGACGAGGTCGAGCGCATCGGCATCGCGCGCGCCTGGGACGAGATCGCCGCGGCCGATGCCGTGCTCTTCCTGCACGACCTCACGCGCATGGGCGACAACGACTATCTGGCCGCAGACGCGGCCATCGCCGAAACCCTGGCCCAGAAGCTGCCGGGCCAGGTGCCCGTGATCGATGTCTGGAACAAGACCGATCGCGCCGAGCCGGCCCAGCTGCAGGCGCATGGCGGGCGCGAAGGCAGCGTGGCGCTGTCGGCACGCACTGGCGACGGCCTGGATGCGCTGCGCCGGCGCCTGCTGGATGTGGCCGGATGGCAGTCCGCCCCCGAAGGCCTGTACCTGGCGCGCGCACGCCATGTGGAGGCGCTGCAGGCCGTGGCCGCGCACCTGGAAGAGGCCGAGCTGCAGCTGGCGGCCCAGGCCGCCCATCTGGACCTGCTGGCCGAGGAACTGCGCCTGGCCCAGGTCTCGCTGAACTCCATCACCGGGGAATTCAGCTCGGATGACCTGCTGGGTGTGATCTTCTCGAGCTTTTGCATTGGCAAGTGACGGAGGGGATCCGGGCTGAGCGCGGCATGCCCAGCACGGCTGATGGGATGGCGGCAATATTTATCTTTTGCTACAAAATTTGCCGTCGAAAACCCACGCGCCGGCATTGGCGTGCCCGCTGCCGTCGCTTAGCATGCGGCGTGCCGCAGCGGCCCTTGCCGCTGCCTGTCGCCGGGTGCCGTCCCGGAGCGGGTACGCGGCCCACTTCGAACCGGATCCGCCATGTCTTCTTCCTCCCACAATGATTTGCGGCCCTTGGCCCAGGCCATGTCGTCGGCCGTGGCTGTCGACGGTGTGCAGAACGCGCTGACCTCGGAGCAGTGGGATCTGCTGGCACCTTACCTGGTGCCCGTCACTCTGGCCGCGGGCGAGCTGCTGTTTGCCGAAGGTTCGCTGGACCGCAATCTGTACTTCGTGGAGTCCGGCAGCCTCAGCGTGCACTACCAGGATGCCAAGGAGCGCATCCGCCTGGCCATCGTCGGTCCGGGCTCCATCCTGGGCGAGGGCGCCTTCTTTGCGCACCGCGCGCGCCACGCCACCGTGCAGGCTGCCGCGCCGGGGCGCCTGTGGTGCCTGACGGCCATGCGCTTCGCCGAACTCAGCAACCGCCAGCCCGGGGTGGCGCTGGCCCTGGTCATGGCCGCCGGCCAGGTCCTGGCGCGACGCGCGGTGGACAGCCGCCGCCGGGTGGCGAGCACCTGAGCAGCACCTGAACGGCACTTGGGCGAAGGCTCTCGGGGGGCCGGGTGGGATTACAGACCGGGCTTTGCTCTGCGACAAATTGATACAGCGGTTTTTGCAACACCTGTGCTCAAAATGTCGCCAAGTTGCAGGCACAATGCCGCGAGTTTGTGACTATTCGTGACAATGAGAGCCCCCATGTCTGTGTTCAACTGGTTTTCCCGCAAGCCTTTGCCCGAACAGGGTCGTGGTTCGCCTGGAAACGATGGCCAGGCCAACCCCGCGGCACGCCGTGATGCCGTCGCGGCCGGGCGCCGCAGCGAGCGGTCCGAGCGCCGTGAGCAGCTCTACGGCGTGGTGCGCGATGTCATGGTGCGTGCCGGGGTGTTGTCGGCCAGCTACAAGTTCAAGGTGCTCTCGCTGGACAGCGTGGGCCAGCGCTTCGTGGTGATGATGGACCTGGCACGGGCCTATGCCAGCGAAACCGCTCGGCTCAGCGAGATCGAGGCCATGCTGGCCCAGGCGGCCAAGGCCCGCATGGGCGCGGTCGTGACAGCCGTGTACTGGCGGGTCAGCGACCAGAACGCCGCCGCCCAGGCCCAGGTGCATTCCGTGGCCGTGCGCACACCGCGTCCCGTCCAGCCCGTGGCCGTCCCCGTCGTGGCTGCGATGGAGGCCGTGGCGCCCCAGCGCCGCAGGCAGGACACGGCGCCGTTCGAGCCCATAGACGATCAGGAAATGGCCGCCTTCAAGATGGCCGTGGCGGCCATGCCCGCTGCAGCCCGTGGTGCGGGCTCTGCAGCTGCGGCGCCCGCCGGCGTGCGCCGCTCGGGCCCCTTGCTCGGGCCAGGCGCAGGCGAACGCGGCGCGGACTTTCACCACAGCACGCTGGACCATCTGGACCTGGGTGTCACCCAGTACGGCGAACTGCGCTGACCGGGCGCCGGCCTGATTCAGTGGCCGGCGAAATCCACCAGCGTGAACAGCGGCAGGCCGCCATCGCGCAGCAGGGTGGAGCCGCCCAGTTCGGGCAGATCCACGATGGCCGCGCCCTCGATCACCGTGGCGCCCAGCTTTTCCAGCAATCTCTTGCCGGCCATCATGGTGCCGCCGGTGGCGATCAGGTCGTCGATCAGCAGTACGCGATCGCCGGTCTTGACGGCATCTGTGTGCAGCTCTACCGTGGCGCTGCCGTATTCGAGCTCATAGGTTTCCTCCACCGTGGTGAACGGCAGCTTGCCCTTCTTGCGGATGGGCACAAAGCCAACGCCCAGCTCGTGGGCCACCACGGCACCCAGGATGAAGCCGCGTGCATCGAGCCCTGCCACCACGTCGGGGCGCATGCCGCGCTGCATGTAGCGGTGCACGAAGGCGTCGGTCATCACGCGAAAGACCTGGGGGTCCTGCAGCAGCGGCGTGATGTCGCGGAACTGCACGCCGGGCGCCGGCCAGTCGGGCACGGTGCGTATGTGCGATCGCAGGTAGTCGTTGACGCTGAGGGTGGTGTGCATGGCGCTGGATCGGGGGCTGGAAAGAACGGGCCAGTGTACCCAGACGCCCGATGGGGGCCGCCGCCGCCGGGTAGCCAGACCGCCTAAAATCTTCCAGATGAATTCTGATGCTGCCACCTTGAATGCGCTGGATACGTCCAGGGTCCTGCGCCTGGCCCGCGACACCCTGGGCATCGAGGCCGATGCCCTTCTTGCCATGTCGCAGCGCCTGGATGGCGTGTTCGGTGAAGTGGTGCAGCGCATCCTGAGCCTGTCCGGCCGCGTCGTCGTGATGGGCATGGGCAAGAGTGGCCATGTCGGGCGCAAGGTGGCGGCCACCCTGGCATCCACGGGCACTCCCGCCTTCTTCGTGCATCCGGGCGAGGCCAGCCATGGCGACCTGGGCATGGTGACCGGCATCGATCTGGTACTGGCGCTGTCCAACAGCGGCGAGGCCGATGAACTCACCGTGCTGCTGCCTGCCATCAAGCGCCAGGGCATACCCCTGGTGGCCATGACCGGCGGCGCGCAGTCCACGCTGGCCCGCCATGCCGACTGGGTGCTGGACACCCGTGTGGAGCGCGAGGCCTGCCCTTTGAACCTGGCACCCACGGCCAGCACCACCGCGCAGATGGCCATGGGCGACGCCCTTGCCGTGGCACTGCTCGATGCACGCGGCTTTGGCGCCGAGGACTTTGCGCGCTCCCATCCGGGCGGCGCGCTGGGCCGCAAGCTGCTGACCCATGTGCGCGATGTCATGCGCAGCGGCAAAGAGCTGCCCAAGGTCGGGGCCGATGCCAGCTTTGTCGAGTTGATGCGCGAGATGAGCGCCAAGGGCCTGGGCTGCTCGGCCATCGTCGATGCGGCAGGCGTGCTGCAAGGCATCTTCACCGACGGAGACCTGCGCCGCCGTGTCGAGGCCGGCACCGACCTGCGCGCGCTGCAGGCCGGCGATGTCATGCACAAGGGCCCCCGCACCATCGCCGAAGACGCGCTGGCCGTCGACGCCGCCAGCATGATGGAGGAGCACGGCATCACCGCCGTGCTGGTGGCCGATGCGCAGCACCAGCTGCGCGGCGTGGTCCATATCCGCGACCTGATGCGCGCCAAGGTAATCTGATGGCACGCGCTCCCTTGACGCCCGTGCAGAACTGGGACGCACCGCTGCTGCTGCTGGCGCAGGACGTGCGGGTGGCATTCTTCGATGTCGATGGCGTGCTGACCGATGGCGGCCTGCTGTTCTCTGGCGAAGGCGAAGTGCTCAAGCGCTTCAACACGCTGGACGGCCATGGTCTGAAACTGCTGCAAAAGGCTGGCATCACGCCCGCCGTGGTGACGGGCCGCGATTCGCCCGCGCTTCGCCTGCGGCTGAGCAATCTGGGCGTCACGCATGCGCGCTTTGGCACGGAAGACAAGGTGCCTGCCGCCGAGGCCATCCTGAAGGAGCTGGGCCTGCAATGGCACCAGGCGGCAGCCATGGGCGACGACTGGCCGGACCTGCCCGTGATGCGGCGCTCCGCCTTCGCCTGCGCACCGGCCAACGCCCATGACGAAGTGCTGGCCGTGGCCGATTGGGTCACGCCGCGCAGCGGCGGTGAAGGAGCGGTGCGCCAGCTGTGCGACCTGCTGCTGGCCGCGCGTGGCGCCTATGCCGGGCTGCTGGCGGAATACGCATCATGACCCAGGCCTGGCGCCGCGTCGGTGACCGGCTTTCCCTGTACCTGCCCGTGCTGCTGATGGGCCTGCTGGCGCTGGGCACCTGGTGGCTGGTGCGCAATGCGCCGCAGCCCCTGGCCAGCGGCACCGAAAAGGCCGTGGCGCACGAGCCCGACTATTTCATGAAGGATTTCTCGATCAAGAGCTTCGATGCCACGGGGCGTCTGAAGAGCCAGATCGAGGGCAGCATGGGCCGCCACTATCCCGATACCGACACGCTTGAAATCGACAACGTCCGCATGTTCGCGGTCTCGCCCGAAGGCCGCATCACGCGCGGCAGTGCGAACCGGGCGCTGAGCAATGCTGATGGTTCCGAGGTGCAAATGTTCGGCAATGCCATCGTCACGCGCGAGCCATTTGTGACAGCAGGTAAACAGCCGCAGCCGCAGTTGCAATTCCAGGGCGAATTCCTGCACGCTTGGCCCAACGAGGAGCGCGTGAGTTCCAACCAGCCCGTGGTGCTGACCCGTGGCAAGGACCGCTTCACGGCCGATAGCATGCAGTACAGCAACCTGGATCTGGTCATGAAACTGCAGGGCCGCGTGCGCGGCACCCTGCAGCCTTCCAGGACCAAGTAAGGCGCCAGCGCAAGCGCAGGCATGCCGATGGAGAACAAGCCATGACGACATCCTCGCGCAGCCCGGCACCCCTGGCCTTCATCACCGGCGCATCCAGCGGCATAGGCCAGGCCCTGGCCTGGCACGCCTACCAGCAAGGCTGGTCGCTGGCGCTGGTGGCTCGGCGCGGCGACGTGATGGCGCAGTGGGCTGCGCAACAGGGCCTGGACTCCTCGCGTTTCGCCCTCTACGAGGCTGATGTGGGCGTGCCTGACAGCATCATCGCCGCCGCCCGGCGCTGCGAGCAGCAGCAGGGCCTGCCCGATGTCGTGATCGCCAATGCTGGCGTCAGCTGGGGCGTGGACACCTCGATGCGCGAGGACATCGACACCATGCAGCAGGTGCTGGCCGTCAACACGATGGGGGTTGTGGCCAGCTTCCACCCCTTCATCGCACCCATGGTGCAGCGTGGAAGCGGGCAACTGGTCGGAATTTCCAGTGTGGCCGGGCTGCGCGGCCTGCCAGGACACGGCGCTTATTGCGCCAGCAAAGCTGCAGTCATTGCCTATTGCGAAAGCCTTCGCGGTGAATTGCGCAGTAGTGGCGTAAAAGTCACGACATTGCTTCCTGGCTATGTGGATACACCCCTCACGCGTGGTAACCGCTATGGCATGCCATTCCTATTGGAGCCGCAGGAGTTTTCCGCAAGGGCCTGGCGTGCCATTGAAGCTCGCCGCAGTCTGGTCATCATTCCATGGCAAATGGCCTGGGTGGGGCGGTTGATGAAAATTCTCCCCAACGCGATATTCGACAGGCTGCTTGTAGGACGGAAGCGCAAACATCGGCATTTGGAAAATCCCTGATGCCCATTGCCGTTCGGAATATGCTCATGCACGCATCTTGTGCGTAAAAAAGGCTCCATGAAGGAGCCTTTTTGATTCGGGGTAACACTGAGAACCGTGGATCTCATTCCCCGTTGTTATTGTTGTTTCCCCAGCCGCCGCCACGGCCGCCATTGCGGGGGCCGGAGCCATAAGGGCTGCGGAATCCGCCGTCGCCACGACCGCCGTAGCCGCCGCCACTGCCGCCGTCGCCACGGCCATAGCCGCCACGGTCGCCACCGTCACCGCGTCCGTAGCCACCGCCATCACCGCGGCCACCGCCACCGTAACCGCCGCCGCCGCCACCATCACCACGGCCATAGCCGCCGCCACCGCCGCCAAAGCCGCCCGAACGCGGGGGGCGAGGCTCCATGGGACGTGCTTCGTTCACCACGAGGCTGCGTCCGCCCAATGGCTGGCCATTCATGCCCTGAACGGCAGCCTGAGCCTCGGCATCACTGCCCATCTCGACAAACCCGAATCCCTTGGAACGGCCTGTGTCGCGCTCCATCATGACCCGGGCGCTGGTGACAGCGCCGAACTGGCTGAATGCCTGCTCCAAGTCGTTGTCACGCACACCATAGGGAAGGTTGCCGACGTAAAGCTTATTGCCCATCAAAAACTCCTCAACTCCTCAATGCTCACTGGTTTGCGCTCGGCTTCAGGACGCACAGACATCAGGTTCCTTGTATACAAGAGCCTGGCCAACCTTCCTAAACACATAGCGTTCGAACGGGTCTGCCCGAAACTAAATTATGAAGCACAAAAATCAAAAAGATAAATGCTCGAAAACACAAGCTGATAACGTTTGGCAACAAAAAAGGGGCCCGGAGGGCCCCTTTTTTTGCTAACGCATGCTCTAAGCGAGAGCTTAGTAGCTGTTGCGACGGCCACCGCCGTAGCCGCCGTCGCGGTTGCCACCGCCGAAGCCGCCACCGCCGCCACCACCGAAGCCGCCGCCGAAGCCGCCGCTACGGGGAGCGCGGGGCTCCATCGGGCGGGCTTCGTTGACCACCAGGTCACGGCCGCCGCGGTTTTGGCCGTGCAGGCCTTGGATAGCAGCTTGTGCTTCGGCATCGCTGCCCATTTCGACGAAGCCGAAACCCTTGGAACGGCCGGTGTCGCGCTCCATCATTACCTTGGCGCTGTTAACGGCGCCGAATTCGCTGAAGGCTTGCTCCAGATCGCTGTCACGGAAGGTGTACGGCAGGTTGCCGACGTAAAGCTTGTTGCCCATGGAGGACTCCTGAAAAAACTGGAAAACGCGATGGAGCCCTAGGGAGTCAACACGGGATGACAACGTTAGAGACGCAAACGCACTAGCACTCATTGAGCCGAAGCCCGAACGAAAGCTCGCCCATTATGTGGCAGAAGTTTTCGCACGTTATTACTGTTTCGCAAAAATTCATCGTGCCCGCCACAGAATGCCCCTGGGAGTTACCCTGAAATTGCGGCAGCGCATAAGCAAGTGCCTTGGCGGCAGTGAGGGCCGGCATGCAGATCCGAGGGCTGCTATGATCGCCGGCTCAGTCTTTGGGGAGTAGATCGTTCGGCTCAGCAGCCGGATGCATGCGTCAACAAACTTGGGCCTTCGCTGGCCTATGGCGTATGCGGCGCGCAGTGCAATGCTGCGTGTGACCGATCGAGACCATTGACCGCGCACCGATCCAAAGGCCGGAGTCGGAGCGTGGTCAATGCGTGCTCTATCCGGCCGGATAAATCCCCACACCATGGAAGCCTTCCTGATTTCAACCTCCGTCGTCGCGCTTGCCGAGATGGGGGACAAGACCCAGCTGCTGTCGCTGGTGCTCGCCGCGCGTTTTCGCAAACCCTGGCCCATCGTTGCGGGCATTTTCGTGGCCACGCTGGTCAACCATGCGCTGGCCGGTGCCGTGGGCGCCTGGATCACCAGCTATCTTGGCGAGAACGCCATGCGCTGGATTCTTGGCCTGTCCTTCATCGCCATGGCGGTCTGGATGCTGATCCCCGACAAGCTCGACGAGGACGAGGTCTCCGGGCATTCGCGCTGGGGCGTCTTCGGCACGACGCTGGTGGCCTTCTTCCTGGCCGAGATGGGCGACAAGACGCAGATTGCCACCGTGATGCTGGCGGCCAAGTACAACGCCTACCTGTGGGTGGTGGCCGGCACCACGCTGGGCATGATGCTGGCCAACGCTCCCGTGGTGTGGCTGGGCGACAAGCTGGTCAAGCGCGTGCCCATCCGGCTGGTGCATGTGATCTCGGCCGTGATCTTCCTGGTGCTGGGCGTGCTGGCCCTGTTCCTTCCGGGGGCAGGCGTTTTGGCATAATGATTCCTCATGCGCCGATTTGCTTCTGCTTGCGGGCGCTTTATAAATCCAGCTAAAGACGACACCAGAGAACCCGGCCTCGTTTTTAGCGATGCCGGGTTTTTTCATGTCCTTCATCGCCACACCACAATCCATGCACTTCGACGAGCCGCTGCCGCTGCAGGGCGGCGGCTCGATCCGCGACTACGACCTCGCCTACGAGACCTACGGGCAGCTCAACGCCGACCGCAGCAATGCCGTGCTGGTCTGCCATGCGCTCAACGCTTCCCACCATGTGGCCGGCGTGTACGAGGGCCAGCCCAAGAGCGAGGGCTGGTGGGACAACATGATCGGCCCCGGCAAGCCCGTGGACACGAACCGGTTCTTCGTGATCGGCGTGAACAACCTGGGCTCGTGCTTTGGCTCCACGGGCCCCATGCACACGCATCCGGACACCGGCAGGATCTATGGCGCCGACTTTCCCGTGGTCACCGTGGAGGATTGGGTGGACGCGCAGGCCCGGCTGCTGGACCGGCTGGGCATAGCGCAGCTGGCCGCGGTGCTGGGCGGCAGCCTGGGCGGCATGCAGGCGCTGTCCTGGTCGCTGCGCCATCCGGACCGCATGCGCCATGCCGTGGTCGTGGCCAGCGCGCCCAACCTCAATGCGGAGAACATCGCCTTCAACGAGGTGGCGCGGCGCGCCATCGTCACCGATCCGGATTTCCATGGCGGGCATTTCTACGAGCATGGCGTGGTGCCGGCGCGCGGCCTGCGCATCGCCCGCATGATCGGCCACATCACCTACCTGAGCGACGACGTGATGAACCAGAAGTTCGGCCGCCAGCTGAGGGAGGGCCTGGACCTGAAGTACAGCACGCAGGACGTGGAGTTCCAGATCGAGAGCTACCTGCGCTACCAGGGCGAGAAGTTCAGCAGCTACTTCGACGCCAATACCTACCTGCTGATCACGCGCGCGCTCGACTACTTCGACCCGGCGCGCACGCATGGCGGCGACCTGACCCAGGCGCTGTCGGTGGCCAAGGCCGGCTTTTTGCTGGTCAGCTTCACCACCGACTGGCGCTTCGCGCCCGCACGCAGCCGCGAGATCGTGAAGTCGCTGCTGGAGAACAACCGCGACGTCAGCTATGCCGAGATCGACGCGCCCCACGGCCATGACGCCTTCCTGCTCGACGACCCCCGCTACATGAACGTGATGCGCTCCTACTTCGACGGCATCGCCCAGGAAACCACGACAGCCGCCAAGGAGGCCGCATGACCGAGCTGAACACCATGCAGGCGATTGCGCGCCTGATCCCCAAGGGCTCGCGCGTGCTCGACCTGGGCTGCGGCGATGGCGCCCTGCTGTCGCACCTTCAGCGAGAGCGTGGCTGCACCGGCTACGGCGTGGAGCTGGATGACGCCAACGTGCTGGCCTGCGTGCGCCGGGGCGTGAACGTGCTGCAGCTGAATCTGGAGGACGGCCTGGCCATCTTCCAGGACAACAGCTTCGACGTGGTGCTGCAGATCGATACGCTGCAGCATCTGCGCAATGCCGAGACCATGCTGCAGGAGACGGCGCGCATAGGGCGCGCGGGCATCGTCGCCTTCCCCAACTTCGCGCACTGGCCCAACCGCCTGTCCGTGCTGCGCGGGCGCATGCCGGTGACGCGGCGCCTGCCCTACCAGTGGTATGACACGCCCAACATCCGCGTGGGCACCTACAAGGACTTCGAGGTGCTGGCCACCCGGAACCGGCTGCGCATACTGGACTCCTTCGGCCTGCAGGATGGCCGCAGCGTGCGTACCCTGCCCAATCTCATGGCGGGCACGGCGGTCTTCCATTTCGAGCACGCCTGAGCGCAGGCGGGCCATGCCCGTGTCATCTCCGGCGCGCACAATCGAATGCCCCGAGACCCCGGAGACAGACATGGACAACCTCCCACGCCGCCGCGCGCTGGCCCTGGCCGGCGCGGCCGCTGGCCTGCTGGTGGCCGGCTGCGCCGCACCGCAGGCGCCCGCCCGAAGCGATGCCGCTGCCGACTGGCCGCCCCGGCCCGCGCTGATCGCCCATCGCGGCGCATCGGCGCTGCGGCCAGAGCACACGCTGGAGGCATACCGCGAGGCCATACGCGCGGGCGCCGACTTCATCGAGCCCGACCTGGTCATCACGCGCGATGGCGTGCTGGTGGCGCGGCATGAGAACGCCATCGCCATCCTCGCGGCCGACGGCAGCCTCAAGGAGGCCACGACCAATGTGGCCGACCGCCCCGAGTTCGCGGCGCGCAAGACCACCAAAACCATCGACGGGCAGGCGATCACGGGCTGGTTCGTGGAGGATTTCACGCTGGCCGAGCTGAAGACGCTGCGTGCGCGCGAACGCATCCCGGCGATCCGCCCGGCGAATGTGCAGTTCAATGACCGTTTCGAGGTGCCCACGCTGCAGGAGGTCATCGACCTGGCCCGAGCCGAGAGCGCACGCTCGAGCCGCACCATCGGCATCTATCCCGAGACCAAGCACCCGAGCTACTTCCAGTCCATCGGCCTGGCGCTGGAGCCCGCGCTGCTCAAGCTGCTCGCGGACAACGGCTGGAACCATGCGCAGGCGCCAGTGTTCGTGCAGTCCTTCGAGGTCGAGAACCTGCGCTGGATCCGTGCGCGCAGCAGCCTGCGCCTGGTGCAGTTGCTGGCGCCCAAGGGCAAGCCCTATGACAGCGTGGCACGCGGCACGGGCCCCGGCTATGCCGACATGGTCACGCCCGCAGGCCTGGCCGAGATTGCGCGCTACGCCAACGGCATAGGGCCGAGCAAAAGCATGGTGATCCCCGTGGTGCAGGGTGCGAATGCCGCGCCCACTGCGCTGGTGGCCGATGCCCATCGCGCGGGGCTGCTGGTCCATCCCTGGACGCTGCGGCCCGAGAACGCCTTCCTTCCCCTGAGCCTGAAATCTCCGCCCGCACAGGACGGCGCCCGGCGTGGCAATGCGCGCGCCGACATGGACGATTTCCTGCGCACGGGCATCGATGGCATCTTCACCGACGACCCGTCGGTGGGGCGAGCCGCCATTGACGCATTGCTCAAGTCGCGGCCTTGACCGGACGTGCTGCCGTGCGCCGGCCCGCTGCCTGCGCCTGCTCCAGCCACTGCTGGCGGCGTGCGGCATCGGCGCCGAGCACGGGTCCGAAACTGTGTATGCGCACGGGCCGGATGCCGCTGAACTCCAGGATGGCACGGCGCATCTGGTGATGGCCCGGCATGTGCGCCAGCCAGCGGTAATACCAGGGCGGGGAATCCATGCTCACCAGCAGATCGGCGGTGCGGCCGGCCAGCAGCCGGTCCCACAGCATCGAGCCCTTGCGGTACTTGAAGGCGAAGCCCGGCAGAAAGATGCGGTCGATGAAGCCCTTGAGCAAGGCCGGCAGGCCGCCCCACCAGGTCGGATAGACCCAGGCCAGGTGGCTGGCCCACAGGATGTCGGCCTGGGCCTGCTGCAGGTCAGGCTCCAGGGGCTGATCCTGGCGATAGCCGGCGCGCAGCAGCGGGTCGAATTCCAGTTCGCCCAGGCGCAGCGTGCGCACTTGGGCACCGCTGTCGCGTGCGCCCTGGGCGTAGGCATCGGCCAGGCCGGCGCACAGGCTGCCGGCCGACGGGTGGCCGAGGATGATCAGGATGCGCTGGGGATGATGGGGGTGCGTGGTGCTTGGAAACATGGCGGCCATGTTCGCCTTGCCCCAAGGGGCAGGGTCAAGACCCTGGATCAAGCCATGGCGGTTTCGCAGGCGCGTTCTCTGGAATCCGCCGGCTCCAGGCGGCATTCGAGCAGCTCACGCTCCAGTGCGGCCAGCTGCGTCTGCAGTCCCTGAAGGTGCTGCATCTGCGCCTGCACCTGCTCGCGGCGGCCGCGCAGCAGCCGGGCCAGCGCGTCCCAGCTGTCGGCGTGGTCCAGGCGCTGCAGGCCATGCAGCTCGTCGAGTCGAAAGCCCAGCCCCAGCGCCTGGCGGATGCGCTGCACCAGCACCAGATCCTGCTGTCCATACACGCGGTAGCTGCCTGCCCGCGCCACGGCACCGAGCAGGCCCCGTGATTCATAGAGCCTGACGGCCTTGGGCGAGCAGCCGGCGCGTCGGGCGAGTTCTCCGATATACATGGGGCGTGATCGTAGTCGCTGGCGCCGGGCTCTCATGGTCTGCATGGCGTTGGCGCACAATGACCGGATCGCGGCGCTGGCTTCGCTCGAACGGTGCGCCCATCCCTGACACGAGGACCCACCATGAATGCACGCACTCCTTCACAACTGCTGCAGCCTGCAGCCGCGCTGGACCGGATCAGCCGCTCCTGGGACGAGCGCATCGTCCCGGCGCTGACCGAGTACATCGCCATTCCCGCCAAGTCGCCCATGTTCGCGCCCGACTGGGAGCAGCAGGGCCACCTGGAGACCGTGCTGCGCAATGCGGCCGACTGGGTGCAGGCGCAGAAGGTGGCGGGCCTGACGCTGGAGATCGTGCGCCAGCCGGGCCGCACGCCAGTGCTGTTCTTCGAGGTGGAAGGCACGCAGGACAAGGCGGCCTCCAGCCCCACGGTGCTGATGTACGGCCATCTGGACAAGCAGCCCGAGTTCGACGGCTGGCGCAGCGATCTGGGTCCGTGGACGCCCAAGTACGAGAACGGCAAGCTCTATGGCCGTGGCGGCGCCGACGACGGCTATGCGGTCTACGCCAGCATTGCCGCCGTGCAGGAGCTCAAGCGCCAGGGCGTGCCGCACCCGCGCATCCTGGGCCTGATCGAGACCTGCGAGGAAAGCGGCTCGCGCGACCTGTTGCCCTATGTCGATGCCCTGCGTCCGCGCCTGGGCGATGTGGGCCTGGTGATCTGCCTGGACAGCGGCGCCGGCAACTACGACCAGCTGTGGCTGACCACCAGCCTGCGCGGCATGGCCAGCGGCACGCTGAAGGTGGAGATCCTCACCGAGGGCGTGCACTCGGGCGATGCCTCGGGCGTCGTGCCGTCGTCCTTCCGCATCCTGCGCCAGGTGCTGGACCGTCTGGAGGACAGCAAGACCGGGCGCCTGCTGCCCGCCAGCTTCCACTGCGAGGTCCCGGCCGACCGCATGGCCCAGATGCGCGCCACGGCGGCCATCCTCGGCGAGGAGACCTATGCGCGCTTTCCCTGGGCGCACTACGACTGCGGCGGCTCCACGCTGTTTGCCCTGCCCACCACCACCGACCCGGTGCAGGCGCTGGTCAAGCGCACCTGGGAGCCCACGCTGAGTGTCACAGGCGCAGAGGGCCTGCCCGCGCTGCAGGATGCCGGCAACGTGCTGCGGCCCTACACGGCCTTCAAGCTCAGCCTGCGCCTGCCGCCCCTGGTTGATGCCGCCGCCTGCGTGCAGGAGATGAAGGCGCTGCTGGAGGACAACGCGCCCTACCAGGCCCGTGTGACCTGGCAAGGGCTGTCGGGTGCCAGCGGCTGGAATGCGCCAGCCATGGACGGCTGGTTCGAGGACGCGCTCAACGCCGCCAGCCAGGCGCATTTCGGCGCCTCCTGCGGCTACATCGGGCAGGGCGGCACGATTCCGCTGATGAACATGCTCAGCCAGGGCTTTCCCAAGGCCCAGATGATGGTCTGCGGCGTGCTCGGCCCCAAGAGCAACGCCCACGGCCCCAATGAATTCCTGCACGTGCCCTATGCCAAGAAGCTCACGGCCGCCGTGGCCCAGGTGATCGCCGCCATGGCCGTGACGCAGGCAGGTTCCGAAGCCGGTGCCGGCACTGCCGGCGTGGCGTGATGGCAGCGTCTGCCCCCGCGCCGGAAGGCCAGGTCACACGCCTGGCATCCGGCGACGGCGCCGAGCTGTCACTGTGCGATTGGCCTGCCGGCGAGGGCCCGGCGCGCGCCACCGTGCTGCTGGTGCACGGCCTGGGCGAGCACATCGGCCGCTATGCGGCACTGGCCCAGCGGCTCAATGCCTGGGGCTATGCCGTACGCGGCTACGACCAATATGGCCACGGACGCTCGGCAGGGCCGCGCGGTGGCCTGACGGGCGACAACCGGCTTCTGGACGACCTGGCGGCCGTGGTGGATGACACGCGCGCCCGGCAACCGGCCAGCCAGCCGCTGGTGCTGTTGGGCCACAGCCTGGGCGGCCTGGTGGCGGCGCTGTTCGTGGCCCGGGCCATCCGGCCTGTCGATGCGCTGGTGCTGTCCTCGCCAGCCCTCGATGTGGGCCTGTCGCCGATCCAGAAGTTGCTCGTTGGCACGCTGCCGCGCCTGCTGCCCGATCTGCGCGTGTCCAACGGCCTGCAGATTCCGTATCTCTCGCATGACGTGGCGGTCTGCGATGCCTACCGCGCCGATCCGCTGTGCCACGACCGCATCAGCGCACGGCTGGCGCGCTTTCTGGCGCAGGGCGGCCCGCAGGTGCTGGCCCGTGCGGGCAGCTGGAGTGTGCCCAGCCTGTTGCTGTGGGCAGGGGACGACAGGCTGGTGGCGCCGGCCGGCAGCCAGGCCTTTTCCGACCGTGCGCCGCCGGCCGTGGTGCAGGCGCAGTGCTTTGACGGCGCCTACCACGAGCTGTTCAACGAAAGCGATGCCTTCGCCGCGCCCGTGTTCGCCAGGCTGCGGCAGTGGCTGGGCCGGTTCAGTCCAGCGTGAGCGCCGCCAGCGCGGCCAAGGGCGCGGTTTCCGCGCGCAGAACGCGTGGACCCAGCGTGACGGGCACGAAACCCTGGGCGCGGGCCAGGGCCTCTTCGGCCGGAGAGAGGCCCCCTTCGGGGCCCGATAGAAAGACCACGGGCGCATCCTCGGCCGTGGCGTCCACGATCTCGCCCAGCGGCCGGGTTCCCTCGCCCAGCGACAGCAGCAGCCGCAGCGTGCCGGGCGGCAGCTGTTTCGCGCCGCCCTCCAGCCAGTCTTGCAGGTCGGTGGGCGCATGCAGCGGCGGCACGCGGTTGCGTGTGCACTGCTCGCAGGCCGACACGGCCACGGCCTGCCAGTGCGCCAGCTTTTTCTCGGCGCGCTCGCCCTTGAGCTTGAGCACGCTGCGCTCGGCCACCAGCGGCGTGATGCTGGCGGCGCCCAGCTCGGCGGCCTTCTCCACCAGCCAGTCCATGCGTTCGTTGGCCGTGATGCCTGCCAGCAGGTGCACGGGGCGCAGCGGTTCGCGTTCCACGGCGTGGTGCGCGCCTATGCGCACGGCCACGTCGCTGCGGCCCATGCGCAGCACGGTGGCCTCGAACTCGCCGCCGCTGAAGCCTTCGCCGGCACGGCCCTGAAAGAGGGTGATGCCGTCGCCGGGCTGCAGGCGCAGCACCTGCACATGGCGGGCCGCGCCGGGCGGCAGTTCGATGTCGTCGCCGCTGTGCAGCGCGATGGGGCAGTGAAAGCGTGGCATGGCGTACCTGTCCTCAAACGCGCCCGTAGGCCCAGCCCACCTGGGGCTGGATGTTCTCGATCTGGTCCACCAGGCGCAGCAGCGGCGTCAGCTCGCGGTAGCGGCTGCAGGTGGCGCGGATGTAGTGGATGAAGCGCGGCGTATCCGCCAGGTAGCGGGGCTTGCCGTCTCGCAGTGTCAGCCGTGCAAAGATGCCGGCCACCTTGAGGTGGCGCTGCAGCCCCATCCATTCCACGCCACGGTAGAACTCGCCGAAATCGTCGCCCCAGCCGCTTTGGCTGCGCGCGCCCACCAATCCCGACTTGCGTGCCTTTTCCCAGTAACGCACGGTAATGTCGATGACAAAGTCCTCTTCCCAACTGATGAAGGCATCGCGCAGCAGGCTGGCGATGTCATAGGTCACCGGGCCGTAGACCGCATCCTGGAAGTCCAGCACGCCCAGCGGGCCGCTGGCGGTCACGGGCTGCATGAGATTGCGCGTCATGAAGTCGCGGTGCACGAAGACGCTGGGTGCCGCCAGGTTGTGGGCCACGATCTGGTCGAAGGCCTTGGCCAGCGTGGCCTGCTGCCTGTCGTCGAGCACGGTCTCGCGGTGGCGCGCGATGTACCAGTCGGGGAACAGCTGCAGTTCGCGGCGCAGCAGGGCGTCGTCATAGGCGGGCAGCACGTCGGGGCGCGAGGCGGTCTGCCAGGCCAGCAGCACCTCCAGCGCCGAGCGGTACCAGGCTTCCGCGTCCTGGGGCTTTTCCGGGTCCAGCGCCTCGATGACGGTGTGGCCGCCCAGGTCGGACAGCAGCATGAAGCCGTGCACGGCGTCCCAGTCCAGGATCTGCGGCACAGCCAGGCCGGCCGAGGCCATCAGTGCCTGCACCTTGGCGAAGGGCGCGCAGTCTTCCTTGTCCGGCGGTGCATCCATGACGATGAGGCTGGCGCCGGCGGCGGTGTCCAGGCGCAGATAGCGGCGAAAGCTGGCATCGGCCGATGCCGGGCGCAGGGTTTCGGGGCGCAGCGCGTGGCGGGCGGACAGCGGGGCCAGCCAGGCGTCGAAGGCGGCATGGCGGGCGGGGTCGGCCCAGACAACGCCGGCCGTGGGGGTGTTTGGATGGCTCATGGATAATCGCGATTCTACAAACCGCCACCCCGGCGAATGCCCGGCGGTGATGCTAGGCTTGCGCCTTTGTCCACCCGCCGCTGTTGACCACCGTGTACCTCCGACCGCCGCTCCCCGATCCGCTGGCTGCCCGCGCGCCCGCGCGCCCCGCTGTACGCCCGCTGGCCTGGCTTGTGGCTCTCGCATGGGCCGGTGGCTCGACGCTGGCCCAGGCGCAGCCCGCTGCGGCCGATGAAGGCCGGCTGCAGCAGGTGCGCCCGCTGCGCCCCAGCACGCTGATGCAGGAAACCTACCCTGAGGCGGTCCGCTCCCAGCAGCCCGTCTACGTGCGTGGCGACGCGCTCAGCGGCCAGCCGGACATCAATGCGGTGATCGAGGGCAATGCCGAACTGCGCCGCGGCGACACCATGATCCGCGCCGACCGGCTCGAATACCAGGTGCCCGACGACCGCGTTAATGCCTCGGGCGCCGTGCACATCAACCAGGCCGGCAATGTCTACGAAGGCTCGCAGCTGGACCTGCAGGTCGATGCCTTCAAGGGCTTTTTCGACAACGCCGGCTACCGCTTCCTGGCCAACGGGGCCTACGGCAAATCCTCGCGCGTGGACTTCATCGACCGCGACCATGCCGTGGTCCATGACGCGACCTACACCACCTGCCAGCGCGATGACGAAGCCACCTGGCAGCCGGCCTGGATGCTGCGCGCCCGGACCTTGCACATCGACATGGCCGAGGAAGTCGGCGTGGCCGAGGGCGCGGCCCTGCAGTTCAAGGGCGTGACCGTGCTGCCCGTGCCGCGCATGAGCTTTCCGCTGTCGGACAAGCGCAAGTCGGGCCTGCTGCCTCCCACCATGGGCCTGGACAAGCTCAGCGGCATCGAATACACGCAGCCCTACTACTGGAACCTTGCGCCCAACCGCGACATGACCCTGTATCCCTCGGTCATGAGCAAGCGCGGCGTCAACCTGGGCGCCCAGTTCCGCTATCTGGAGCCCACCTATTCGGGCGAGGCCTATGCGGCCTACATGCCCGGCGACCGCCAGCGCGACCGTGACCGCTGGGCCTACTCGCTGCAGCACCGGGGCGTCATCAGCTCGCCCATCGGCAGCCTGGGGTTGAACATGAACCTCAACCGCGTCAGCGACGACAACTACTGGCGTGATTTCCCGCTGGCCGCCCGTACGCTGCGCGAGCGCCTGCTGCCCAACGACGTGAACCTGTCCTGGGCGCGTGGCGACGGGGTGCTGACCCTGCGCACCCTGTACTGGCAGACCATGCAGGACGCATCGGCGCCCATTGCCCCGCCCTACGGCATGAAGCCGCAGCTGCAATGGCGCTACACGCCGCTGGACCTGCCGCACGGCCTGGACTTCAGCTTCGTGGCCGACACCACGCGCTTCGAGATCGACAAGCCCCTGGCCGGCATGACCTACAACAACGGCCAGCGCAGCTACATGCAGGCGCAGCTGAGCCGTCCCTTCCTGTCGCCGGGCGCCTTCATCACGCCCAGGATCCAGTTGCACACCAGCAACTACCAGGTGGACCGCCTGATGAGCAACGGCAGCCGCAATGCCTCGCGCACGCTGCCCACGGTCAGTGTGGACAGCGGCCTGGTGTTCGAGCGCGACACCACGCTGTTCGGCCGCCAGCTGCTGCAGACCTTCGAGCCGCGCGCCTTCTACACCTACACGCCCTACCGCGACCAGAGCTTTCTGCCGCTGTACGACACGGCGCGCAACGACTTCAACTTCGCGAGCATCTACTCCGAAAACGACTACAACGGCCAGGACCGCATTGCCGACAACCACCTGCTGACCCTGGGCGCGACCACACGCCTGATCGACGGGGCCACGGGCGCGGAAAAGGCGCGTTTCGGCATTGCGCAGCGCGTGCGTTTCTCCGACCAGAAGGTCATCCTGCCCGGCGAGGTGCCTGCCACCAGCCGGCTGTCCGACGTGCTGCTGGGTGCGGCCATCAACTGGACCGATGCCTGGTCCACCGAAGGCACGACCCAGTACAACCGCGACCTGAACCGCCCGGTGCGCACCACCTTCGGCGCGCGCTACAGCCCCAGCTCCTACCGCACGGTGAACGTGGCCTACCGTACCCAGTACGACACCGTGGCACGCACCGATGCCAGCAAGCTGGTCGATGTGGGCTGGCAATGGCCCATCAACGACCTCTGGGGCGACAAGGGCCGTGACCTGGGGGCCGGCCGTGGCCAGGGCGGCGGCCGCTGGTACACGGTGGGCCGGCTGAACTACAGCCTGAAGGACCGCAAGCTCGTCGATACCGTGGTCGGGCTGGAGTACGACGGCTGCTGCTGGATTGGCCGCGTGGTGCTGGAGCGCCTGCAAAGCTCCATCACCCAGTCCAACACCCGGCTGCTGTTCCAGATCGAGTTCGTAGGCTTCTCGCGGCTGAGCCTGGGTGCCGACCCGCAGCGCAGCCTCAAGCAGAATGTGCCGCGCTACCAGTACCTGCGCGAGTCGGTGACGCCGCCCAGCCGCTTCACCAATTACGATTAGAGCCAAGGCTCCAAACACGCTTTTTGCAAGGCATCTCTCCCATGCGTTTTCTTTCCCAGACCCATTGCTGCGCAGCGGCCGCTGTGGCGCTGGCCTTGCTGGCCACCACAGCCCAGGCGCAAGGCCTGCGTGTTCCGGGCCAGTCCAGGGCGCCCCAGGCCGGCGATGCCTCCGTCTCGCGCGCGCTGGACGCCACCAACCAGCCCTTGTCGCGTGATCGCGGCAGCAATGCCGGCGTGCGCTCGGCCGACTACATCGTGGCCGTGGTCAACTCCGAGCCCGTGACCAACAACGAGGTGCGGGCCCGCATGGCGCGCGTGGCGCAGAACATTGCCGAGCAGGGCGGCCAGATGCCGCCCGAGGCGCTGCTGGCCCGCGAGGTGCTGGAGCGGCTGATCGTGGAAAAGGCCCAGCTGCAGGAAGCCAAGGACACGGGCCTGCGCGTGGATGACTACGCCGTGGACCAGGCGCTGACCAATGTGGCGCGGCAAAACGGCCTGGACAAGGCCGGCCTGCAGTCACGCCTGCGGGCCGAGGGCGTGAACGAAAAGCAGTTCCGCGAAGAACTGCGCCGCCAGATCACGCTGCAGCGCCTGCGCGAGCGCGATGTGGACGGCCGCGTGCGCGTGACCGAAGCCGACATCGACCGCTACCTGGCCGAGCAGCGCAGCGGCGGCGCCGACAAGGCGCCGGCGGCCGTGAACCTGGGCCACATCCTGATCGCCGTGCGCGAGGATGCCAGCCCCGCCGAAGTGGCCGAGCGCGAAGCCCGCGCCAAGCAGGCTGCCGAGGCGGCCCGCACGCAAGGCGACTTCCTGGCCGTGGTCAAGGAGTTCTCCGATGTGCCCGACGGCCAGGGCGGCGGCGCCATGGGCATGCGCCCGCTGGACCGCTACCCCGAACTGTTCACCAAGGCCGTGGGCCAGACGCCGCAGGGCGGCATCGTCGGCCCCTTCCGTTCGGGCGCGGGCTTTCACGTGCTCAAGGTGCTGGAGAAGTCGCAGGCCGGCATGCCTTCCGTGGTCACGCAAAACCATGCGCGCCACATCCTGCTGCGCATCGGCGACCAGATGACCGAGGCCGATGCCGCCAAGCGCCTGGCCGACTACAAGCGCCGCGTGGACAGCGGCCAGGCCAGCTTCGAATCGCTGGCCCGCGAGTTCTCGCAGGACGGCAGCGCGCGCAACGGCGGCGATCTGGGCTGGGCCTCGCCCGGCCAGTTCGTGCCCGAGTTCGAGCAGGTGCTCAATGCGCTGCAGCCCGGGCAGGTCAGCGACCCGCTGGTCTCGCGCTTCGGTGTGCACCTGATCCAGCTCATCGAGCGTCGCCAGGCCGCGCTGACGCCGCGCGAGCAGCGCGACATGGTGCGCAACGTGGTGCGCGAGCGCAAGCTCGAAACCGACTACCAGACCTGGCTGCAGGAGCTGCGTGGCCGCGCCTACGTCGAGTACCGCGAGCCCCCGCAATAAGACACCCTCCAAGCAGCCATGGCTGCGGCAGTCCACAATGGAAGGCGGTGCCATGGCGCACCGCCTTGCTTTTTCTATGAAACACATTCCTCGCAAACGCTTCGGCCAGAACTTCCTGACCGATGGCGGCATCATCGACGGCATCGTGCGTGCCATCGATCCCCGGCCGGGCCAGTCCATGGTCGAGATCGGTCCGGGCCTGATGGCCCTGACCCAGCCCCTGGTCGAGCGCCTGGGCCGGCTCACCGTGATCGAACTGGACCGCGACCTGGCCGTGCGCCTGCGCCTGCACGAGCAGCTCGACGTGGTCGAGTCCGACGTGCTCAAGGTGGACTTTCGCGCCATCGCTGCGCGCCTGGGCGTGCCCAAGCTGCGCATTGCGGGCAACCTGCCCTACAACATCTCCAGCCCCATCCTCTTTCACCTGCTCGAGCAGGTGGACGTGGTCGAGGACCAGCACTTCATGCTGCAAAAGGAGGTCATCGATCGCATGGTGGCCTCTCCGGCCACGGCGGCCTATGGGCGGCTGACGGTCATGCTGCAGTGGCGCTATGCGATGGAGAGCGTGCTGTACGTGCCGCCCGAGAGCTTCAATCCGCCGCCCAAGGTGGACAGCGCCGTCGTGCGCATGGTCCCGCGCGAGGCGCCGGCGGCCCTGGACGCGAAGCTGCTGGAGGAGATGGTGCAGGTGGCCTTCAGCCAGCGGCGCAAGATCCTGCGCAACACGCTGGGGCGCTGGCTGGAAGCCAAGGGCTTTGACGGGGAGTTCGACCTGCAGCGCCGCGCCGAGGAAGTGCCGGTGTCCGAGTACGAGGCACTTGCAGCCCGGTTCACGCGCAGCTAGACGCAGGTGGCGCACGGCGCCAGCGCCCACATGGGACGCTGGCGCCGTGCTATCAATGTGCGGCTCTTACAGGAAAGAGTAGAAGCAGCGGAACGGGATCTTGCGCTCGGCCCAGTACTCGGCCGCGTCGCGGAAGCTGTCCAGCAGCTGCTCGCGCACTTCCTTGTCGAACTTGGGCGTGGTCGGGATCTGGTCGAGCACGAGCACAAAGCCCGGCTGCGGGCCGGCCTTGTGGATGGGGTCGGTCAGGCAGTCGTAGAGCGCGTCGAAGTTCTTGCCGAAATGCGCGGGGAAGAAGAACTGCGTGGCCAGCAGTTCCAGGATGTCGGCCTTGGTCTGCGCATGGGCCAGGTTGGCATACAGGAAATGGCACCCCAGCGTCTCGGCCGCCTGTTGCAGATCCTCCACCCTGTAGGCGCGGATGGACTGCACGATGTTGGCGCGCACGTTCCGCAAAGGGGTGTCCGGGATCTTACGAAGTGGTGCATCCATCTCCGTGGCTCTTTCTCTAACGTGGATGTGGCCTGCGGGTACGGGCACGTGGCCTGCGGCGTCCCCGGGCTGTGGATGAAATGCAGACCCCTGCCAGCGCACTGCGTCGGACGCGGAGGGTCGAACTGGCTGCAAAGACTGGGTCGAGGTCATTCGATGATCTTGCGAAAGCTGCTGTAGTGGTCGCTGGTGTAGTAGCAGGCATCGGGCTGCTGGGGCTCTCCGCCGCAGACGATGCGGCGGGCTCCGCGGTCACGCGAGCCGGGCGTGCGCACCGTGTACTCACGGTAGTAGCCGCGCGACTGGCGCGGCAGGATGCGCTCGCGGTTGCCGAACACCGTGCCGTCCTTGTCGTGGGCAAAAGGCCCGCCGCGCAGGATCAGCGTATAGGTGGAACGGCCTTCGCGCGGCAGCTCTGACAGGGTGACGGTGGCCATGGCCGCCGTCGAATCCGCGCTCTCGGGCGCCGAGCGGCGCGCATCAGCTAGCGAGGGCGACAGCACAAAGGCGGCCCCGACGATGAGCGCTAGACCGGACTGGTACGCCTTGGCGGCGGCTGCCTTCAGCATCAACTACACCTTTCAGAAATCCAGGGATGCCCTGAAATCTCGACCCGCTAGTGTGACGGAACACCCCTCAAAATGCAAGTTCTGCCTAAAAAACAGGCAGCTTGACCGAGGAAATGTCTGGGGATTGAACAGTGAGAAGGCAACTCTGCGCCTGAGTTGCCTTCCATTCAATGCAAATGCCGCCCGTTGTCTCAAAAACGCGCGCGGCCAAAACGAGGGACACCGAGCAAGGGCCGCCCCGCAGCGAGGGTGTCGTCCCCCTCCCGCGAAGCGAGAGAGGGCGCCGTGCACACGGGGGAAGCGGCGAAGCCGCTCAGGGGGTGCTTAACGGTTAGCGTTAGCGTCCGCCACCGTCAGCGCCGTCATGTTGACGATGCGGCGCACCGTCGTGCTCGGCGTGAGGATGTGCACGGGACGGGCGGCGCCCAGCAGCACGGGGCCGATGGCAATGCCGCCGCCAGCGGCCTGCTTGAGCAGGTTGTAGCTGATGTTGGCCGCGTCGATGTTGGGCATGACCAGCAGGTTGGCATTGCCCAGCAGCGTGCTGTTGGGCATGAGCTGGGCGCGGGCCTTGCCGTCCAGGGCCACGTCGCCGTGCATCTCGCCGTCCACTTCCAGCCAGGGGGCCTGCTCGCGCAGCAGCTCCAGGGTCTGGCGCATCTTGACGGCGCTGGGCTGGTTGCTGGAGCCGTAGTTGGAGTGCGACAGCAGGGCGGCCTTGGGCTTGACGCCGAAGCGCATCATTTCCTCGGCGGCCATGATGGTGATCTCGGCCAGCTGCTCGGCCGTGGGGTCGTAGTTGACGTGGGTGTCCACCAGGAAGACCTGGCGGTCGGGCAGCAGCAGGCCGTTCATGCAGGCATAGGTCTGCACGCCGGCGCGGCGGCCGATCACCTGGTCCACGTACTGCAGGTGGTGCGATGTCTGGCCCCAGGTGCCGGTGATCAGGCCGTCCACTTCGCCCTTGTGCAGCAGCATGGAGCCGATCAGGGTCAGGCGGCGGCGCATCTCGATCCTGGCGATGGGCACGGTGATGCCCTTGCGCTCGGTCATGCGGTGGTAGGTCTGCCAGAAGTCGCGGTAGCGCTCGTCGTGCTCGACGTTGACCACGTCGTAGTCCTGGCCCTCCTTCAGGCGCAGGCCGAACTTCTCGATGCGCTGGGCAATGATGGCCGGGCGGCCGATCAGCGTGGGGCGCGCAATGCGCTCGTCCACCACGATCTGCGCGGCGCGCAGGATGCGCTCTTCCTCGCCTTCGGCATAGGCCACGCGCTTCTTGGTGGCCTTCTTGGCCGTGGCGAACAGCGGCTTCATCATCGTGCCCGAGGCGTAGACGAAGGTCTGCAGATGGGCGCGGTAGGCGTCCATGTCCTGGATCGGGCGCTGGGCCACGCCGCATTCGGCGGCAGCCTGGGCCACGGCCGAGGCGATCTTCATCATCAGGCGCGGATCGAAGGGCTTGGGGATCAGGTACTCAGGACCGAAGCTCAGCTGCTCGCCCACGTAGGCTGCCGCCACTTCCTCGCTCTGCTCGGCCTGGGCCAGTTCGGCGATGGCGTGGACGGTGGCGATTTCCATCTCGGTGGTGATGGTGGTCGCGCCGCAGTCCAGCGCACCGCGGAAGATGTACGGGAAGCACAGGACGTTGTTGACCTGGTTGGGATAGTCCGAGCGGCCCGTGGCGATGATGGCGTCGCTGCGCACGGCCTTGACGTCTTCGGGAACGATTTCGGGGTTGGGATTGGCCAGCGCGAAGATCACCGGGCGCGCGGCCATCTTGACCACCATGTCCTGCTTGAGCACGCCGCCAGCGGACAGGCCGAGGAAGACGTCGGCGCCTTCGATGACCTGGCCCAGTGTGCGCAGCTCGGTGGCGCGTGCGAACTGGGCCTTGTCCTCGTCCATCAGTTCGGTGCGGCCTTCGTAGACCACGCCGGCCAGGTCGGTGACGAACACGTTCTCCCGGCGCAGGCCGACCTTGAGCAGCAGGTTCAGGCAGGCCAGGGCAGCGGCGCCCGCGCCCGAGGCGACGAGCCGGACCTCCTCGATCTTCTTGCCCGCGACCTTGAGCGCGTTGACCATGGCCGCAGCCACGGTGATGGCCGTGCCGTGCTGGTCATCGTGGAAGACGGGGATCTTCAGGCGGCGGCGCAGTTCGCGCTCCACGAAGAAGCACTCGGGCGCCTTGATGTCTTCCAGGTTGATGGCGCCGAAGGTGGGCTCCAGCGCGGCGATCACGTCGACCAGCTTTTGCGGGTCCTTCTCGTTGATCTCGATGTCGAAGACGTCCACGCCCGCGAACTTCTTGAACAGGACGGCCTTGCCTTCCATCACCGGCTTGGAGGCCAGCGCGCCGATGTCGCCCAGTCCCAGCACGGCCGTGCCGTTGGAGATCACGGCCACCAGGTTGCCGCGCGCCGTGTACTTGAAGGCGGCGGCCGGATCCTTGACGATCTCTTCGCAGGGCGCTGCCACGCCGGGCGAGTAGGCCAGGGCCAGGTCATGCTGGTTGGCCATGGGCTTGGTCGGCACGATGGTCAGCTTGCCGGGCTTGGGAAACTCGTGGTATTCGAGTGCGGCACGGCGCAGCTGGGCACGTTTATCGGAAGGGGTCGGGGCCGTGTTGTCGGACATCAAGCGTCTCCAGCGAAGGCATGGCCAACGCACGCGCGGATCAGCCCGCGTGCCGTCGGCCGAGGTAGGGGGGAACCGATTGTAGGCCGACAGGCAATAGCCGGGCCCTGCTGTGAAACTGTTGTGATGCCTGGTTGCCCAATGTCCTGCGGCGGCGGCGGTCTTTGCTTGCGCGGCGCCGCAAAGCCGGGCAATCACATGGCGTCCATCAGATGGCGTCCAGCGGAAACACCGGGCGGCTGACCCGGGCGAACGGAAAGCGCGAATAGTCCGAGGTGGTCACGCCGGGGCTGTCGCACTCGACCAGGCCGGCCGACAGCGGCACGAAGACGGGCCGGCAGTACATGCGCGACTTGAGCAGCACGAAGCGAAAGCGCGTCGGGTCCATGCCCACGCAGTGGAACACGCCCAGGTCCCAGGGCTCGTGCGTCTGCTCGGTGATCACGATCTGCGCTGCGCCCGTGTCCAGGCAGACCGTGCGGCCCATGTGGCAGCGCTGGCCGGTGTAGATGGGGCCGCTGACCGTGTAGGCGCCGTCGCTGACGGCGCGCACCGTGCCGCGCAGCCGCAGCGGCTGCTTGTGCAGGCCGATGCGTTCCAGCGAGACCTTGTTGCCCAGCGCGATCTCCACCTCGGCTCCTTCGCCGGCCGCCGTGAGCGAGGCAACCGCTTCGGGGTCGCACAGCGGGCCCACGGCAATGCCTGACAGGCCCAGCTCCAGCGCGGTCTGCAGCACGTCCATGGTGTCGCAGGTGCCGCCGGACATGCAGTTGTCGCCATGGTCGAGCAGCAGCACGGGGCGGTCGGCGCCGTCGGCCAGGGCCTGGGCGCGGCGCAGCGAATCGGCCAGCGGCTCGCTGCGGTAGACGAAGTCGGCGCGGCGCTGCCAGATCCGGGCGGCCAGCGCGTCCACGCTCGCCTGGGTGGCCGCGCGCTCGTCGGTCCTGCAGGTGGCGACCACGCTCACGCAGGGCGCGGCGATGTCGGCCAGCGAGAAGCCGCCGAACACCGAGACCGCGGGCAGGCCCTCCGCTTCCAGGGCGCGCGCTGCGTTCACGGCGTCCAGCATGGGGCCGTCCAGCGTGGTGCTGCGCAGCGTGTGGCTCATCAGGGGCAGGCGGTGCCAGCACACGGCGTAGCGCGCGCGGCCGGCCAGCATGTCCAGCAGCAGGCGGCCCGCATGCTCGCCGGTCTCGTACATGTCGATGTGCGGATAGGTCTTGAAGCCCACCATCACGTCGGCATTGCCCACCATTTTTTCGGTGATGTTGCCGTGCAGGTCCAGCGCCACGCCAACGGGCACGCCGGGTGCGGCGGCGCGCACGCGTTCGAGCAGGTCGCCTTCGCCGTCGGCGCTGTTCTCGGCCACCATGGCGCCGTGCAGGTCCAGCAAGATGGCATCGCAGCCCGGCGCGGCCGCCACGATGCGGCGAGTGAGTTCGTCATAGGCGGCCGCATGCACGGGGCCGCTGGGATTGGAGGTGGCCGATACCGGCGTGACCAGGGTGGCGCCCGCCGCCTCGGCCAGGTCGATGAAGGCGGCCATGGCCGTGCGCATGCCCTTGTTGGCCGAATAGGCGGCCTCGCCATAGGTGGGCGCAAACGCCTCGATGGGCGTGGGCACGGGCGAGAAGGTATTGGTCTCGTGGTTGAGCCGGGCGATCAGGATCTTCATGCCGGCACCCCGCCGTCCGCTGCCTGCACCACGCCCGCAGCCGCCAGCATGGCGCGCAGCAGCACGTTGCAGCCGGCCTCCAGGTGGGCGGGCTCGGCATCCTCGATCTCGTTGTGGCTGATGCCGTCGGCGCAGGGCACGAAGATCATGGCGGCAGGCGCCACGCGCGCCAGGTAGACGGCATCGTGGCCCGCGCCGCTGACCACGTCCATGGCGCTGTAGCCCAGGTCGGCCGCATTGGCGCGCACGGCCTCCACCAGGTGCGGCGTGAAGGGCTGGGGCGGGAAGTAGACGACCTGCTCCACGCCAACGGTCACGCCATGCGCGGCCGCAATGCGCTCGCAGGCCGCGCGCAGTGCGGCATCCATGTCCAGCAACTGGCCGTCGTCCGGCGCGCGCAGGTCCACGCTGAGCTTGACGCCGCCCGGGATCACGTTGCGCGAGTTGGGAAACACCTCCAGCGATCCCACGGTGCCGCGCGCATGCGGCAGGCGGTCCAGGGCGATGCGGTTGACCTCGGCCACGAGGTCGCTGGCGGCCAGCAGGGCGTCGCGGCGCAGCTCCATGGGCGTGGGGCCGGCATGGGCCTCCATGCCCTGCACGCTGACGTCGTACCAGCGCTGGCCCAGCGCGGCGCTGACCACGCCGATCACGCGTTCATGGTTTTCCAGCACCGGGCCCTGCTCGATATGGGCCTCGAAATACGCGCCCACCGCAGGCGCCGGGCCGGCCGGCCCGGCATAGCCGATGGCGCGCAGCGCCTCGTCCACGCTCACGCCCTGGGCATCGCGCTGGGCCAGCGCATGCTCCAGCGTGAAGGCATTGACGAACACGCCCGAGCCCATCATCACGGGCACGAAGCGCGAGCCTTCCTCGTTGGTCCACACGGCCACTTCCAACGGGGCGCGCGTGCGCACGCCGCCATCGCCCAGCGTGCGCAGCACCTCCAGCCCGGCCAGCACGCCGTAGTTGCCGTCGAACTTGCCGCCCGTGGGCTGGGTGTCGATGTGGCTGCCCGTCATCACGGGCGGCAGCGCATCGTCCAGGCCTGCGCGGCGCGCGAAGATGTTGCCGATGGCATCGACGCGGATGCTGCAGCCGGCCTCGCGCGCCCACTGCACGAAGAGATCGCGCCCCTGGCGGTCCAGGTCCGTCAGCGCCAGGCGGCACACGCCGCCCTTGGGTGTGGCGCCTATGCGCGCCAGGTCCATCAGCGATTGCCACAGGCGGGCGCCGTCGGTGCGCAGCCCGGCCGCAACGGCGGCGGCTGCAAGAGGGGTACTGAGATCCATGAATGACTCCTGGGAATGCGAAAGGCGGTGGATCAGGCGATCCCTACACCGAGATACCGGTCCTTGATGGCGTCATCGGCCAGGAAAGCGGCATTGCCTGCCTCGTGCGCAATCGCACCCTGTTCGATGATGTAGTGGCGGTCGGCCAGCTGGGTGCAGACCTCCAGGTTCTGCTCCACCAGCAAGATCGCCACGCCAGCGGCCTTGATGGTCTTGAGCTGGGCCACGATCTCCTCCACGATCACGGGCGCCAGGCCCTCGACGGGCTCGTCCAGCATGAGCAGGCGCGGCGCGTTCATCAGGGCGCGGCCTATGGCCAGCATCTGCTGCTCGCCGCCCGACAGCTGGCCGCCGCCGTTGCCGCGCCGCTCCTTGAGGCGCGGGAAGATGCGGTAGATGTCGGCCAGTTGCCAGGGCGAGCGCTTGCGCTGGCCCAGCATCAGGTTCTCCTCCACCGTGAGCAGCTTGAAGATGCCGCGGTGCTCGGGCACCAGGCAGATGCCGCGCTGGGCCACCTGGTGCGTGGCCAGCCGGTGCACGGGCTCGCCGCCGAAGCGGATCTGCCCCTGCGAGGGCTGCATCACGCCTGCGATGGACTTGAGCGTGGTGGTCTTGCCCGCGCCGTTGCGGCCCAGCAGCGTGACCAGCTCGCCGTCCTGCACCTGCAGCGACACGCCCTGCAGCACATGGCTCTTGCCGTAGTGGGCGTGTATGCCCTCGACCGAAAGCAGGGGACCGCTCATGCCTTTCCTCCCGTGATCATGTTGCCCAGATAGGCGCTGCGAACGCGCTCGTCGGCGCGGATCTCGTGGGGCAGTCCTTCGGCCAGCACGCGGCCCTGCTGCATGACGGTGATGGTGTCGGAGATGTCCATGACGATGTTCATGTTGTGCTCGATGAGCACCACGGTGTGCTCATCCCTGAGGCCCTGGATCAGGCGCTTCATCTCGTCCAGGTCATCGATGCCCATGCCCGAGGTCGGCTCGTCCAGGAAGATGGCCTTGGGCCGCGCGGCCAGGGCCATGCCCACCTCCAGCCGCCGCTGCTGGCCGTGCGAGAGGTTGCCGGCCGGCGTGTCCGCATGGCGCTCCAGACCCAGGCGCGAGAGCACGCTGGCCACGGTGTCGGCCAGGGCGCGAGCACCCACGGGCGCGTTCCAGCAGTCCAGCGCCCTGGCGGGCGCCACGCCCTGGGCGGCCAGGCGCAGGTTCTCGCGCACGGGCAGGGTCAGGAACAGGCTGGTGACCTGAAAGGACCGTGCCATGCCACGCCGCACGCGGCGGTGGTCGGGCTCGCGCGTCACGTCGTGGCCGTCGAAGACGATGCGCCCGCCGCTCACGCTCTTGGTGCCCGTGAGCATGTGGAACAGCGTGGTCTTGCCCGCGCCGTTGGGGCCGATCACCGAGTGCACGGTATGGGCGCGCACCTTGAGGTCCACGCCGCCCAGGGCGACGAACTTGTCATAGCGCTTCTCGACGCCCACGGCCTCGAGCAGGATGGGAGATGCTGCGGCGCTCATGCCTGGCCTCCTTTGGTTTCTGCAGCGGCCGCCGCGGCATCTGCCGGCCCTTTGCGGCGCACCAGGGCCCACAGGCTCTCGCCCAGGCCCCACAGGCCGCGCTGCAGGCCCAGGCTCACGATCATCAGCACCACGCCCAGCAGCAGCAGCCAGCGCGGCCACAGCGTGGACAGCCAGTCGCCCAGCAGCACGTAGAAGGCCGCGCCCAGCACCGAGGCCAGCAGGTTGCCCGTGCCGCCGATCACGGTCATCACCAGGATCATTTCGCTGGTGTGGTACTCGGCATTGGACAGCGGGGCGATGCCCGTCATCATGGCGTGCAGCGCGCCGGCCAGGCCCGTGACCGCGCCCGAGATCACGAAGGCCTGCAGCTTGAGCAGCCTCAGGTCGTAGCCCACGGCGGCGGCGCGCTCCTCGTTGTCGCGCACGGCCAGCAGCGTGCGGCCGAACATGGAGTCGCAGACGCGGCGCAGCAGCCAGAACACCACCAGAAAGAGCACGGCCACAAAGCCGTAGTACTGCCAGGGCGTGGCCAGCGGCCACAGCGTCTGGCCGGCCACCGCGAGGGCGGGGCGGGGCACATCGAGCAGGCCGTTGTCGCCGCCGGTGATGTCCGTGGCCGAGTAGGCCAGAAAATAGAACATCTGCGCAAACGCCAGGGTGAGCATCACGAAATAGGTGCCGCGCTGGCGTATGGCCACCCAGCCGACGATGGCCGCGCCAACGGCGCCCATGGCGGTGGCGGCCAGCAGGGCCAGCGGCATGGGCAGGGGCCAGCGTGTCAGCAGCAGGGCGATGGTGTAGCTGCCCAGCCCGAAGAAGATGCCCTGCCCGAAGGACAGCAGCCCCGTGTAGCCCAGCAGCAGATTGCAGCCCATGGCCGCGAGGCCGAAGATCAGCACTTCGCTGGCCAGCGAGCCCGACTGCATGCACAGCGGCATGGCCACCACGATGGCCAGCGCGAGAAGGAGATGGGAATGCCTGGTCATGGTCTTCATCCTTTGCGGCCCAGCAGGCCATGGGGTCGCAGCAGCAGCACGGCGGCCATGGCCACGTAGATCATCAGGCGCGCGCCCTCGGGCCACAGCGTGCTCATCACGCTTTGCACGATGCCGATCAGCAGGCCGCCGACCAGTGCGCCGCCGAAGCTGCCCAGCCCGCCCACGACCACGATCACGAAGGCCACGCCCAGTGCCTCCACGCCCATGAAGGGCTCGGCGCCGCGTATGGGCGCGGCCAGCACGCCGGCCAGCGCCGCCGTGGCAGCGCCCAGCGCGAACACCAGGCTGAAGATGCGCAGCACGTTCACGCCCAGCAGGGACACCATCTCGGTCGATTCGCTGCCCGCGCGCACTGCGCTGCCCAGCCGCGTGCCTTCCAGCAGCCACCACAGCAGCACGGCCAGCACGGCGGTGAAGCCGATCACGAACAGCCGGTACTTGGGATAGACGAAGCTGCCCCACATCACCACGCCCTGCAGCAGATCGGGCACGGCCACGCTGTCGCCCAGCGGGCCCCATTGCACGATCACCAGCTCCTGCACCACCAGGGCCAGGCCCACGGTGACGATGATGTGGAACTCATGCGCCTTGGCATACACATGGCGCAGCATGAGCTTTTCCACCAGCCAGCCCAGCGCGCCCACGGCCAGCGGCACCACGATCAGGGACAGCCAGAAGCTCATGCCCCAGCGCGTCATCTGGTAGCAGAAATAGGCGCCCAGCAGGTAGAAGGCACCGTGCGCGAAATTCACGAAACGCAGCAGGCCGAAAACGATGGACAGGCCCACGGCCAACAGGAAATACAGCATGCCTATGCCGATCCCGTTGATGGTCTGAAGCAGATAGATGCTCATACAGGGTCCGAAACGATGGACGAAGGAGGCGGCGCGGAATGCGCGATGGTTTGAACCCCGTGCGACACAGGGCTGAGCCCTTGAACTGGCACGGCCCAACTCAGGGACACCGAGCAAGGGCCGCCCCGCCGCGAGGGTGTCGTCCCCCTCCCGAAGGAGAGGGGGAAGGCGCGCAGCGCCTCAGGGGGTGCCTTCCATCTCAAACCAGCTTGCAGCCGGTCTGGTCTACGGGCAGGAAGGACTTGCCTGAGCTGACCACATCCACGTAGTCGTCCTTGTTCTTCATCTTGGACTTGGCCTTGCCCTTGAGCAGGTAGTAGCTCTTGAGCACCTGGTGGTCGGCCTTGCGCACCTCTTCCTCGCCCGTCAGGCCCTGGTACTTCATGCCTTCCAGCGCGGCGACCACGGCCTTGGGGTCGGCCGTGCCGGCCTTGATGATGGCATCGATCATCAGCTTGGTGCAGATGTAGTGGCCGGCCAGGCTGTAGTTGGGATTGGCCTTGAACTTGTCGTTGCAGCGCTGCACCAGATCACGGTTGAGCGGCGTGTCCACCGTGTGCCAGTACTGGGCGCCGAAGTACACGCCGTCGCACAGGTCGGCGCCCAGCGACTCGAACTGCTCCAGCCCTGAGGCCCAGGCGATCAGGATGGTCATGTTCTTGTTCATGCCGAAGCTGATGGCCTGGCGCAGCGTGTCCGAGGACTGGGCGCCGAAGTTCAGCAGCAGCAGCACGTCGGGCTTGGCGGCCACGGCATTGGTCAGGTAGCCGCTGAACTCCTTTTCGGTCAGCGAGTGGTAGCTGTTGCCCACATGCTCGATGCCCTTTTCCTTGAAGATGTTCTTGGCCGCCGTAAGCAGGCCGTCGCCGAACACGTACTGCGGCGTGATGGTGTACCAGCGCTTGGCCTTGGGCAGGGATTCGATCAGCGGGCGCACGGTCTGCTCGATGGCGCCGAAGGTGGGTGCCGACCAGCGGAAGGTGGCGCTGTTGCAGTCCTTGCCCGTGATCTCGTCGGCGCCTGCGGTGGTGATGAAGATGCCGCCGGCCTTCTCGGCCTCCTTGCCCATGGCCAGCGCCTCCGACGACAGGATGCCGCCTGCGAAAAAGCGCGTGCCCTGCTGCTGCGAAGACTCCTGCAGCTTGCGCACGGCCGTGGCGGGCTTGCCCTCGGTGTCCAGCACGGTGTAGGCCAGCGGGCGGCCCAGCGCCTTGCCGTATTGCTCTATGGCCAGCTTCATGCCCAGGTCCGCGTACTTGCCGTTGGCCGCGAAGGCGCCCGACATGGGCACGGGGCAGGCGAACTGGATGCTGTCCTTGGACTGCGCCCAGACGCTGCGGCCCAGGCCCAGCGATGCGGGCAATGCGCCCAGTGCCGAGAGTTGCAGGAGGTGACGACGTTGCATGGGATCTCCGTGATGGGGACTGAAGGCGCTGCGGCCCGGGTACGCTTTTCAGAGCAAGTTGCATGCCAGTCGAAACGGGTGCGTGCAGGCTCCTTGATTCATATTTATAGTGATAAATACAAGGAATAGGGCGCGTGCTAACCCTAGGCGCAAACGCCCACGCGCCATGGCGGTGCATACTGCACCAAACCCGTATGCAGACTGGGCGCGGACACGATCCGGTGCCCTTCCGGAGAACACAACAATGGCTACACCCAAGTCGGCCCCCCTGGCGATCCGGCAGCTCAAGCGCCCGGATCTGGTGGCCCAGGAGATCAAGCGCCTGATCACCGAAAAGAACCTCAGCCCCGGCGACCGCCTGCCGCGCGAAAGCGAGCTGCAGGCCCAGTTCCAGGTCAGCAAGGGAACGATCCGCGAGGCTCTCAAGTCGCTGGAAGTGCAGGGGCTGATCACCATCTCCACCGGCCCTTCGGGCGGTGGCACGGTCGTCGAGGTGCCGCTGGACCGCACGCTGCAGTTCATGCAGAACTACCTGTTCTTCCAGGAGGTGACCATCGACGACATCTACACGGTGCGCCAGATGCTGGAGCCCGAGCTGGCGGCAGGCGCCGTGCCCCATCTGACCGAGGCCGATTTCGAGGCCCTGGAGCACAGCATCGCCTGCTGCGATCCCACGCAAAGCAGCGACGACCTGGTGAGCCAGCGGCGCGAGGACGTGAACTTCCACGACATCCTGGCGGCCGCCAACCCCAACCCGTTCCTGCGCTTCACCTGCGAGCTGATCAACGAGATGATCCGCCAGCTCATCGTCTTCGCCAACCGTACTCCGCAGGCCGAGCACCGGCGCTTCGGCGAGGCCAATGCGCAGTTCCACCGCAGCATCGTGCAGGCCGCGCGCGAGCGCGATGCTGCGAAGGTGCGCGCATTGATGCAGGAGCACATGCGCGATGCGGCCAGCAGCGTCAAGCGCATGAAGGGCCGCATCCAGGGCCGGCTCATCCTCGATGCCGACAGCCTGCGCAGCCCGCGTCCGCGACGCGCCGTGCAGCCGGTGGAAAAGGCCGCAGCGACAGCGCCAGGGACTGCGCCAAAAACAAAGGCAAGGGCGAGCGCAAGGGCCACCGCGAAGGCCCCGGCAAAGGCCCCCGCAAAAACCATCCCAAAGGCCTCCGCAAAGACGGCTGCGAAGGCTCCGGCAAAGTCGCCTGCAAAGGCCACGTCCGCGCGTCCCGCTGCCGCACGCAAGCGCGCGGCCTCCTGAGCTGTCCCGCACCGGTCATCGGCGCCCCACGCCACGCGTTTCGCGCTGCCCGCTGCTGGTATGCTGCCGCGCGCTTGGCCTTCACGCATTCCCCTCACGAGACAACAGCATGAGACAAACCCCTTTCGCATCCTCCCGCACCCCGGTGCGCCGCGCAGCCCTGTGGCACGCCCTGGCCGGCGGCCTGGCGCTGGCGGCCACGCTGGCGGCGCCCCTCGCCCATGCCCAGGGCGCAGGCAGCTATCCGTCCAAGACCATTCGCCTGGTCGTGCCCTTCGCACCCGGTGGCTCCACCGACATCCTGGGCCGCCTGCTGGCGCAAAAGCTGGGCGAGAGCATGCACACCACGGTGGTGGTGGACAACAAGCCCGGTGCCAACGGCACCATCGGCTGCGACCTGGTGGCCAAGGCGCCGGCCGACGGCTACACCGTGGTGCTGGGCGACGTGGGCTGCATGGCCATGGCCAAGGGCCTGTATACCAAGCTGCCCTATGACCCGCTGCGCGACTTCGCGCCCATCAGCCTGGTGGCGCGCAGCCCGCTGGTGCTCACCGTGGGAGCGCAAAGCCCGTTCCACTCACTCAAGGAGCTGACGGCGGCGGCCCAGGCCCAGCCCGGCAAGCTCAACTACCCCTCGTCGGGCACGGGCGGACCCAACCACCTGGGCGCCGAGCTGTATGCCATGCAGGCCAAGGTCAAGATCGGCCACGTGCCCTACAAGGGCAGCGCGCCTTCGGTGGTGTCGCTGGCCGCCGGCGAGACCGACTTCGGCTTTCTCACGGCCGTGACCATTGCCGCGCAGCTCAAGGCCGGCAAGGTGCGCGCGCTGGCCGTGGCCCACAACGAACGCCTGCAGTCCATGCCCGACGTGCCCACCATGTCGGAGGCAGGCCTCAAGGACTTCACGGCCGATGCCTGGTTCCTCGCGGCCGTGCCCGCAGGCACGCCCAAGCCCATCGTGGACCGGCTCTACGCCGAGATCGCCAAGGCCCTGCCCGCGCCCGAGGTCAAGGAAAAGCTGGACGCCATGGGCGTGCTGCCCTCGGGCCTCAAGCCCGATGCCTCGGCCCAGTTCCTGCGCGTGGAAGTGGATAAGTGGCGCGATGTGATCAAGAACGCGGGCATCACGCTGGACTGATTTCGCAGCCTTGCCGTTGCCATGCAAAAAGCCCCTGCGGCCTCACGGCCCAGGGGCTTTTCTCATGTGCCGGAGATGCTCAGTTCGTTTCGGTCAGGGCATCGCCCAGGGCGCTGACCAGCCGCTCGATCTCGGCCTTCTCGCTGATGAAGGGCGGCGCGATCTGGATGGTGTCGCCGCCGTAGCGCACGTAAAAGCCCTTGTCCCAGCACTTCATGGCGATCTCGTAGGGACGGCGTGCCGGCTCGCCGGGCAGCGACTCGATGGTGAAGCCCGCAGCCAGGCCGAAGTTGCGGATGTCGGCCACATGCTTTGCTCCCTTGAGGCTGTGTACGGCCTGCTCGAAGAACGGGGCCAGCGCGCGCACGCGGCCCGGGCCGTCCTCGTGCTGCAGCAGGTCCAGCGCGGCCACGCCCGCTGCGCAGACAATGGGGTGGGCCGAGTAGGTATAGCCGTGCGGGAACTCCAGCATGTACTCGGGGCCGCCCGCTGCCATGAAGGTGTCGTAGATCTCCTTGCTGGCCACCACGGCGCCCAGGGGCTGGGCGCCATTGGTCACCTGCTTGGCGATGTTCATGATGTCGGGCGTGACGCCGAAGGCCTCCGCTCCCGTCATGGCGCCGCAGCGGCCGAAGCCAGTGATGACCTCGTCGAAGATCAGTAGGATGTTGTTCTGCGTGCAGATCTCGCGCAGGCGCTGCAGGTAGCCGGCCGGCGGAATCACCACGCCGGCCGAGCCCGAGAAGGGCTCGACGATGACGGCCGCGATGTTGCTGGCGTCATGCAGGGCGATCAGGTCCAGCAGCCGGTCGGCCAGCGCGCGGCCATCGGTGGCAGGCATGCCTTTGTGGAAGGACCCCAGCGCCGGCTGCGTGTGCGGCAGGTGGTCGGCCTCCACGCCCTGGCCGAAGGTCTTGCGGTTGCCCACCATGCCGCCGACGGAGATGCCGCCGAAGTTCACGCCGTGGTAGCCCTTCTCGCGCCCGATCAGCCGGGTCTTGCCGCCCTGGCCCTTGGCGCGCCAGTAGGCGCGTGCCATCTTCAGCGCCGTGTCGGCGGCTTCCGAGCCCGAGCCCGTGAAGAACACATGGTCCAGGCCTGCGGGCGTCAGCTCCTTGATCTTGTTGGCCAGCGCGAACGAGGCCGGGTGGCCGAACTGGAAGGCCGGCGCATAGTCCAGCTGCTGGGCCGCGCGGCCGATGGCTTCGGCGATCTCGCGGCGGCCATGGCCCAGGCCCGAACACCACAGGCCCGACAGGCCGTCGAAGATCTTGCGGCCGTCGGCATCGGTGTAGTAGGCGCCCTGGGCGCTGGTGATCATGCGCGGGCGCGCCTTGAACTCGCGGTTGCCGGTGAAGGGCATCCAGTGGGCCTCGAGCCAGGCGGCATCGGTGCGCGTGGCGGGGGCGGCGCTTTGTTCGGTGGGAACCAGGGTCATGGCGATCTCCTCGAGCCTAGGGAAGAAATGTGGATCGGCCCATTGTGAGCGCGCTGTTTGATTTCGCGAAGAGCACGATATCGAGGTTTACTTGCATATTTCTGCAAGTGACCAAGCGCCTGCCGGTCGCGGCATGGCGTGCGCGCATTGGGGGAATCCGTCGCCACTGCCGCCCCGTGGCTCCCCTATAGTGGCTCCCCTGTAGCGGTGGCCATGTCCGGCAAGCACACCGGGAGGCGAATGGCGATGGCGGAATTTTCTCTGGAGACCCCTGCGAGCCGCCGGGCACGCGATGGCCGTGCGCGTGCGGCGCTGGGCCAGCTGGGCGACATGGATCTGCGCCTGCTGCGCGTGTTCAAGGCCGTGGTCGAGTGCGGCGGCATGTCGGCTGCCGAGCTGGAACTGAACATCGGCAGCTCCACGCTGAGCCGCCACATGAAGGACCTGGAAGAGCGCCTGGGCCTGACGCTGTGCCGGCGCGGGCGCGCCGGCTTCGCACTCACGCCCGAAGGCCACCGCATCTACGAGGCCACGCTGCAGCTGCTGGGCGGCGTGGAGGGGTTTCTGGGCCAGGTGGACGACATCCATGGCCGGCTGGCCGGCACGCTGGACGTGGCGCTGTTCGACAAGACCGTGGGCAATCCGCAGTCACGCATTCCCGAGGCGATAGGCCTGCTGCACGATCAGGCGCCGCAACTGCACCTGCGGCTGCACGTGGCCTCGATACAGGCCATCGAGCGCGGACTGATGGAGGGGCGCTGGCAGGTGGGCGTGCTGCCCTCTGCACCCAGTTCGGGCGCGCTGGACAGTGCCCGGTTGTTCGGCGAGCGCATGCAGCTGTACTGCGCTCCCGGCCATCCGCTGCATGGCGCCGACCATGGCGGGCTGGACTGGGACAGCCTGGGCGCACATGCCTTTGCAGGCCTGGGCTACCAGTCACCCAATATGGCGCTCAGCCACCAGGCCGGCCTGCAGCGCCAGGCCACGGGTTTTGACCAGGAGGCCATTGCCATGCTGGTGCGTTCGGGCCGCTACCTGGGATTTCTGCCCGACCACTACGCACAGGCCATGGAGGGCCAGGGTCTGCTGCAGGCCGTGGCCCCCCACCGGTTCTTCTATCTCTGTGATTTCTTCGCGGTCTGGCGCAGTGCCGTGGTGCCTGGGCGTGCAGCCCGTGTGTTCATCGACGCGCTGCTGGGCGTGCACCGTGAATGAACGGCTTTGCCACAGCCTTGGCAAGAGGAAAATCACAGGTTTGCGAAGAGGCTATACACAGCTTTTCACACAGCTTGTGCACATATTTTCCAGCGTATGCGCTTGACAATGTTTGGCATTGTGACCGGCGCCGGGGCTTCAGTCCGCCCCGATGCGGTCGAAAGGCATGTATGGATTCCGTGCCGGCCATGGGCCGCACGGGCAGCGCCTTGATACCAACGATTTCGCATTTCCCGGGTTCTTGCACCATGCGCCGCCATGTCCACCTCTCTTGCCGCCACGGCAGGGCCGGGTTTCAGCCCGTGCCGCCATCGACCATCCTTGCCAGGGTTTCGGTCAGCCAATTGCCGAATGAGGCGTCCGCGCTGAAAGACCGCAGGGGCGTGGGCATGTTCGTGCTCCTGGCGGGTTCAGGCCGCAGCCGCAGTGGCTGCTGCGGGCGGCGCCATGCCGGCGCCCGCGTCGGCACGGTGGCGCAGGCCGCGCTCCCACAGCTTTTCATGGAAGAAGAAGGCCACGGCCTGCACCGTGGGCTCCAGCAGGCTGAGCGTCAGCGCGGCCCAGAGATTGCGGGTCACGGCATAGGCCACGGCCGCTGCCACGGTGACATGGATGACGTAGTAGCTGGCGGTCTTCAACAGCGTGCGGCGGTGGTGGTGAAGGGTCTGGCGGATGCGGCTCATGGGGCTCTCCTCGGGATGAGACTCCATGCTAGGTGTGCGAAATAGTTATGGCCAATCGAAAATGATCATCAAAGTTATAAACACTATCGATGGCCGGCGGTTGCGTGCTGCGGCCTTGTGCCATGCCGGGGGCGCGCCATGAGCTGGGACCAGATTTTCGTGCTCGGCTGGGCGCCGCATCCGCAGTGGTTCCAGTGGCTGCATCCGGGCCTGGTGACGCTGTCGGTGCTGGTGGCCGTGGCCACGTCGGTGATGGCCATGCAGATTGCCGGGCTGGCGCGCGATGCCGCGTCGCCGCGCATACGCCGCGTGGGCGTGCTCACGGGCGCCTTCTGCCTGGGCGCGGGCATCTGGGCCATGCACTTCATCGGCATGCTGGCCTTCGTGCCCTGCACCTTTGGCGACTACGACCCCTGGATCACCACGCTGTCCATGCTGCCCAGCATGCTGGCGTCCTGGCTGGCGCTGACGCTGATGGTTCGGCCGCAGCTGTCCACGCAGGCGCTGGTGGGCGGCGGCGTGCTCATGGGGCTGGGCATTGGCTCCATGCACTACATCGGCATGGCGGCGGCCCAGACCTGGACCTCGATGCTCTACGACCCCTGGGGCGTGCTGCTGTCGGTGATCGTGGCGGCAGGCATGGCCATGCTGTCGCTGTGGGTGCGCTTCAGGCTGGGCAACACGGGCCGGCTGTGGCCCACGCTGGTGGCCGGCATCGTCATGGGCCTGGCCATTTCCTGCATGCACTATGCGGGCCTGTATGCACTGCGCCTCAAGCCCGAGATCGATGTGCTGGCGCAGGTGGAGTCGCCCACGCATGCGCTGCTGGTGTTCTCCATCGTCGGCATGGTGGTGCTGATCTTCGGTATGGTGTTCGCGGTCAACATGACGCTGCGCTACCGCCAGATCTACCGCCAGGTGCAGCGCAGCGAATCGCGCCTGCGCGCCGTGGTGGATACGGCGGTGGACGGCATCGTGATGATCGACGGGCGCGGCAGCATCGTCTCGTTCAACGGCGCGGCCGAGCGGCTGCTGGGCTGGACGGCGCAGGAGGTGCTGGGCCGCAGCGCCAGCCTGCTCATGCCTGCGTCGGGCTGCGATGGTGAGGGCGGCTCGCTGGAAAAGCAGCTGGCCGCGGGCTTTGCAGGCCTGCTCGGCTCCAGCCGCGATGTCCATGCCCTGCACAAGGACGGCACGCAGATCGCCGTGCGCCTGGCCGTGGGGCGGGTGGCGATTGCCGGCGATCCGCTGTACGTGGGCTTTGTGACCGATATCCGCGAGCGCCGCCAGATGCTGCAGTCGCTGCGCCGCAGCGAGGAGCAGTACCGCACCCTGATCAACAACGTGCCCGGCACCACGTTCCGCTGCCTGTACGACGGCAAATGGACGCCGCTGCTGCTCAGCCGCTCCATCGAGGAGTTGACGGGCTGGACCGAGCAGGATTTCACCGATGGCCTCACGGGCTGGGACCGGCTCATCCACGCCGAGGACCGCGACCGGCTGGAGGCTGCGGTGGCGCATTCTCTGGCGCGGCGCCAGACCTACAACGCCGACTACCGCCTGCTGCACCGTGACGGCAGCACGCGCTGGGTGTCCGAGACCGGGCGCGGCGTCTTCAACGAACAGGACGAACTGACCTGGATCGACGGCGTGATCATGGATCAGACGGCGGCGCGCGCGCGCAATGCCGAGTTCGAGGGCACGGTGCGCGCCATCGACCTGTCGCTGGCCACCATCGAGTACGACCTGCGCGGCCATGTGCTGCGCGCCAACCGCAATTTCCTGGACCTGTTCGGCTACCGGCTCGACGAGGTCGCGGGCCGCCACCACGGCATGTTCTGCGAGCCCGGCTATGCGCATTCGCCCGAGCATGTGCAGTTCTGGCGCCGCCTGGCCGAGGGCGAGTTCCAGGCCGGCGAGTTCCTGCGCTGCGGGCACGAGGGGCGGCGCATCTGGGTGCAGGCCACCTACAACCCCATACGTGGTGCCGACGGCCGGCCCTACAAGATCGTCAAGCTGCTCACCGACATCAGCGCCCAGCGCAAGCTGGCCCAGGAGCTGGTGCTGGCCAAGGAGCATGCCGAAGCCGCGGCCGCCGCGCGCAGCACCTTCCTGGCCAACATGAGCCACGAGATCCGCACGCCCATGAACGCCATCATCGGCTTCACCGAGGCGTTGCGCGAAACGGCGCTGCAGCCCACGCAGGCGCGCTACCTGGACACGGTGCACTATGCGGCGCGCTCCATGCTGCGCCTGCTCAACGACATCCTGGACACGGCCAAGCTCGACAAGGGCGCGGTGGAGCTGGAGATAGAGGACTTCTCGGTGCGCGAGCTGTGCCAGCAGATCCTGGCATCGCTGCGCATCACGGCCGATCGCAAGGGCCTGGACCTGCGCCTGGACTACGACCCGCACACGCCGGCCGCGCTGCGCGGCGACGGCATGCGTGTGCAGCAGATCCTGGTGAACCTGCTGGGCAATGCCGTGAAGTTCACCGAACGCGGCCATGTGCTGCTGCGCGTGCGCTACGAGCAGGGCGTGCTCCAGCTCGATGTGCATGACACGGGCATAGGCATCGCGGCCGAGAAGATCCACCGCATCTTCGACCCCTTTGCCCAGGCCGACGCCTCGACCACGCGGCGTTTCGGCGGCACGGGCCTGGGCACGACCATCTCGCGCCAGCTGGCCGAACTCATGGGCGGCAGCATCCAGCTGCACAGCACGGTGGGCGTGGGCACGGTGTTCGAGGTGCGCCTGCCCCTGCCGGTCGGCGAGAGCCCGCTGCCCGAGCGCGGGGCGGCCAGCCGCGGCCTGCCGCCGCTGCACATCCTGGCCGTGGACGATGTGCCCGAGAACCTGGAGCTGCTGCAGATCAACTTCTCCAGCCAGAACCACCAGATGGTGCTGGCCCACGACGGTGCCGAGGCGCTGCGCTGCGTGCAGGCGCAGGAGCCGCCTTTCGACGTGGTGCTGATGGACCTGCAGATGCCGGGCATGGACGGCCTGGCGGCGGCGCGCGCCATCCGTGTCTGGGAGCGGCAGCTGCAGCGCCGGCCCGTGCCCATCGTCGCGCTGTCGGCCAGCGTGCTGGAGAAGGACCGCAGCGACGCCACCGCCGCCGGCATGGACGGCTTTGCCTCCAAGCCGCTGGACATGGCGCGGCTGCAGGCCGAGATCGCACGCCTGCTGTCGCTGCAGGTGGCGCTCAAGGAGGCCAGGCCGCCCGCGCCCGCCAGCGCCCAGCCGGGGCTGCCTGATGTCACGGTGGACTGGGCCTCGGGCATTGCGCTGTGGGGCCGGGTCGATCCGCTGGTGGCCGCCATTCGGCGTTTCCTCAACGAACAGCTGGACCTGGCCGACCGCCTGCGCCGTGCCCTGCAGCGCCCCGGACCCGAGGCCTTGATCGGCCTGGCGCACCGCGTGCGCGGCGCGGCCGGCAACCTGGGCCTGCAGGCCGTGTACCGGCTGGCATCGCGCCTGGAAGGCCTGGCGCAGGAGGGCGCCGGGCAGCCGCAGCTGCTTGCCCTCATCGACCAGCTGCACCAGGCGCTGGATGCCGTAGCGCGCGAGCTGCGCCAGCGCCACCCGGCCGCCATGCCGATGACCGAGGCGCAGGGGGCGGCATCGGGCGAGGCGCCGGGCCAGGCGCAGGGCCATGCGTGGGCGCAGGCCGACGGCGATGCGGCGCCCCAGGCGGGCGCACCCGCCCTGCCTGCCGATGCCCGGCCCTGGCTGGAGCGCATCGTGGCCGCCTTGCACAGCGGGGAGCTGGACGGGCAGGCCATGCAGGCCCTCGTGCGCATGCTGACGGCCGAACAGCTTCAGCCGCTGCAGCAGGCACTGGATAATTTCGACTTCGAGCGTGCGCAGGAATGCGCCCAGCAGCTGCAGCAGCAACTGCCCTCGATCGATGGAGACAGAGCATGAATGCGCCCAATCTACTGGCAACGGACAAGCGCCCGCGCCTGCTGCTGGTCGATGACGACCCGACCAACCTGCATGTGCTGCGCCAGATCCTGGGCGAGGACTACCGGCTCTCGTTCGCCACGGACGGGCGCAAGGCACTGCAGCTGGCACAGCACCAGCCGGACCTGATCCTGCTGGACATCATGATGCCCGAGCTGGACGGCTACGCCGTGTGCCGCCAGCTCAAGGCACATGCCGACACCGCCCGCATCCCGGTGATCTTCATCACGGCCCTGTCGGATGGGCAGGACGAGGCGCTGGGCTTTGCCTCCGGCGCGGTGGACTACATCGTCAAGCCCGTGCGTGCGCCTGTGGTGCGCGCGCGGGTGCGCAACCACCTGTCGCTGGTCAAGCTCGACGAGTTGCGCAGCACGCGGCTGCAGATCGTGCAGCGCCTGGGCCGCGCGGCCGAGTACCGCGACAACGAAACCGGCATGCACGTGATCCGCATGAGCCACTACGCAAAGACGTTGGCGCTGGCGGCCGGCTGCACCGACGAGTGGGCGGACGACCTGCTCAACGCCGCGCCCATGCACGACGTGGGCAAGATCGGCATCCCCGACGCCATCCTGCTCAAGAACGGCCCGCTGACGGCCGAGGAATGGACGGTCATGCGCCGCCATCCGCAGATCGGCGCCGAGATCATCGGCGAGCACGATTCCCAGGTGCTGCAGATGGCCTACAGCATCGCGCTGACCCACCACGAGAAATGGGACGGCACGGGCTATCCGCAGGGCCTGGCGGGCGAGGACATCCCGCTGGCCTCGCGCATCGTGGCCGTGGCCGACGTGTTCGATGCCCTCACCACGGAACGCCCCTACAAGCACGCGTGGACGGTGGACGACGCCATGGATCACATAGAGCAGCAGGCCGGCGCCCACTTCGACCCGCGCCTGGTGCCGCTGTTCATCGGCCTGCGCCCGCAGCTGGAAGACATACGCGAGCGCTGGAAGGATTGACGGGGAACCGATTCCGGCAGGGTGCGCCGGGGCTTGGGCAATCGCTTACCCTGGGCGGCCTGTCTCCGGCACCTGCCTGTCCTGCCCATGTCTTGTTCGCCTTCTCCATCCTCTTCCTTGCCTGCCGCTGACCGCTTCCATGTCCGCGCACTGACCGCCGCCGACCTGCCCGGTCTGCTGGACATCCAGCGGGCCTGCTATGGCGAGGACTATGCCGAGAGCGGCGAGGTCTTTGCGCGGCGCCTGGCCGGCACGGCCCATTGCTCGCTGGCACTGGAGCAGGGCGGCCGGGTGCGCGCCTATCTCGCGGCCTACCGCAGCCTCATGGCCAAGATCACGCCGCTGCACGGTGACTTCGAGGCCGTCGAGCAGGCCGACACCCTGTACCTGCACGACATGGCCGTGCACCCCGAGGCCGCAGGCCAGGGCCTGGCCCGTGCGCTGCTGGCGCCGCTGTGGGAGCGGGCGCGCGCCGAGGGCCTGCGCCACACGGCCCTGGTGTCGGTGCAGGGCTCGCGCGGCTACTGGGAGCGCCATGGCTATGCCGTGCAGGCGTTGACCGATCCGCTGCAGCAGCAGCGCCTGATGAGCTACGGCGACGGTGCGCTGTACATGGCCCGGCCGCTGTAGGGCGGTGCTATGGGGCGCTACAGGGCGCCGTGTCGCGTGGTGGTCTGCAAGGCGCGGTGATGGGGTTTTTGGCCGGGGACGGGCCGGCCGCCTCTGGTCATAATGCGCGCCATGCCCGATCGCTGGAAACCCAATGTCACTGTGGCGGCCATCATTGAGCGCGATGGCCGTTTTCTGCTGGTGGAAGAAGACACGGCCGATGGCGTGCGCTACAACACCCCCGCCGGCCATCTCGACCCTGCCGAGTCGCCCATCACCGCCTGTGTGCGCGAGGTCGATGAGGAGACGGCGCACGACTTCGTGCCCACGGCCCTGGTCGGCGTCTACCTGAACCGCTTCGTTCGCACGCGCACCGGCTCCGACATCACCTATCTGCGCTTTGCCTTCACGGGCGAGCTGGGTGACTTCCGGGCCGGCCAGCCGCTGGACGACGGCATCATCCGCACGGTCTGGATGACGCTGGACGAACTCAAGGCCTGCACCGCCCAGCACCGCAGTCCGCTGGTGATGCAAAGCATAGAGGACTACCTGGCCGGCCGCCGCTACCCGCTGGAGCTGATCCACACCGATCCCAGCGTGCTGCAGGCTCCGCAGCCCCACTGAGTCACCAAGGCACCGAGCACCATGCCGGCCCTGTCTGTCACACAACGCCACGCTCCCGCGTCTTGATGGCATGCAGACCTCCTCCGCCACCGACGATCCCCTGGCCCTGTTCGAGCGCCACCGCCCGCGCCTGTTCGGCCTGGCCTACCGCATGCTCGGCCAGCGCGCCGATGCCGAAGACCTGGTCCAGGAGGCCTGGCTGCGCTGGCATGGCGCCGAGCGCGCCGGCATAGAGCAGCCCGAGGCCTGGCTGGTCTCCGTGACCACGCGCCTGGCCATAGACCGGCTGCGCCGCCTGCGCGCCGAGCGCGAGCACTACCAGGGCTTCTGGCTGCCCGAGCCCCTGGTCCAGCCCTGGGCCGAGGAGTCCGCACCCTCGGCCGAAGACCTGCTGGAGCGTGCCCACGACGTGTCCACGGCGCTGATGTTCGTGCTCGAGCAGCTCACGCCCGACGAGCGCGCCGCCTTTTTGCTGCGCGAGGTCTTCGATGCCGACTATGCCGAGGTGGCCCAGGCCCTGGGCCGCAGCGAGGCCGCCTGCCGCCAGCTCGTGCACCGCGCCCGCACCCATGTTCAGGCCGGCCGCCCGCGCTTTGCGGCGCCGCCCGAGGCCCATGCCGCGCTGCTGCAGCGCTTTGCGCAGGCCGTGCAGGGTGGGGACTTTGCGCAGATCCAGGCGCTGTTCGCGCCCGATGCCGAACTCATCAGCGACGGCGGCGGCAAGGTGCCCTCGTTCGGCCGCGTGCTGGAGACCGGCCGGCGCCTGGCCCTGCTGTACTTCGCCACCACGCGCCGCATGCGGCGCAACGGCCAGCGCCAGACCCTGCACCTGGCTCGCATCAACGGCCTGCCGGGCCTGCTGCGCTGCATCGACGGCGAGCTGGAATCCGTGCAGACGCTGCTGGTCGAAGACGGCCTGATCCGCCGCATCTACACGCTGCGCAATCCCGACAAGCTGTCCGGCGTGCCAGTGCCGCCGCAGGCGCTGCCGTAGTCAGACGAGTTGCAGGTCGCGGGGCGTCGCGCCTTCGAAGACACGCTGCAGCTGGGCGGGGCTCAGTCCATACATGCGCTGGAACAGGCCGCCCAGTACGGCGCGGTACTCGTTGAGCACGGGATGGTCGCGGTTCTGGAACAGGTTTTTCTGGTTGACCTCGACCTGCTCTCCCACGATGCGACCGCCCGCGCGCACGGACAGCCCGCCGCCCAGCAGCCAGTAGGTCGTGCCGTGGCCGTGGTCCGTGCCCTTGTTGCCGTTCTCGCGGAAGGTGCGGCCGAATTCGCTGATCACCACCACCACCGTATGGCGCCAGGCCTCGGGACCTATCTCCTGGGCAAAACCGGCCAGGCCCCGGCCCAGCTCGTCCAGCCGTCCGGCCAGCGCGCCTGTGGCGCCGCCCTGGGCCACATGCGTGTCCCAGCCGCCCACATCCACAAAGCCCAGGTCGAAGCGATCGCGCATCAGGGCCGCCATGCGCTGCGCCACCAGCGCAAAGCCCCGCGCGCTGATGGCGTCGCGCCCGGCCTGGTCCATCTCTTCCTGCACGCTGCGCTGCACCGCATCGCGCACGGCAAAGCCCTCCTGCACGGCCGTGCCCAGGGCAGTGCCTGCGTACATGGCGGCAATGGCCTGGCTGCGTCTATCGTCCAGCCCGCCCTTGCCCACGGACGCCAGGGCCATGTTGGCGGACGGCAGGCTGCCACGCAGCAGCAGTGGCAACTGGGGCGTGAACGACATGGGCGACACCGGGCCCCGCCCGTCCTGCCCCAGCACCTGGGCCAGCCGGTTCAGAAAGCCCGACTGGTAGCTGCGGCGCCCGTCCAGGCCCTGGCCCAGTTCGATGGAGTCCTGTGTCTCGAAATGGCTGCGCGACAGGTCGTGCGTGCCTGCAAAGGGCACGAAGCAGGCCTGGCCGGCCTGGAACAGCGGATGGATGCTGTCCTCCAGCATCGGGTGCAGGCCCCAGCGGCCATCCAGCGCCAGCGCGCCGCCGGCCTCGCCGGGACGGGGGATGGCAATGCTGGGACGGGCCTCGTAGTAGAAGTCGCTGTGCGTGGGCACCAGCAGACTGTTGCAGTCATAGGCACCGCGCAGAAACACCAGCAGCAGGCGCGGCGTGGCTGGCTGGAGGGCGGCCGCCTGCAGCCGGCCCAGGTGGGCGGCAAAGGGCAGGGCCGATGCCATGGTCAGGAAGTGGCGTCGCTGCATGGAAAGTCTCCGGGGTTCAGCGGAACATCATCTCGGGTGCGGACAGGAAGTAGGTATTCCAGTCCGCCGGATTGCGGGCCTGGGCCAGTGCCGCCTGCGTGGCCTGGCTCCACTGGGGCAGGCGCTGGCGCACGCTGGCCCGTTCCGACAGCATGGGGTAGGGCGGCTTCTCCAGCGCCTCCTTGGGGTCGGCGCGAAACAGCACGGCGCTGCGCGTGGCGATCTGGCGCGCCACCTCGAAGCGTGCCGCCATCTGGCCCGAACTGGCCCAGTCGGACTGCATCTGCGGATAGCCGTCCGGCGTCTCATGCGCGTAGAGGTTCTGGCCCAGCCGGTTGATCCAGCCCAGCACGGGCGCCACGTCGGCCGCCACGCGCTGGTCCACCGACAGCCGCGTGGCGGCCAGCACGTAGTGCAGCGGATCGCGGAACTTGCGGCCAAAGCGCGCGGCCTCCGGATCGGTCAGCAGCGCCGCCACGGTGGCTGCGATGTCGCCCCGGCTGCGCGTGAAGGCCTGTGCCGTGCGCTGCACCAGGGCCGGCGGCGGATCGTCGGCAATGAAGAACACCGCCAGCTTGTGCGCGATGAACTGCGCGGTGGCCGGCGCGGCGACGATGCGGTCCAGCGCCTCCTGGACCTCGGCCATGCCGCGTGCCTGCAGGGGCTGGCCCAGGAAGGTCTTGGCTCCGTAGTCGTGCCGGTTGGGATTGAACTCGAAGAATCCCGAGCGCAGGTAGTCGCCCTGGCGCCCGCCGCGCATGCGCGGCGGCGCCGTGCCGGCCGGCTGCAGATTGATGCCCACGCCTGTCAGGATGCGCGCCATCTCCTGCACGTCGGCCTGGGTGTAGCCGCTGCCCACGCCCATGGTGTGCAGCTCCAGCAGCTCGCGCGCGTAGTTTTCGTTGATGCGGCCCGCCGCATTGCTGGCGTTGTCCAGGTAGCGCAGCATGGCCGGGTGGCACAGCGAGGCCTCCAGCAGGCTGCGGAAACTGCCCAGCGCATGCGGGCGTATGGCCTGCTCCTCGTAGTCGCCCACCCAGGCGCGGATATCGGCCTTGCGCAGGCTGACGCTGAAATGGTTCATCCAGAACCAGGTCATCTGCTCTTGCAGCTGTGCCGGCGAGTACAGCGCGCGGATCACGAAGCGCTTCTGGGCATCGCTGCCCAGCTGGTTCAGCGTGCGCTGGTAGGCCTGCTGCCGCGCGGCCTTTTCATCGGCCGATGCGGCGTCCTGCACGGCCTTGCGCTGGTCGCCCAGCTCCAGCAGAACCTGGTCCATGGGGCGCTGGCTGATGCCCAGCCCATCAATGCGCTGCTGCGCCTGCGCAGGCAGCGGCTGAGGCCCCGGCTGCAGTTGCCGGGCCAGCCAGGCCTTGAGGCCCAGGCGCTGCAGCTGCGCATCCTCGCTGTCGGTGGCGCCCCAGGTGACGCGGTCCAGCCATTGCTGGCGCTGCGCGGCGGTGAGCGGTGCCTCGGCCACTCCCTGCAGCGCGGCCGCTGCGGACAACGGCGGGGCCTGCAAGGGCGCACAGCCTGTGGCCAGGACGATGGCGGAGAAAGTGAGAGCGATGGCGAACGGCGAAGTGCGGCGCATGGTGTCTCGGTGGGTAGGGGAAATCCATTGGACGCCAGCATCCTCCACCCATGTGCTTCGCCCTGTAAAGCGCCGGTAGCAAAAAGTAAAAGGCAAAAAAAAAGCGGAGTGCTCCACACTCCGCTTTTTCTGAGGGACCCGGCCTTATTTGCTGGGCCGGCTTGCGCATTCAGCGCACTGTCCGTACAGGGCCATCGAATGGTCCTGGATCACCCAGCCCTTGGCCTTGGCGATCAGGTTCTGGCGCTTTTCGATATCGGGATCGTAGAACTCCTCGACCTTGCCGCAGCTGGTGCAGACAAAGTGGTCGTGGTGCTGGCCTTCATTGAGCTCGTAGACGGCCTTGCCGCTCTCGAAATTGCTGCGGATGAGGATGCCTGCCTGCTCGAACTGCGTGAGCACGCGGTAGACCGTGGCCAGGCCGATGTCCGAACGCTCGTCCAGCAGCACGCGGAACACGTCTTCGGCCGTCATGTGGCGTTGCGCACCCGTCTGGAAGATCTCCAGGATCTTCAGGCGGGGCAGCGTGGCCTTCAGGCCGGTACTCTTGAGTTCGTCGATGTTCTTCATGTCTGGGTCTTTGGCAGAGACTGCCCGCTGGGCTGCCACCACGGCAGGTGCGGGACGGCGAACAAAATGGCCCTGGTGCCAGGGGCGTCGCATGATCGCAAGCCCCGGGGACCAGCCGCTACAATGATCCACGATCATATCCCTATGCTGATACCAATGCATGTTCAAGCCCGTTGCCGCGCCAGTGCGGCCCTGATGCTGTTGATCGGGGTGGCGCTGGCAGGCTGCAGCAGCCTCGATGGCGCCGCGCACCGAGTCGCCAATGTCGTCACTCCCTACAAGGTCGAGGTCGTCCAAGGCAACTTCGTCTCCCGCGAACAGGTCGAGGCCCTGCAGCCCGGCATGAGCCGCCAGCAGGTGCGTGACATCCTCGGCACGCCGCTGGTCACCAGCGTATTCCACGCCGACCGCTGGGAATATGTGTTCACCATCAAGCGTCCCGGCGTCGATTCCCAGGTGCGCAAGCTGACCGTCTTCTTCAACGGCGACCTGTTCGCCCGCTCCGAAGGCGACGAGATGCCCACCGAGGCCGAATTCGTCGCCAGCCTGGGCTCCAAGAAGAAGCTGGGCAAGATTCCTCAGCTGGAAGCCAGCGAGGAGCAGCTGTCCAAGTTCCCCGCTGCCAAGCCGGTCGAAGAGCCCGTGGCCGCCGAGCCGCCGCCCGCGGCGGCCAGCTATCCGCCACTGGAGCCCGGCGCCCGCTGATATCGCCGCCCGCGCGCCGCAAGGCATGCGGGCGTTTTTCCGTGGATGGCGGCTGCCGCGGTGCCTGCCGTGCGCCCGGGCAGTCCACTTTCCACGCATTGAGCCTTTGCATCTCTTTCCCGACATGAACGCCACGACCGCCACTTCCTCCAGCAACAACCAGCGCCTGCGCGTGGCCGTGGCCGGCGCCTCCGGCCGCATGGGCCGCATGCTGATCGAGGCCATCGCGCAAAGCGATGACCTTGCGCTGACTGCCGCGCTGGACCGTCCCGACAGCCCTGCGCTGGGCACCGATCCCTCGGCCTTCCTGGGCCTGGCCAGCGGCATCGTCATCGAAAGCGATGTGCGCGCCGCGCTGTCCAAGGCCGACTGCCTGATCGACTTCACGCGCCCCGAGGGCACGTTGGAGCACCTGGCCATCTGCGCCGAACTGGGCGTCAGGCTGGTCATCGGCACCACGGGCTTCAGCGACGAGCAAAAGGCCCGCATCGCCGAGTACGCCCAGCGCACGGCCGTGGTGCTGTCGCCCAACATGAGCGTGGGCGTGAACGTGACCTTCAAGCTGCTGGAGATGGCGGCCAAGGCCCTGTCCAGCGGCTACGACATCGAGATCGTCGAGGCCCACCACCGCCACAAGGTGGATGCGCCTTCGGGCACCGCCCTCAAGATGGGCGAGGTCATCGCCGAAGCCCAGGGCACGAAGCTGGCCGACCGCGCCGTCTACGAGCGCTTCGGCCACACCGGTGCGCGCGAGGACAACACCATCGGCTTTGCCACCGTGCGCGGTGGCGACATCATCGGCGACCACACGGTGCTGTTTGCGGGCACGGGCGAGCGCATCGAGATCTCGCACAAGTCCAGCAGCCGTGCCGGCTATGCCCAGGGCAGCCTGCGTGCCGCGCGCTTCCTGGCGGACAAGACCAGCGGCCAGTACGACATGTACGCCGTATTGGGCCTGTGACGAGGCTCGCAGCACGGGCAAGGTAAGACCATGAGCGGTCCACTCTGGCTCTGGTGGCAGCAAGGCGATGCCGTCGCGCGCGGCACGGCGCTGCTGCTGCTGGCGCTGTCGGTGGCCAGCTGGGTGGTCATCGTCTGGAAGGTCTGGTTCATGGCCGCCAGCCGGCGCCGCGTTCCCCAGGCCATTGCGGCCTTCTGGAGCGCGCCGGACCTGGCCTCGGGCCAGGCCCGCATGGGCGAGGGGGATCGCCAGCAACTGGTGGCACCCATGGCCGAGGCCGTGACACAGGCGCTGGCACCCATGGGCAGCGGCCTGGCGCTTGCGGGACGCGCGGCGCATTCCGTCCGCCTGACGCGGGGGCTTCGCCAGGCGCTGCAATCGGCCAGCCACCAGCTGCAATGGGGCCAGACCCTGTTGGCCACGGTGGGCGCCACGGCACCTTTTGTCGGCCTGCTGGGCACCGTCTGGGGCATTCACCACGCGCTGGCCACGCTGGCGGGCAGCGGGCAGATCGGCATCGAACAACTGGCCGGCCCGGTGGGCGAGGCCCTGGTGATGACGGCGGCCGGACTGGCCGTGGCCCTGCCGGCCGTGCTGGCCTACAACCTGCTGGGCCGGGCCGCGGCCCAGATGGAGGCCCTGCTGGAAGGCTTTGCCCATGACCTGCAAGCCATGTTCGGCACCCAGCCGGCCGAGCAGGCGCAGCACGATGACGGCATGGCCGTCGCCGGCCTGCCGGCCGGCCCCATGGAAGCGCCCTGACGGGGCGGCTCGCCAGGAGCGCACATGGCCTTTGGACGACTGAGCGGCAAGGAAAGCTCCTCCCAGCCCATGCACGCCATCAACGTCACCCCGCTGGTGGATGTGATGCTGGTGCTCGTCGTCATCTTCATCCTCGCGGCACCCATGCTGGCCGCCTCGCTGCGCGTGCAATTGCCCCAGGCCCAGGGCACCCAGCCCATGGCCGCCGCGGGCGAGGACGATGCGCTGCTGCTGGAGGTCGATGCGAAGGGCGCGCTCTGGATGCAGGGCCAGCCCGCCACGGCGGATGCGCTGCGTGAGCGCCTCGCTCAGCTCGGCGCGCGCAACCCCCAGGCAGAACTGCAACTGCGTGCCGACCAGGCCGTGCCCTATGGCCGCGTGGCCGAACTCATGGGCTGGGCCCACGCGGCAGGGCTGACGCGCATAGGCTTCGTGGCCGAGCCGGCGCGAAACCAGGATGGAAAACCCGCAGCCGTCCTGGGTCCCACCGGCGCCGGGCGCTGAAGCGATCAGGCGCTCAAGCGCCGCCGGGCCTGCGCCCGCGAACCTAGTCCTGTCCTTCGGGCCAGCGCTCGTTGCCCGCCAGCCGCAGATGCTGGCCATGGTCCGAGGAGCGCTGGTACAGACTGAGCCCGAACAGCGGCAGCATGCCGATCAGGTGATCGAAGATCGCGCCCTGTATGGCCTCGTACTCCACCCAGACCGTGGTGCTGGTGTAGCAAAACAGCTCCAGCGGCACCCCCATGGGAGAAGGCTCCATGGTGCGCACCAGCAGGAACATGTTCGGTGTCTTGTGGATGTGCGGATGGCGCAGCAGGTAGGCGTATGCATAGGCCTTGAACGCGGCCAGATTGCTCAGATGCTGCGCTGCCATCTCGCTGCCCGCCGGCGCATCGGCCATGCGCAGGCCGCCATCACTGCTCCAATAGTCCTTGAGGGGCTCGAGCAAAGACAATTTCTGCCGCTGCTCTGCCGTCAGCAGGCGGATGGTGTGGGCGTCTATGTGCAGCGAGCGGCGGATGCGGCGCCCGCCCGACTCGAACATGCCGCGCCAGTTCTTGTAGCTGTCGCTCATCAGCCGCCAGGTCGGAATGGTGGTGATGGTCTTGTCCCAGTTCTGCACCTTGACCGTGTGCAGCGCGATGTCGATCACGAAGCCGTCGGCGCCGACCTGGGGCATCTCGATCCAGTCGCCCACGCGCAGCATGTCGTTGGAGCCCAGCTGCACGCCGGCCACGAAGGACATGATGGTGTCCTTGAAGATCAGCATCAGCACGGCCGAGGCCGCGCCCAGGCCGGACAGCAGCAGCAGCGGCGAGCGGTCCACCAGGGTGGCGACGATGAGCACGATGGCGATCAGGAACACCAGCAGCTTGCCCAGCTGCACATAGCTCTTGATCGAGTGCGCCTGCGTGGCCTTGCGCTCTTCCTTGAGGTCGTGCGCCTCGTTCATGGCATTGAGCAGGGCGCTGATCACGCGGGCCACGTGGTAGATGGTGCAGGCGATGGCCAGGTTCAGGATCAGGGTGGCCCACTGCGGCTGCAGCTGCGGTATGGCCTGCACGCCGGACTGCATGACCAGCGAAGGCACGGCCTTGGCCAGCCGCTGCAGCACGCTGTCGTGCAGCAGCACCTGGGCCCACTCCATCTCCACCAGCGTGCTGCGCATGCGCGGCAGCACGCGCAACAGCAGCCATTGCACGACAAAACCCGCGGAGCGGGCCAGCAGCACCAGCGCGCACAGCGCAGCCAGGGCCTGCATGACGGGATCCCAGCCGGAAATCAAAGACCAGTTCAGCAAGAGAAAACTCCAGGGCGCGGAAAAACCTGCCGCGCGATGGCGGCATGCCCGGGATGTCCGTATCCGTTCCTGCGCAAGTCCGGGCTGGCGATGGCGGAACGTCTGCGGCGCACTGCCACAGAGGGTGCCAAGCATACGCAGCGCGGCTTTTCCCCGCGCGGCGGCCGGGCAACCGGGTGCTGATGGCGCAGTACCGTCTGCGGGCTTGTGGGCTGCTTGCGGCACCGGCGGGCCGGGGCCCTAAAATCGTCGGTTGATTCCGGCCATCCGGCTCGTCCGGCCACCTTGTCCGGCCCTTGGGGCCGCAGCACCATGCAAGAGAAATACAACCACATCGACGTTGAGCGCGCAGCGCAAGACCACTGGTCCGCCCGCGACGCCTACCGCGTGACCGAAGACCAGGCCAAGCCCAAGTTCTACGCCTGCTCCATGCTGCCTTACCCCAGCGGCAAGCTGCACATGGGCCATGTGCGCAACTACACCATCAACGACATGCTGGCGCGCCAGCTGCGCATGAAGGGCTACAACGTCCTCATGCCCATGGGCTGGGATGCCTTCGGCCTGCCGGCCGAGAACGCGGCGCTCAAGAACAAGGTGCCGCCTGCGCAGTGGACCTACGACAACATCGGCTACATGAAAAAGCAGATGCAGGCGATGGGTCTGGCCATCGACTGGAGCCGCGAAGTGGCCACCTGCGATCCCGACTACTACAAGTGGAACCAGTGGCTGTTCCTGCAGATGCTGGAAAAGGGCATTGCCTACCGCAAGACCCAGATCGTGAACTGGGACCCGGTGGACCAGACCGTGCTGGCCAACGAGCAGGTCATCGACGGTCGGGGCTGGCGCACGGGCGCGCCGGTCGAAAAGCGCGAAATCCCAGGCTACTACCTGAAGATCACCGACTACGCCCAGGAGCTGCTGGACCATGTCCAGGTGGGCGGCGACAAGGCCACGCTGACCGGCTGGCCTGAAAAAGTGCGCCTGATGCAGGAAAACTGGATCGGCAAGAGCGCGGGCGTGCGCTTCGCCTTCACCCACGACATCCGTGGCGCCGACGGCCAGCCCATCCAGGACGGGCGCCTGTACGTGTTCACCACGCGCGCCGACACCATCATGGGCGTGACCTTCTGCGCCGTGGCGCCCGAGCACCCGCTGGCCCAGCATGCCGCGGCATCGCAGCCCAAGCTCGCGGCCTTCATCGAAGAATGCAAGAAGGGCGGCACCACCGAGGCCGAACTCGCGCTCAAGGAAAAGGAAGGCCTGCCCACGGGCCTGTTCGTCACCCATCCGCTGACGGGTGCCCAGGTCGAGGTCTGGGTCGGCAACTACGTGCTCATGAGCTACGGCGACGGCGCCGTCATGGGCGTGCCCGCGCATGACGAGCGCGACTTCGCCTTTGCGAAGAAGTACGGCATCGCCATCCGCCAGGTCATCGCGGTCGAGGGCGAGACCTTCAGCACCGAGGCATGGGCCGACTGGTACGGCGACAAGCAGCGCGCTGTCTGCATCGAATCCGGCGAACTCGACGGCCTGCCCCATGGGGCAGCCGTGGACAAGGTGGCCGAACTGCTGGCCGCCAAGGGCCTTGGCGAGAAGAAAACCACCTGGCGCCTGCGCGACTGGGGCGTGAGCCGCCAGCGCTACTGGGGCACGCCGATTCCCATCATCCACTGCGAGGACTGCGGCGCCCAGCCCGTGCCCGCCAAGGACCTGCCCGTGGTCCTGCCCCAGGACCTGGTGCCCGATGGCTCGGGCAACCCCCTGGTCAAGAGCGAAGCCTTCCACGCCGGCGTGGTCTGCCCCTGCTGCGGCAAGAGCGCGCGCCGCGAGACCGACACCATGGACACCTTCGTGGACTCGTCCTGGTACTTCATGCGCTATTGCGACGCCAGGAACAGCGAGCAGATGGTGGCGGAAGGCGCCGAGTACTGGATGCGGGACCAGAATGCCGCCACCGGCGGCAGCGGCATGGACCAGTACATCGGCGGCATCGAGCACGCCATCCTGCACCTGCTGTACGCGCGCTTCTGGACCAAGGTCATGCGTGACCTGGGCCTGGTCAAGGTCGATGAGCCCTTCACCAAGCTGCTGACCCAGGGCATGGTGCTCAACCACATCTACAGCCGCCGCACGGCCAAGGGTGCCAAGGAGTACTTCTGGCCCAAGGATGTCGAGCATGTGTTCGACGAGACCGGCAAGATCGTGGGCGCCAAGCTCAAGGCCGAGGTGGACAGCGCCGATGGCCTGCTGCCCGTGGGCACGGACATCGACTACGAGGGCGTGGGCACCATGTCCAAGTCCAAGAACAACGGCATCGATCCGCAGGAGCTGATCGAGAAGTACGGCGCCGACACCGCGCGCCTGTACACCATGTTCACCGCGCCGCCCGAGCTGACGCTGGAGTGGAACGATGCCGCCGTCGAAGGCAGCTACCGCTTCCTGCGCCGCGTCTACAACTTCGGCGCCAAACTGTCGCAGATGGACATGGCCGGCGCCGTGCAGAGCGTGGCCGGCGCCAAGTCGCTGGACGACGTGGCATTCGGCAAGGCCGCCAAGGCGCTGCGCCTGGAGATCCACACCGTGCTCAAGCAGGTGGAGTACGACTACCAGCGCATGCAGTACAACACCGTGGTCTCGGGCGCCATGAAGATGATCAACGCGCTGGAGGACTTCAAGTCCCACGACGACGCGGGCGCCCAGGTGGCGCTGATCGAAGGCTTCGGCATCCTGCTGCGCGTGCTCTACCCGGCCACGCCCCACCTGGCCCATGCGCTGTGGAGCGAGCTGGGCTACGCCGCCCACCTGGGCGACGTGCTGGATGCGCCCTGGCCCCAGGTCGATCCCCAGGCGCTGGTGCAGGACGAGATCTCTCTGGTGCTGCAGGTCAACGGCAAGCTGCGCGGGGCCATCCTGGTGTCCTCGACGGCCGACAAGGCCGAGATCGAGCGCATCGCCCTGGCCAACGAGGAATGCCAGAAGTTCACCAACGGTGCCGTGCCCAAGAAGGTGATCGTGGTGCCTGGCCGCCTGGTCAACGTCGTGGTCTGACCCCCTGGGCGCCGGGCCTGCCCGGCGCCCGCAAGGAACCAAGCATGCAAAAACGTACCCTGCTCACCGCCCTTGCCCTGGCTCCGCTGCTGGGGGCCTGCGGCTTTCGCCTGCGGGGGGTGCCGACCTTCGTGTTCCGCTCGCTGTACATCCAGGCGGGCCGTGGCTCTCCGGTAGCGCGGGAGCTGTCGCGCAATCTGGCCAGTGCCAGCGACAAGCTGACCGTGCTGCGGGATCCGGCATCGCCCGACGATGCCGAAGCGATCTTCCAGATCGTCAGCGAGCGGCAGGAGCGGGTCATCGTCGGCATGAACGCGCTGGGCCAGGTGCGCGAGTTGCAGCTGCGCCTGCGCGTGCGCTTCAAGCTGCGCACGCCCAATGGCGACGAGCCGATTCCCGAGACCGAAATCCTGCAGCAGCGCGATGTGACGTACAACGAAACCAACGCGCTGTCCAAGGAAGCCGAAGAAGCCATGCTCTACAAGGACATGCGCACCGACATCGTGCAGCAGTTGCTGCGCCGTCTGGCCGCCGTCAAGAGCCTGACCTGAGCCCCATGCAGCTTGCCCTGAACCAGCTCGGCGGCCATCTGGCCAAGGGCCTGCGCCCGCTCTATGTGCTGCACGGCGACGAGCCGCTGCAGCAGCAGGAGGCTGCCGACGCCATCCGTGCCGCCGCGCGCGCCGCGGGCTACACCGAGCGCAGCAGCTACACCGTGGCCGGCGCCCATTTCGACTGGAGCGCCGTGCTGGCGGCCGGTGGCTCGCTGTCGCTGTTTGCCGATCGGCAGATCATCGAGATCCGCATTCCCTCGGGCAAGCCCGGCAAGGACGGCGGCGCCGCGCTGCAGCAGATCGCCGAGGCGGCGCGCGGCAATGACAGCACGCTCACCCTGGTCATGCTGCCGCGCCTGGACAAGGCCACCAGGACCGGCGCCTGGTTCAGCGCGCTGGAAGCCCAGGGCATGACGCTGCAGATCGATCCCATAGAGCGCGGCCAGCTGCCGGCCTGGATTGCCCAGCGCCTGGCAGCCCAGGGCCAGCGCGTGGCACCCGGCGAGGAAGGCCAGCGCACGCTGCAGTTCTTTGCCGACCGGGTCGAGGGCAACCTGCTGGCCGCACACCAGGAGATCCAGAAACTGGCCCTGCTGCACCCCGCCGGCGAGCTGAGCCAGGCGCAGGTGGAGCAGGCAGTGCTCAATGTGGCGCGCTACGACGTGTTCAAGCTGTCCGAGGCCGTGCTGTCCGGCCAGTTGGCGCGCGTCTCGCGCATGCTCGACGGCCTGCAGGCCGAGGGCACGGCCGAGGTGCTGGTGCATTGGACCCTGGCCGAGGACATCCGCTCCATCTGCCGCGTCAAGGACGCCATGGCCGCAGGTCAGCCCCTGCCCATGGCCCTGCGCGCCCAGCGCGTCTGGGGCGTCAAGGAGCGTTTGTTCGAGCGCCTGCTGCCGCGCATCACCGACGCCCAGGCCGCGCGCCTGCTGCAATCGGCCCACGCGGTGGACGGCATCGTCAAGGGCCTGGCCTTCGAGGGCTGGCCCCGCGACGGCTGGCAGGCCCTGCGCCGCCTGGCCATGGACCTGGCCCAGGCCGGCGCCAAGGGCTGACGTACCGTTCCTAGCTCGTCTTTTCCAGCTGCGCCTGGGCCTTGGTGGCCCAGGTCTCGAGGTTGTCCAGCAGGTCCTTCTGGCTGAAGGAGCAGCTTTCCTCGCTGAACAGCGCGCTGGACTCCAATCGGTCCAGCAGATTGAGCAGCACTTCGCCGTAGCGCGGCGGCAGGGCCTGCAGCAACTCCGAGGAAGCCCTGGCCTGCTGCCCGAGCACGGCGGCCGGCAGCTGCTGCTGTGCCAGTTGGGCGAAGCCCGCGCGCAACTGTGCGAGCTGCTGGGCGGCGAGAAGAGTGTCGTGGCTGGTGGACATGGCGGGAAAACCTCTGCGTACTGGGCAGCAGTGTAGGGTGGCCGCGACATCCTGCCGGCCGCCGGAACGCGGGGTTTGCCCTCTGGTGGCCGTGCGAGGACGCATCCCAGCCGCATGTTGGCGCGGGGCATGCCCGCTCTCGGTGCGCAAATGGGCGCAACTCGGCGAGAATCTCGGAATGAACGCGCTCAATATCGTCGAATACACCCACAACCTGGGCGTTCAGGCCAAAGTGGCCTCCGCCCAGATGGCCCGAGCCTCGGCTGCCGTCAAAAGCCGCGCCCTGCTGGCGCTGGCGCGCCTGCTGCGGGAGAACGTGGAGCCGTTGCAGACCGACAACGCCCGTGACCTCGAACGCGCCGTGGCCAACGGCCTGTCCGCTCCCATGGTGGACCGCCTGCGCCTGACGCCCAAGGTGCTGGAAACCTGTGCCCAGGGATGTGAGCAGCTGGCCTCCATGGCCGATGTGATCGGCGAGATCATCGGCATGAAGCAAATGCCCAGCGGCATCCGCGTAGGCCAGATGCGTGTGCCGATCGGCGTGTTCGGCATGATCTACGAAAGCCGCCCCAACGTGACCATCGAGGCGGCCAGCCTCAGCATCAAGAGCGGCAACGCCTGCATCCTGCGCGGCGGCTCCGAGGCCATCGACTCCAACAAGGCGCTGGCGGCCCTCGTCGCCAGGGCGCTGGCCGAAGCCGGCCTGCCCGGGCACGGCGTGCAGCTGGTGCAGACCACGGACCGCGAGGCCGTGGGCCAGCTCATCGCCATGCCCGACTACGTGGACGTCATCATCCCGCGCGGCGGCAAGGGCCTGATCGAGCGCATCAGCCGCGAGGCCAAGGTGCCCGTCATCAAGCACCTGGACGGCAATTGCCACACCTATGTCGATGATCCCTGCGACATCGCCATGGCCGTCAAGGTGGCCGACAACGCCAAGACCAACAAGTACAGCCCCTGCAATGCCAGTGAAAGCCTGCTGGTGGCGCGCGGCGTGGCCGCCGAATTCCTGCCGAAGATCGGCGCCATCTACGCCGCCAAGGGCGTGGAGATGCGCGGCTGCCCCGAATCGCTGGCCATCCTGAAGTCTGTGGCCGGTGCTCAACTGGCCGAGGCCACCGAGCAGGACTGGAGCGAGGAATACCTGGCGCCCATCATCAGCGTCAAGATCGTGTCCGGTGTGGACGAGGCCATCGCCCACATCAACCGCTACTCCAGCCACCACACGGACGCCATCCTGACGCGCGACCATATGCACGCCCAGCGCTTTCTGCGCGAAGTGGATTCGGCCAGCGTCATGGTCAACGCCAGCACGCGCTTTGCCGACGGCTTCGAGTACGGCCTGGGCGCGGAAATCGGCATCAGCACCGACAAGTTCCATGCGCGCGGTCCTGTGGGCATCGAAGGTCTGACCTCGCTCAAATACGTGGTGCTGGGTGAAGGCGAAGTCCGCACCTGACCGAGCCGTGCTGCGCGCCGGAATGCCCCGCGCCGGCACCGCAGCACTGCAATGAATCCATGAAAATCATCATTCTTGGCGCCGGCCGTGTGGGCTACAGCGTGGCAGAAAGCCTGGTGTCCGAACGCAACGACATCACGGTGATCGACACCGACGCACGGCGCCTGCGCGAGCTGGAGTCGCGCTTCGACCTGCGTGGCGTCGTGGGCAGCGGCATCGATCCCCATGTGCTGGCCGAGGCTGGCGCCAAGGACACGGACCTGCTGATCGCCTGCGCCGCGCTCGACGAAACCAACCTTGTGTGCTGCAAGCTGGCCCAGGTCCTGTTCGAGATTCCCACACGCATCGCGCGCGTGCGCTCCTCGGGCTTTGGCGAGGACGAGGCGCTGCTGGGCAAGGAAGGCTTTGGCGTCGACCGCATCATCTGCCCCGAGGAATCGCTGACCAACTACATCAGCAAGCTCATCGAGTTTCCCGAAGCCATGCAGGTGCGTGCCTTCGCGGGCGGGCGGGCCGCACTGGCCTCGGTGCGCGCGCGCGACGGCGCCCCCGCCGTCGGCAAGCACATCGGCGAGCTGCGCGACTGCATGCCCGAGCTGGCCATGCGCATCGTGGCCATCTACCGGCGTTTCCTGGACGAGCCCGACCGCTTCGTCCGCTGCGACGGCAACACGCGCATCGAGCCCGGCGACGAGGTCTTCATCCTGGCCGCGCGCGAGCATGTGGCCGAGGTGCTGCGTGCCATCCACCAGCCTGCCGGCCGGCCTTCGCGCCCGGTCTACCGCATCATGGTCGCCGGCGGTGACCAGGTCAGCCAGCGCCTGGCGCTGCAGCTGTCGCGCGTGCCGGGCCGCTTCCACATCAAGATCATCGAGCCCGACGAGCAGCGCTGCCAGGACCTGGCCTCGCTGCTGCCGGCCGAGGTGCTGGTGCTGCACGGCGATGCCACCGACGAGGACCTGCTGGCCGATGAAAGCGTGGAGGACGTGGACCTGTTCCTGGCCCTGACCGACGACGATGAGAACAACATCATGGCCAGCCTGCTGGGCAAACGCATGGGCGCGCGGCGCGTGCTGTCGCTGATCACGCGGCGTGCCTACGCCGACCTGATGCACGGCACGCAGATCGACATTGCGCTGTCGCCGGCCCAGGCCATGCTTGGCGAACTGCTGGCCTATGTGCGCCGCGGCGACGTGCAGGCCGTGCACAGCCTGCGCCGGGGCGTGGCCGAGGCGCTGGAGATCGTGGCGCGCGGCGACCGCAAAAGCTCGCGCGTGGTCGGCCGCAAGGTCGAGGACCTGCGCGTGCCCGAGGATGCCCACATCGGCCTCATCGTGCGCGGCATACCCGAAGGCGTGCCGGCCGACGAAATCGCGGCCGGTGCCGAGCCCGAGGTCATCATCCCGCGCAGCACCACCGTGATCGAGAGCGGCGACCACGTGATCTTCTTCCTGCCCCACAAGCGGCTGGTACGGGACGTGGAGAACCTGTTTCGCGTCAGCGCCACCTTCTTCTGAGCCGACACCATGCGCGACCTGTTACCCGTCCTGCGCGTGCTTGGCATGCTCATGGTCATGTTTGCGCTGTCCATGCTGCTGCCCTTTGCAGTGTCCTGGTTCACTGACGACGGCATCTGGCGCATCTACCCCTGGGCCATCGGCATCACGGCGGCTGCGGGGCTGTCGCTGTGGATAGGCCTGGACCACTTCCGGCGCGAGCTGCAGCCGCGCCACGGCGTCATCCTCGTCACCCTGGTCTGGGTGGTTTTGCCGCTGTGCGCCATGCTCCCTCTGGTGCTGGGCATGGGCCATGTGGGGCTGAGCATCAGCTTCACCCATGCCTATTTCGAGGCCGTCTCGGGCCTGACGACCACCGGCGCCACCGTGCTCACGGGGCTGGATGCGCTGCCCGTGTCCATCAATGTCTGGCGCACCTTCCTGCAATGGTTGGGCGGCATGGGCATCCTGATCCTGGCCGTGGCCATCCTGCCCCTGCTGGGCGTGGGGGGCGCCCAGCTGTTCCGTGCCGAAGCCGCTGGCCCCATCAAGGACACCAAGCTGACGCCGCGCGTGACCGAGACCGCCAAGGGCCTGTGGGGCGTGTACGGCGTGTTCTCGCTGGCCTGTCTGCTGGCCTTCTGGGCGGCAGGCATGTCGCCGCTGGATGCGCTGATGCACATGTTCGCCACCGTCAGCCTCGGTGGCCTGTCCTCGCATGACGCCAGCTTTGCGTATTTCGACTCGCCGTTGATCGAACTGACTGCCCTGGTCTTCATGCTGCTGGCCAGCTGCAACTTCGCGCTGTACTTCGTGGCCATGCGCAAGGGCCGCTGGGACGGCTTCTGGCGCGATCCGGAAATGCGCGCCACGCTGGCCGTGCTGCTGGGAGGCGGGCTGATCGTGGCGCTGCTGCTATGGGCCAAGGGCGTGTACGGGCCCGTGGAGGCCCTGCGCTACGGTCTCTTCCATGTGGTCTCGGTGGCCACGACGACCGGCTTCACCACGGTGGACTACCTGACCTGGCCCGTCTTTGCGCCCGTGCTCATGCTGCTGATGTCGGGTGTGGCCACCAGTGCGGGCTCCACGGGCGGCGGCATCAAGATGGTGCGCATGCTCATCCTGCTCAAGCAGGCGCGGCGTGAACTCACGCGGCTCGCGCATCCGCGCGCCTTGCAGCCCGTGCGGCTGGGCACCGGCGTGGTGGACAACCGCATGATCTTCTCGGTGCTGGCCTTCATGCTGGTCTATGGCGCCACCGTGATCACACTCAGCATGGTGCTGCTGCTCACCGACCTGGACCCGGTGACCGCCTTCTCCGCCGTGCTGGCCAGCGTGCACTGCATGGGGCCGGGCCTGGGCGCGGTGGGCCCGTCCTCCAACTATGCTGTGCTCACCGAATTCCAGACCTGGGTCTGCACCCTGGCCATGCTGCTGGGACGCCTGGAAATCCTCAGCTTCATGGCCTTGCTTTCGCCGGCTTTCTGGCGCCGCTGACGCTGCAAAGACTGGGGAAAACACCTAGACCATGGTCCAATCTCTACAATTGCCCCCCACCGTCGTACCCAGAGGGTCTTTATGGTTCCACATCTCATCACGGCCCTGACCGGCCCGATCAACGAGCTTGAGCAGCGCATCCTCGACTCCATGCCGGCGATCGAGCGCTGGTTCCGGCTCGAATGGATGGAACACACGCCGCCTTTCTATTGCTCGGTGGACATCCGCAACGCCGGTTTCAAGCTCGCACCCGTGGACACCAACCTCTTCCCCGGGGGCTGGAACAACCTGACCGACGAAATGCTGCCGCTGGCCGTACAGGCGGCCATGGCGGCGATCGAGAAGATCTGCCCCGAAGCGCGCAATCTGCTCATCATTCCCGAGAACCACACGCGCAACACGCACTACTTGGCCAACGTGGTGCAGCTCAAGCGCATCTTCAACATGGCCGGTCTGAACGTGCGCATCGGCTCCATCAGCCCCGATGTGAAGAAGACCACCACCGTCACCCTGCCGCATGGCGACACGGTGACGCTGGAGCCGGTGATCCGCAGCAAGCGCCGCATCGGTCTCAAGGATTTCGATCCCTGCACCATCTTGCTCAACAACGACCTGTCGTCCGGCGTCCCGGGCATCGTCGAGGAGCTGTACGAGCAATACCTGCTGCCCCCCCTGCATGCAGGCTGGAGCGTGCGCCGCAAGAGCCGCCATTTCCAGAGCTATGAGGAAGTGGCCAAGCGCTTCGGCAAGCTGCTGGGCATCGATCCCTGGCTGATCAACCCGCTGTTCGGGCGCAGCGAAGGCATCGACTTCGCCAATGGCGTGGGCATGGAAGGCCTGGCCGAACAGGTCGATGTGCTGCTGGCCAAGGTGCGCCGCAAGTACAAGGAGTACGGCATCAAGGAAAAGCCGTTTGCCATCGTCAAGGCCGACAACGGCACCTATGGCATGGGCGTGATGACCGTGCGCGATGCCAAGGAGCTGGCCGAGCTGCCGCGCAAGAGCCGCAACAAGATGGGCATGATCAAGGACGGCCAGACCGTGCACGACGTGATCATCCAGGAAGGCGTGCTCACCCAGGAGCGCATGAACAACGCCGTGGCCGAGCCCGTGGTCTACATGATGGACCGCTACGTGGTCGGCGGCTTCTACCGCATGCATCCCGAACGCGATGTGGACGAAAACCTCAACGCGCCCGGAGCCGGCTTCGTGCCGCTGGCCTTCCAGCACAGCACCCAGCTGCCCCAGATCGGCGCGCGCCCGGGTGCCAGCATGCCCAACCGCTTCTACATGTATGGCGTGGTGGCCCGGGTCGCCATGCTGGCGGCCAGCTATGAGCTGGAGGCGACCAACCCCAACGCGGAAATCTACGACTGATCGGGGTGCTGTCCGATGCGCTCGTCATCAGGACAGCGGACAATGCCGGCATTTCAATTGACTGAAGCCATCTCCCCACGGGATGGCGCATAGACCTGTGCAGAAAACCAAATCTTCGTTGGCCGCGCTCACCCTGGGCGCCATCGGCGTGGTCTATGGCGATATCGGCACCAGCGTGCTGTATTCGGTCAAGGAGGTCTTCGGCTCCGGCCATGTGCCGTTCACCCAGGAGAACATCTACGGCGTCCTGTCGCTGCTGTTCTGGACCCTGACGGTCATCGTCTCGCTCAAGTACGTGGTCCTGGTGCTGCGTGCCGACAACAACGGCGAAGGCGGCCTGGTCGCCATGCTGGCCCTGGCCTCGCAGACCGTCAAGGACAAGCCCCGCCTGCGCAACGTGCTGCTGCTCATCGGCATCTTCGGCACTTCGCTGTTCTATGGTGATGGCGTGATCACGCCGGCCATCTCCGTGCTCTCGGCTGTCGAAGGCCTGGAAGTGGTCTCTCCGCACTTCACCAAGGCCGTGATCCCGCTGACCCTGGTGATCCTCTTCCTGCTTTTCTGGTTCCAGAAGCACGGCACGGCGGGGATCGGTCGGTTTTTCGGCCCCATCACCCTGGTCTGGTTTGCCACCATCGCAGCGCTGGGCGTGCACCAGATCGCGGGCCATCCCGAAATCCTGGCGGCCATCAGCCCGCACTTCGCAGTGCGCTTCATCTGGGACAACCCCGGCACCAGCTTCATCATCCTGGGCGCCGTCGTGCTGTGCGTGACCGGGGCGGAGGCGCTTTACGCCGACCTGGGCCACTTCGGCAAGAAGCCCATCCGCCTGGCCTGGTTCTCCGTGGCCATGCCTGCCCTCACGCTCAATTACTTCGGCCAGGGTGCGCTGCTGCTGGCCAACCCGGCCGCCGTGAAGAATCCCTTCTACATGATGGCCCCGGCCTGGGCGCTGCTGCCCCTGGTGCTGATGGCCACCATGGCCACGGTCATCGCTTCGCAGGCCCTGATCACGGGCGCCTTCAGCGTCACGCGCCAGGTCATACAGCTGGGCTATCTGCCGCGCCTGGAAGTGCGCCACACCAGCGTGCGCGAGACCGGCCAGATCTACATGCCCCTGGTCAACTGGAGCCTGTTCGTGGCGATTGCGCTGGCCGTGGTGCTGTTCCGCTCCAGCGGCAACCTGGCGGCCGCCTACGGCATTGCGGTCACGCTGGACATGCTGATCACCACCACGCTGACCTTCTTCGTGATCCGCTACCGCTGGAACTACCCGCTGGCCCTGTGCATCGCGGCCACCGGATTCTTTTTCCTGGTGGACCTGGCCTTCTTCTCGTCCAACCTGCTCAAGCTGTTCGACGGCGGCTGGTTCCCGCTGCTGATTGGCGGCACGGTGTTCTCGCTGATGATGACCTGGCGCAAGGGCCGCGAGCTGCTGCACGAAAAGCTGCAGGCCGATGCCATCGACCTCAAGAGCTTCCTCGAATCGGTCTGGCGCCATCCGCCGGCGCGCGTGACGGGCACGGCCGTCTTTCTTTCCGGCGAACCGGGCACCGTACCCAACGCCCTGCTGCACAACCTCAAGCACAACAAGGTGCTGCACAACCAGAACATCTTCGTCACGGTGCGCAACCATGAAATTCCCTGGGTGGGCCTGGACAAGCGCACCGAGATCGAGGCGCTGGGCAGCGACTGCTGGCAGGTCATCATCAACTACGGCTTCAAGAACGAACCGGACGTGCCGGCGGCACTGTCCCTGCTGCGCCCCCGGGGTTGCCAGCTCGACGCCATGGAGACCAGCTACTTCCTGTCGCGCGATGTCATCATCCCGCGCATCAGCCACCGCATGGCGCCCTGGCGCGAAAAGCTGTTCGCCCAGATGCACCGCAACGCCAGCCGTGTCTCCGACTTCCTGCACCTGCCCAGCAACTCCGTGGTGGAGCTGGGCTCCAAGATCGAGCTGTAGGCGTCGCCAGCGCATCGCACGGTCGGCGGCTGTGGTGACAGAATCGCGCGATGCGCTTTTTCCGTGACTTGAGTCCCTCTGCCTTCGCAGCCGGCTTCGTGGCCGTGCTCGTGGGCTTCACCAGCTCGGTGGCCCTGGTCTTTCAGGCCGCCCAGGCCTTCCATGCCACGCCCGAGCAGATCACGTCCTGGATCTGGGCGCTGGGACTGGGCATGGGCCTGTGCTCTCTGCTGCCCTCGCTGATACTGCGCATGCCGGTCATGGTCGCCTGGTCCACGCCAGGCGCAGCCGTCCTTGCCACGGCAGGGCTTGCCGGGGGCTTTTCCATGGGCGAGGCCGTTGGCGCCTTCATCATCAGCGCGGGGCTGATCATCCTGGTGGGAGCCACAGGCTGGTTCGAGCGCGTCATGAACCGCATCCCCATGGAAATCGCTGCCGCCCTCCTGGCGGGCGTACTGGCCAACTTCGGCATGCAGGCCTTTGCCGCCGCCAGGGATGCGCTGCCCCTGGTGCTGGTCATGCTGCTGACCTATCTGCTGTCGCGCCGCCTGGCACCGCGCTATGCGGTCATCGCCACGCTGGTGGCCTCCATCGCCTGGGTGGCGCTCAACGGGCAAATGCAATGGTCCGCCGTGCATGCAGGCCTTGCCTGGCCAGTCTTCACCATGCCGCAGTTCTCGGTGCCCGCCCTGGTGAGCCTGGCCTTGCCCCTGTTCGTCGTCACCATGGCCTCGCAGAACCTGCCCGGCGTGGCCGTCATCCGTGCCACGGGCTACGACCTGCCCATCTCCCGCATCATCAGCATGACGGGCATCGCCACCCTGGTGCTGGCCCCCTTCGGCGGCTACGCGCTCAACCTCAGTGCCATCACCGCTGCCATCTGCATGGGCCCCGAGGCCCATGAGGACAAATCCCGCCGCTACACGGCGGCGGCGATCTGTGGCCTCTTCTATATAGTCATAGGCATCTTCGGCGCCGTGGTCACGGGACTGCTCACCGCCTTCCCCAAGGAACTGGTGGTCTGCATTGCGGGACTGGCCCTGCTGGGCTCCATAGGCAGCGGCCTGGCGACAGCTCTCAAGGGGGAGGAACACAGGGAGGCTGCGTTGATCACCTTTCTGGTGACGCTCAGCGGCGTGGTGATAGCCGGAGTCGGCTCGGCGTTTTGGGGCGTGGTCGCGGGCAGCCTGGCGCTATTTGTGCAACATTACCGACGTGCACGGGCTGACTGATACGCGGCCCAGGCCCGGGCACCCCACTTCCGCCTCCCATACAGGCGAGGCACGGGCCGCCGCCTTCTGCACACAACCCATGCAAATCCTCTTCGTCGCCGATCCGCTCGAATCGTTCCAGACCTACAAGGACACCACCTTCGCCATGATGCGCGAGGCGCAGCGGCGCGGCCACTCCATCGTGGCCTGCGAACCCAGGCAGCTTTCCTGGCAGCGCGGCGGCAAGGTCGTCGCCCAGGTGCGGCACATCCAGCTCACGGGAGACGCCCGGCAGTGGTTTGAAATCTCTAAGGAAGGCCTGGAGGAGCTGGCGGGCTTCGATGCCATCCTCATGCGCAAGGACCCGCCCTTCGATTCCGAATACTTCTACTCCACGCACCTGCTGGAACAGGCCGAGCGCGAAGGCGCAAAGGTATTCAACAAGCCCAGGGCGTTGCGAGACCATCCGGAAAAGCTGGCCATCCTCGAATTCCCGCAATTCATCGGCCCGACCCTGGTCACGCGCAGCGCGCAGGACATCCGCGCCTTCCATGAAGAGCATCAGGACATCATCCTCAAGCCGCTGGACGGCATGGGCGGCATGGGCATCTTCCGCGTGGGCGCCGACGGCCGCAACCTGGGCAGCATCATCGAAACCCTGAACCAGGGCGGTGCCAGCAGCGTCATGGTGCAGAAATTTCTGCCCGAGATCACCGAGGGCGACAAGCGTGTGCTCGTCATCGGCGGCAAACCTGTTCCCTATTGCCTGGCACGCATTCCCCAGGGCAACGAAGTGCGCGGCAACCTGGCAGCGGGCGGCAAGGGCGTGGCCCAGCCTCTGAGCCAGCACGACAAGGCCATGGCCGAAGAGATCGGCCCCCTCCTCATGGAGCGTGGACTGCTGCTGGCCGGTGTCGATGTCATCGGCCAGTGCATCACCGAGATCAATGTGACCAGCCCCACCTGCTTCCAGGAGATCCATGACCAGACCGGCTGCGACGTGGCCAGCCTCTTCGTCGACGCTCTGGAACAGGCCTTGGCGGCGGCTTGAAAAAACTTGGCGGATGACGCCAGTCATCCGCCAAGTTTTGGTGCTAGAATTGCGCCCCTGCACTCGATGACACGCAAATGTCTGAAAAGTGAAGCTTCCAGAGTTTTGTAAGACCGTTAAAAAACGTGCTACAATGCAAGGCTCTGCTGAAGAGAGCGATGCAGATCGCTGGTGTTGAAAAAATCGAAGAAATTTGATTGCAACGACGCTAAAAACTGTGCTAGAATTCAAGGCTTCGCTGATCGCAGCAAGTCAGAAGCAAGGAAAAAATTCTTTGCTTCGATCCTTAAAAATATACAGCCGATAAGCGTGGGCGTTTGAGGCGAACAGCCAAGTTCTTTAGAACTCGGCTCTTTGAAGC